>CACYCQ010000328.1:0-22093 GCA_902772995.1 uncultured Eubacteriales bacterium
CCTGGAGGGGGACCGGTTTCGCTCATTTCAAAGATGTGACCATTGTTCAGAAGGATTGTCCGGATTCCAACCGGAGTCTGCAGTTCGCCTGATCAGGTCTCTTCAGGAAATTTGCCACCGGTTCTTAGAACGCGGGGGTGGCTTTTTCCGCATAAAGGCCAGAACGGTGAGAGGGAATCCATCACCAACTTTCCGCCAGCATCTGACCATTCTGTCATCCGGATGACAGAATGGTCAGATGTTTAAACAGAGAATCAAGTATAAGGAAGCAAAAACAGCTTATGAATAACAGTATCTTTTCGACGCGGCTATGCCGCGAATTTCCAGGACGTCCTGCCATTGTCGGCGACGGACACATCTGTACTTATGAAGATATGCAAAACGGCATTCAGGGCCTTGCACGGAAATTGAAGGAAATGGGCATAGAGAAGGGCAGCAGGGTTGGCCTGTGGAGCTATAACTCCGCCAACTGGCTGATCGCCTTCTTCGCCATTATCCGGGCAGGCGGCGTCGCAGTTCTGCTGAATTACAGCTTGACCTGCGATGATGCCGCTGAACTTCTGACGATGACGAATACAGGTTTTTTGCTTTGCGGCGACAACGGGGAAACCAAAAAGAATCCGAACGCAATGCGGGAGCTGGCCGCGCTTGCTTCCATTCCGGAAACGCATTGTCTGGATATCCGGCCTGCCACACTGGACTTGGGACATGCTTTTCCGGATGCGGTTGAGGAACCGGATGCACGCAGCGAATCGCAGTCGGATGAAACCGCTTTCCTGATCTTCACATCCGGAACCACTTCCAAACCCAAGGCCGTACAGATCTCACAGAAAGCCTTGTCCTTCGATGCGGATGCGTTTAACAAGAACATCGGGGGATGGGCAGGGCGCAGCATCTGTGTTGCTGTGCCGCTGTTCCATATTCTGGGCCTCATGATGAGCTATTCGTATCTCTGCCGAGGCTCCGCGGTGTGCCTGCCCGCCAACTACAAGCCGGAAACACTGGTGCGTGAAATTGATGCCTACCGGATTTCTGACATGGCCGCCGTGGGTGCGGTGTACCTGGGGCTGGCCGAGAAGGAGGAATTTGAACAGAATGTCGTCCCCAACCTGCATCTTTGCATGATTGCCGGCGGCATGTCCACCCCTGTGCAGATGATGCGGCTAGAACTGCAGTATGCCAACGCCACTTTCATCAACATGTACGGTCAGAGCGAAGCTGCGCCTCTGACCATGGTGCGCCCCTCCGACATGGTGGAAAAGCGTGCCCAAACGGTAGGCCAGGCCATCGAAGGGATGAGTATCCGGATTTCGGATGGAAAAGGCGGATTCCTGCCCCAGGGCGAAATAGGTGAAGTTGTTGCCTACGGCGGCAATATGATGAACGGTTATGACCAGTTGCCCAGGGAGAAACAGCCCTTTGACAGCGAAGGCTGGCTGCATACCGGCGATCTGGGATATTTTGATGAAGAAGGATACCTGCATCTGTCCGGACGCATCAAGGACGTGATCATCCGTGGCGGCGAAAACATTTCCCCATCGGAAATCGAAAGCGCCCTGAACCAGATAGAGAACATCCGGGAGGCAAAGGTCATGGGCGCACCGCACCCCATCTACGGGGAAAGCGTGGAAGCCTGCGTGACCATGACAGACGGCGGTGCCAGCTTTGATCAGGACAGAATCAAAAACGCCCTGCGGTCCATGATTGCCCGGTTCAAAATCCCCTCACATATCTTCCTGTATGACCAGTTCCCGCTCAATGTCAACGGAAAGCTGGACCAGCGTAATCTCCATGCGGATATGCTGATGCGCCTCAAGCGTCTGGCTGTGAGCGAGGAACTGGCGGGTGGTGTGACGGTGTTCGATGTATCGGTCCGCAACAGCAACTATGCCATCGTTCCGATCACCAGTCTGGTCAGCGAACTGGCCACCTACATCGGATTTCCCCAACGGAGGATACTCGAGATCTGCCTGGCTGTAGAGGAAATGCTCACCGAGCGAATCATGGACGCATATTCGGCTGCCGGAAACATTCGGGTAAGGATCACCCTGATGCCGGAATGGCTGCGTATTTCGTTCAGTGACAGCGGCACGGAGTATTTCATTGACAAGCGCAGGGATACTTCCATGAGTGCTCAGATCATCTTGAAAGCTGTCAGTGACTTCCATACCGATTATCCGGACGGGAAGCCCGTTTACTGCATGGATTTCCTGTATGAGAAAGAATTCAGCATCCAGGATTTCCTGCTGCAGAACAACAACGAAAATCAGGCATGACGTTTTCAGGTCATCCTGGAGTTGATGGATGATAACCGGAATGCTCCTGATATGACTTCGTCTTCCGGAAACAATGCGAATTGATTCGCACATTTGCCCCGGAGGTACTGAACAGACTGATAGTTTGGCCGTTTCATGCTGTTCAGACATGAGATCCGTGAGGGGTGTCCGCCTCAAATTCACCCGATCCATTCCCATAGACTGTTTTTTTGGCTTCCGGAGCCGTTGCGCATGGGGCGGGTCTTACTTTCAGAAGAGAACGAGCAACTGACACAGGAACGGAAAAGACAAGGAAACCGAAGATGTCCCGCGCATGACACGAGATTTCCAGATGAAGGCGAAGACCCTGACGGAACATCTGATCATGTGAAACTAACAAAGGAGACAATCACAATGAATCGACCGGATTTTGAACTCAAGGAAAAAAATTACAGTGGAGTGTCCCAATTATACCGCAGCAAGCCATCACACACCTATGTGGTAGAGGTGGGCCTGAGCAGTTCCATCAACGGCGAAATTCTCCAGGAGGCGGTTAACCTCACCCTTCAGCGGATGCCTTACTTTTCGGATACGCTGACTGAGAAGAATGGGGATTTCTACTATGCCAGAAATCCCCTGCCCTTTGAGATTGCGCAGACGGAACAGCTGCGGCATGTTGGCGGCCCGGAAACCAATTGGCACCAGATGGATGTCACCTATTGGAATGATACCGTCTGGTTCTCCATGTTTCATGGATTCTGCGACGGTCTGGGCATGAATCTATTTATTGAGGCGACGATCTACAACTATTTCTGTATCCGGGACGGAAAAAAATATGAAGCAGAAGGCATACGTACCCCGGATAGCCCCATTCTCCCCGATGAAGAAAAAGACCCCTTCTCTGTTCCGTATGAGCTTCCTGAAGGATTCTCAATGAATTTTTTTGCGGATAAATATCTGCATCTCCCTGAGATCGATGAAAAGCCTCTGGATTATATGTACGGCGTTCCCGTTCGCGTGAAAGAAGACGAATTCATGCGTTTCGTCAAGGACAACAGGTCCACTCCGGTTGCTGCTCTGCATGTGATCATGGCAAATTCGGTGCAAGCTGTTCATCCGGATCTCACACAGACCATCGGCGCACTTGTTCCCGCTTCCTACCGCAAACACCTGAATGCAGAAAACAGTTTCAAAAACTGCGTAGGAGCCCTGCGGATTCCCTATCGGATTGAGGAAATGCGGGATCTGTCTTTTGCTGAGCAGGCTGCCCATGCCCGGGCTGTGCTCAAGCAGTCAAATAATCCCAACGCTGCCAAATTCATCGCCAATCGGATGGGCGGTGCACTTCGGCAGATTGGTGCATCCATTCCAAATTTCTCCGGACGGCTTGCTTACCTGGACTTTTCCAAAAATGCCAACAATGACACATACATGATCGATTATGTTGGCAGCCTGAAGGCAGGCGCATACAGCCATGAAATCGTGAGGACCAAGTATATGGCAACCAATACTGCTCCGAATTTCAGCACGGTTACACTGTATATTTCTGCCACAAGCGGTTTCTTCCATTTTGAAATTGTTCGTGCCTTTGAAAGCGGTGTGTATGTGGATGCGTTCCTGGATCAACTCTCCCGGCATGGCATCGCCTATACCCGTGAAGCGGAATCCCGCTATACGACGCCGGAAAACGGCCTGATTTCCGGTCTCGGACTGAAGTAGTCCGGTTGGCGTATCGCTTTCACGCAGTGTTAAGCGGCACGAAAAATGATTCTGATTCCCTAAAAACAGCAAATTAAATGATCCTGCCAAGAGGCACAGAATACGAGCCACTAAATCCTGAGCAGATGAAACAGATCACCTGAAAAAGCTTCAGGACCGCAGCGCCAGAAAAGGCAAAGACAGCATCTTCGCAAAGGTACAGGCATTAAAACAATGACGGTATTTCTCTCCGTCTGGTGTTCTGTCCGGGTACAATCTCTTCCAGACTCAAATAATTTGCAGTTTCTGCCTAAAAAATGCCTTTCCCGAACAGTTGTCTGGGTAAGGTACATTTTTAACATAGTATTTCAAAATGAGGAGGATATGATGATGAACCCGCGCCCGTCCTTTGAAAAGAAAGAACTTGCCCTTTCCAGCAGCCCCTATGTTTATCTCCCGGTGGATATCAACGTATACACCGTCGAGATCAGCCACCGGGAGGATATCAACGGAGACCTGCTGCAAAAAGCTCTGGATCGGACAACCCGCCGGATGCCCTATCTGACTGATACATTTACGATTGAACATGGTGCCGTCTACTATGCAAAAAACCCGCTGCCAATGGAGGTCGCTCATCATGCCGGCCCCCGTTCTCTGGGTGGCAGTGCGACAAATTACCATATGCTGGATATTACCTGGGACGGAAACCGGACCTGGTTCTCCATGTTCCATGGATTTTGCGACGGACAGGGGATCAATGCGTTCTTGGAATCGGTGCTGTATCATTATTACTGCATGAAGGATGGTGTCGAATATGACGCTGCCGGCATCCGTTCGGACAGTACCCCGGAAAAAGACGCAGAGTCGTTTGAGCCGTTTTCCAGGCAGTATCCGGTTTCCCCTGATTTCACCCTGCCGGAGCGTCGTTCAATCTCGGCATATCATCTTCCGGAGATTATCCCCTCTCGCGGGGAAATACTGGAATACGGCTTTCGTCTGCCGGTTGACGCTTTCATGCGTTTTGTCAAAGAAAACGGTACATCCCCCTCTGTCATGCTCTCCATGCTGGTCGGGGAAGCGGTCCTGCGCGTTCATCCGGATGCAGACGCGCCAGTCCTTGTCAACATCCCCGTGTCGATCCGGCGTATGCTGGAATGTGAGGAAACCTTCAAAAACTGCTCCAGCCGTATAATCCTGCCCATCAGCGGAACTCCACTGGACACGCTGCCTTTCGCCCAGCGTGCCGCCCAACTCCGTGCCATGCTGAAACAGCAGATGAATCCGGATATCTACCGTGCCACCTATAACCGTCTAGGTGCAATGTACCGCAAGCGCATGGAGGAGGCCACGGATTACCAGGCTGAGCTGGAAAAACCATCCGGATTTTTAACGATATCACATGATACTTTCTATATAGATTATATCGGTTCCATGCACAAAACCGCCTATTCGGACCAGATTACGGATATTCGTTTCCTCTGCAAGCCGCCTGCTGGAAACACACTGCATCTGAATATGATTGAACACAATGGTCAGTTCTGCATCGCCTGTCTGGTTTGCAACGAAATCCCTGTACTTATGGATACGCTGGAACAGGTCATCCGAGATCACGGACTTCCCGTTTCGCGTACCGCAATACAGCGTTATTCCCTTCCTTCAGCATCCTGGCGAGAGGGCATTGTGGCAAACAGATGATCGTGCCACCTCAGTTCCCGAGTTTCCGTCAGAGGGTAATGCCGGGGAGGGCGGGGCAAGATACAGCAGAAGAGGTGATGCACATGGCATCACCTCCTCTGCTGGCCGCTTTGGCCTGGACTGGCCGGAGAAAACGGCTATATGCAATGTACCCTGAAATGACAGCGCTTTCTCCATCAATACTTCACTCTTGCAAAGCAAATGCTGCAGCATGGAAAGGCGGCAACTCAGGTTAGCCTGGGGGCCGCCTTTCTTTTTTCAGTTTTTACCATCATTTCCTCTTGAATAAGCGGGAGGATTCTCGTCCGGATGTGGCAAGGGACGTTTTCCGAGTACCGGCACCTGGACGATAATCCTTGCCCCTCCTTCGGGATTGTTCTCGATGATCAGCTGCCCCTGACAGAGTATGCCAAGTCGTTTGCGTGTGTTGCCAAGCCCGTGGTGGGGTTTCCAGTTCATGTCGGGTTCAAACCCTGGACCGTTATCCTGAATGATCAGGTGAACCTCATCCTTGTGGCGGGTGGTGGAAATGTGCAGGCGAAGGGGAAGATGAGACGGGTGCATGCCATGTTTCACAGCGTTTTCCACCAGGGGCAGCAGCGTCAGGGGGGGAAGCATGAATTCTGTCTCCTCAATATGGAAGGTGACTTCCAGCTTGTGCTCATATCGGGTCTGTTCCACATCCAGATATGCTTTTGTGATCTTCAGTTCATTTGCAAAAGGAACCGGGCTGTTGGAACTGAGGGAATGGAAATTTCCTCTCAGGACAGTCGCGAAGTTCCCGATGACTTCCTTGGCCTTCTGGGGATCCATGTCACAAAGATAATAAATGGAAGTCAGCGTATTGTAGATAAAGTGCGGACGGATCTGATCTATCAGCAGATTGAGACGGGCTTCGCGAAGTTCCACCTCCTGATGCAGTGAGTCCCGGATGAAGACAACTACCCTGAAGAACACATTAAGGAGAATCACAGTCATGAAAAAAATGGTGTTCACTGAAGATCGGGTGATCAGATACACCTGCAGATCCGCAAGGGCAGAGAGCGGAAGGGGCAGAAGGTACAGAATCTTTTTATGGTGAGAATACACAGAAATTGTCAGAAGGGCCATGAACACGATGTTTTCAATCAGTGTCAGGGGGAGCGCACTGTGAAGCTCTTCACGGAAAATATCTGGCAGATGAACAGCCACGGGGATGATGGCAATGGAGAGAGTAGAGCATATTTTGTCCCAGATATTCAGTTTGCCTGGTTCCTGGAGCATGATAAAATGCGTTCCCAGGGCAGGAAGAAAGACAAAGGAGGAGATGCCGCACAGATAAATGGACTTTGGAGTAAGCCGAAATCCGCTGCCTCAGGTAAACAGCATGTGGATGGACAGGTAGTCCGCTGATTTTCCACACGCCGGTTAACATGCTCATGATGCTCAGGCATATCAGACTCTTCTTTTTTACAACCTGAATAGATAAAAAAAGGAGAGCGTGAACATAAAAAGACCGCTTCCCAGAGTCAGCATGGACAGAAAAGCACTGCGTACTCATTGTAGATGCCTTCATGATAGTAGGCAGGAGAAGATGACATCATGAGACTTGAATACGAAGAAGAGGAATACACCGGGGTCATGAGGATGCGACAGGCTTTTCCGGCATCCTGATCGACAACCAGATGAAGAATGATCCAGTAATTGCCTGGGGTAGACAGCATGGGAGGCTCCTGTGGAGGGAGGACTGCCCATCGAAGTTCATCGTCGATAAACACCTGAGCATACTGATGCCGGACATACAGCAGGAGATGATCTGCCTGCTCGAAATCCTCCGGAATGTCAAAACGAAGGACCGTTTACTTTCCCGCCAGAGTGTCATATGGAAGAGTTTCCGTCTCACAGGAAAGAGACAGATGGGCAATGAGATCAGGAATCTGAATATCTGTTCCCGAGAGAGACGCAGAGCAGGAAAAGACAATGAGAAACAGCAGAACGGGAAGAAGCAGGAAGAAAAGCAGAACGACACGGGAAGGATGCTTGAGCATGAAGGCCTCCTGTTCATCAGCGGACAGCGCAGGTCAAAAGCGAAGGATTCCGCGCCCTCTCTCAAAGAACAACGACAACAAAGAATACAAGACAGCCCAGAGCTAAGGAAAAACCCGGAGAGCGAGCTCTCCGGGAAAGAAAACCATCAGGGCATGGGCGTGCATTCACAGTTGAGCGCTTCAATGATGGCGGGCAGTTCCCCGTCCACGTGCTCGTTGTCCAGCTGGCAGGTACCGGCATTCCGGTGCCCCCCGCCGCCGTACTTGAGGCACAGCGCTCCGATATCGGCATGACTGCCCTTGTTGATGATGGATTTGCCGATCATGACAGCAGTATTCTGCCTGCGGAAACCCCAGGCCACATGAATGGAGATCTGGGTTTCCGGGAACATGGCATAGATCATGAACCGGTTCCCTGCATAAATGACTTCTTCATTGCGCAGATCCAGAACCACCACGCGTCCATGAACCTTTGCCAGACGATGCACCTGAGCTTTGAAGAGTTCCTGCTGCTTGAAGTACAGGTCTACTCGTTCGACCACGTCGGGCAGTTTCAGAACATCCTCGATGGTATGGTCCACACAGTAGTCGATCAGATCCATCATCAGTTCATAGTTGGAAATGCGAAAATCGTGGAAGCGCCCCAGTCCCGTACGGGCATCCATGATAAAATTCATCAGGACCCATCCGGTGGGGTTGAGAACCTCCTCCATGGTAAAGTCCGCGGAATCTCCCTTGTCCACCGCAAGCATCAACTCCTCGGAAATCCTGGGGAGATTCGTCCGCCCGCCATAATAATCATATACCACGCGTGCCGCAGAGCGGGCGTCAGGATCGATGATATAGCGTCCCTTGTAGTCTACGCCGGCCAGACGGGTCAACTCAGACTCGTGATGGTCAAAGGCAAGACCCACGCGGCTGTCAAAGGGCAGGTTGGTGGTGATATCGCTGGAAGTGATCTCCACCTTGCCGTCCTGAACATCCTTGGGATGGACGAATTTGATTTCGTCAATGAGGTCGAGCTCCTTAAGAATCATTGCACAAACCAGACCGTCAAAGTCACTGCGGGTGACCAAGCGGCGTTTTACTGTTTCTTCCATGAAGTTACCTCCTGTTTGTATTCGTGATTATCATACACCAAAACAACGAAAAAGCAAGAAATATTCGAGATTAATAAGAAATATGAGAAAGAGCCTTGACGGAAAGTTGACATAAAATAAGGAATTTGGTATAAAAATAGAAAAAAGGAAGGTTGATATCTGGCGCACTCCGGCTCGTGCCTTGGAAACATGAGTACGGGAAATGCCGGAAATGGCATTCCGGAAACAGAGGAAGGTCAATATGGAGATCACATTTGCCGGCGGAGCGATGGAAGTGGGAGGAAGCTGCATTCATGTCAGTATTGGGGGCCACAGGTTGCTTCTGGATTCAGGAATCCGACAGGGGAGCGACAGGGATCCCATGCCGGATTTTTTGACTGTGCAGCAGGCGGGCGGCGTGGAGGCAATCCTGATCAGTCATGCGCATATGGACCATACGGGCTCCCTTCCGGTTATCAGCCGCGCATATCCGGAAGCCCCTATCTATATGAACCAGATGACTCTGGATCTGACACGGGTCCTGCTTCAGGACAGTCTTCGCATCATGGGCCAGCAGGAAGACGGAATTCCCCATTATACCCATGAGGACGTGGAAGCCATGTTCAGCAGGGTACGGATGCTGAGACTTCTTGCACCCCAGGAAATACTGCCGGGAATCCGGGTAACTCAGTATCTGGCGGGACATATTGCCGGGGCAGTCTGCTTTCAGATTGAGTCTGAGGAAGGGGTGCTTTTCTATTCAGGAGATATTTCCGGATTTGCGCAGCAAACCGTCGAAGCCGCCCAGATTCCCAAGCTGCGCCCGGATGTCGCCATTTTTGAATCAACGTACGGAAACCGCCTGCACAGCAACCGTCAGGCGGAAGAGAACAGGCTGGTTTCTGCGGTTGCGGAGCGAATCGCCATGAAGGGAAAAGTGCTGATCCCAGCCTTTGCTCTGGGCAGGTCTCAGGAGGTGCTGCTGATTCTGCGGCGTGCAATGCAGAACGGGGACATTCCCAAAGTTCCGGTGATCGTGGACGGGATGGTCAGAGATATCTGCAGGGTGTACAAACTCAACCCAACATACCTGAAGGCTGGTCTTGCAAGACGGATTCTGAAGGGGAATGAAGTTTTCTATAATGAAGAAATCCGTGCACTGGAGAGAATGGAAAACCGGGAAGATCTGCTTCGCAAACCCGGGCCTGTGATTTTGGTATCCAGTTCAGGTATGCTCAGCGGAGGACCTAGCGTTCAGTACGCAAAGCTGATGGCAGGGATGGAAAATGCTTCCATTCTCCTGACAGGCTATCAGGATGAGGAGTCACCGGGACGTGCACTTCTGAACCTTTTGCAGACCGAACCGGAGAACCGAAGGCTGGTTCTTGATGGGCTTAGCCTGCCTGTTCGTTGCCACGTGGACCAGGTGGGACTGTCCGCCCATGCGGACAAGTCAGAGATTGTCAGTATGATCGACCGACTGGCACCCCGACATGTGGTGCTGGTTCACGGGGATCAGGAGGCCATCGGGGAACTGTCCGAGGAAGTGGCCACCGAGTGGCGAAGACGCGTCTATTGTCCTCTTGTGGGGGAAAAGGTTGAGATTCTGCTGGGCCGTAAACGTCAACAGATCCGGCAGCAGCAGCCTGCCACCCTGTGCGCATGCGGGATGCCTGGGGCAGAAGACCTGATGCGGCTGCGGGAGTTCTGGCTGGAACGGGAAAAGGGGAGACCTCTGACGCCGGAGATGGCGCTGTTCCTTTGGTGTGGAGACCTGAAAAGGGCGGAAGCTCCGGATGAAGCAGACCGGTTTGCACGTGTTCTGACAGAATCCGGCTGTTTTCTCAGGGACTCCAGACACATGCATCTGCTCAGACCTGCAACGGAAGAGGAACTTGAGGAAGACAGAAACAAACTGTCGGTCACACCACAGGAAGTGGAGGAATGGGTCCGAAGTCATCTCCAAGGGGTGGAAATCCGCAAGATCAGCATCCATCTGGAACGATCTGAAGCGGTTGTAACCGTTGATTATCCGGCAACGGTCAACCAGGAGCGGATGGCGGAACTGTCGGGAGAACTCCGAAAGGAGCTGGGATGGACACTGTCCCTGAACCCTTCAGCCAATTTCAGAGCCATGGAAGGCCTGGTGGTCCGGCTGTTTGGGGGAAGATTCGTCAAACCTTCATACTATACCAGTCGCTGCTGCTATGAGATCACCCGGACCTCTGTACAGGACGGAGATGAGGAACGGCGCAGGGAATTCAAACTATTGACGGGATGGAATATGGTCTTCAGGGGAGAGGACGCCGTGCCGATAGAGGGGAGCGTTCCTGGAAAAAAAGAGGTATTTGACGGATTCAGGCCTCCGGAAGGAACGGAAATGGTGGAACAGAACCTTGCCATGTCCATCCTGTCATGGGCCCTTGTCGGCGAAGCTGCGCCTCTCAAAAAAAGCATTCGTGAGGACAAGGAAGGTAGATATATTGAGCTGATGTATCTCACCCCTGAAAAAGGAAAACGTTTTCCGGAGGAAATCCAGGAAGCTGCAAGGCAGACGGGCTGGCGGATAAAAATCAGCGAGACGGTGAACCAGGGGAAGGTTATGGCGCTGGCGGAGCAGATGCTCGCCGAAAAAGGACTGATCCCGAAAAAGAATCCTTCCTTCTTAGGAGCAGTAAGGGAGGTTCGTGTTCTCCTGGATGAGGAGATTCCGGAAGATATCCAGGCTGCATTTGCGCATGAGACTGGTTTTACCTTGAAACGTGCCAGGTAAAGGGAGTTCTGACCTGACAGGAGGATCCTGTGGAAGAAAACGTTTTCTTTTTTCTCCTGCGGGCATGAGCAATCTGCAAGATGATTCTAAATGTTTTTTGGCAAAATGATCAAAGCAAAGATGCGTTTGAATACAGATGTGTAATAAATCAACATGAACGATGATATCAAATTATATATAATTCACAGGTTTCATGCAGAATACTTTCTGCATATTTGTACCGAAAACGGTTTCTCGTCAAAATTGCGCGCATAAATTCAGTGAAGATTTCCAAATGAAGGGTTGAAAACGTTTTCGTAATGTGCTAGACTATGGTCAAATCCCAGAAAGTGATTCTGGAGAAAAAGTGTATCGACACAGAAAGAGGAGGACAATCATGAAAAAGTTTCTGGCACTGGTTTTGGCGAGCATGCTGATCCTTGGAGCAGTATCCTTCGCCGCAGCCGAAGAAATCACCCTGAATGTCTGGTCATTCACCAATGAGCTGGAAGGAATGATTACCAAGTACTATCTGCCGAAGCATCCCGAGGTCAAGATCAACTTTACCATCTATCCCACTGATGGCGGCGAATACACGAACCACGTGGATACGCTGTTGGCTGCGGATGCCGCTAGCGCGGATGCTCCGGATGTCTTCACGCTGGAGGCTGCTTTCGTTAAGAAATATACCAACAGCGACTGGACCGCTGACCTGAAAGAGCTCGGATTCACCGACGAGGATTTCGCCATCGCACTGCCCGCCATGCGTGAAATCGGTCAGGATACCCGCACCGGTGTTCAGAAGGGCTTGTCCTGGCAGTCCACACCCGGCTCCCTGATGTATCGTGCTGACCTCGCCGAGAAATATCTGGGCGTCAAGTCCCCCGAAGAGATGGCCGAGAAGGTCAAGGACTGGGATACCTTCATGGAGACCGCTGAGGAGCTGAAGGAAGCTTCCAACGGTGCCTGCAAGATGTTCGTGGGTCCTGGAGACATCTTCAACGCTGCAAAGTATGACCGTAAACAGGGCTGGGTTGTGGATGGCAAGCTGGTTATCGACGACTCTCTGCTCGACGAACTGGATCTGCTGAAGACTTCCTACGAAGAGGACCTGGATGCCAAGGGCACCGCTTGGACCGAGACCTGGTTTGCCGGCATGAACGGCACCAATGAGATCCTTTGCTATCTGCTCCCGACCTGGGGCCTGCACTACACCCTCAAGCCCAACTGCGTGCCCGGCGCGGACGGCAGCATGAGCGATGACGAAATCAAGAAACTCTCTGATGAAAACAATGGTACCTTCGGTCTCTGGCGCATGACCCAGCCTCCTGTTCCCTACAGCTGGGGCGGAACCTGGATTGCTGCCAATGCAGCCAAGGTTGCTGCGGCTGACGATGCCAAGAAAGCGGCCATCAAAGACCTGATCAACTTCTTTACCCTGGATGAGGACTTCCTGTATCAGTATGCCAAGGACTCCGGAGATTTCGTCGGATCCAAGACCGTGGTTGAGAAGATCGTCGCCGAGGGTGGCACTCCCAATCCCTTCCTGGGCGGACAGGATCATTACAGCATCTTTGCGGATGCCGCCGCGATCGCCAGCGGAAAGACCTGGACTGAATATGATGAGACCATCGATCGTCTGTGGAATGACGAAGCGACTCTTCCCTACATCCGTGGTGAGAAGACGCTTGAAGATGCGCTTGCTGGATTCAAGGCTGCTGTTTCCGCTGCCTTCACCGGCATTTCCGTAGATTAATTTCACCATTCGCGTTTTCAGCTTTGACGATAGATCGGGCTGCCTTTGCCGTGAGGCAGGGCAGCCCGATTTCTGATTTTTAAGAGAAAAGGGTGGGGCTATGCAGAACACGAAAAAGCGCAATGCGAATCTGAACTATGACCGTTACGGTTATCTGTTCATCGCGCCTTTCTTCATCGTTTTTCTCATCTTCCAGCTGTATCCGATCTTGTTCACCTTTAAAACTTCATTGACGGACGCTGTTGGATGGGACAAAATCCTGAACAATTCCATCATCGGTTTTGATAACTTCAAAATCTTGTTTTCTGCCAATGATGTTTCGAAGCTGTTCTGGGAATCCTTTGGAAACACCGTTATCATGTGGACCATGAATTTCATCCCGCAGATCAGCATGGCACTGATCCTGGCAAGCTGGTTCACGGATTCCCATCTTCACCTGCGGGGACAGGGTGCCTTCAAGGTGCTGATTTACATGCCCAATATCATCACCGCCGCCACCATCGCCATGTTGTTCTTTTCTTTGTTCTCATATCCGATCGGACCGGTGAACACGCTGCTTCAGAGCCTGGGAATGGAAAACATGCCGTATGAGTATTTTAGAAAAGTCTGGGTATCCAGGGGAATCATCGCCTTTATCCAGTGGTGGATGTGGTATGGAAACACCATGATCATCATGATTGCTGGCATTTCTGGTATCAACCCGTCCCTGTTTGAGGCGGGAATGGTTGACGGCTGCACGTCCCGCCAGATCTTCTGGAAAATCACGCTTCCGCTGATCCGGCCCATTCTTCTGTACAATCTGGTTACGTCCCTGGTCGGCGGATTCACCATGTTCGATATTCCTCACCTGATGACGCAGGGCAATCCCAACAATACGACCAATACGGTCGCACGTTTCATCTATCAGCAGGGCTTCACGGGAACATATAACTTCAACATGGCCAGTGCGGCGTCCGTGGTTCTCTTCATTGTGATTGTCATTTGCTCGCTTGCGCTGAGTGCCATGCTAAAGGACCGGGATGCGGTGCCTAAGAAGAAAAGGGGGCTGTGATCAATGAAAAAAAATGTTAAACTGATCAGCCTGATTCTGATTGCGCTGACACTGGTGTGTATGTTCCTGCCAATTGCCAGGTTTGAGGACCATTCGGCAGATTCTCTTTCTGAGGATATCACCAAACAGGAAGACAAGCTGAAACGTGCCCAGGATAAATATGACAGGTATGTATCCGGCGGCAAAGACCAGGAAAGCATTGACAAACAGAAAGCCCAGGTCGACAAGGAACAGAAAAAGCTGGACGATCTGATTGCCCAGCAGAACAGTTCAGATGGCTCCAAGGTGGATGCTCTGTCTTACAGCCTGCTTCCCGGAAAGCTTCCGTCACAGCTGGAACTCGACCATCAGGTTATCAACAATTACAAGCTGTATGATGCCAACTTTGGCGGATTCTATCTGTGCATCTGGCTGGCCTTCTTCTGCCTGGTGGCCACGGCTGCACTGGAAATTGCCACAGGCAACAAGTATTCCAGCAAGCTGTACACGATCGCTTCCTTCACCAACCTTATCGCGATCGTGTTGCTCGTCTATACGGTAATTCGCGTTTCTGCATTCCCCATCAAGCTGCCTTTCTCCAATGCCATTATCAGCAACATGGTGATGTTACCCCTTCTGATCCTGCCGGTTATTACGCTTTTCCTGAACACCTTCAACCAGCAGGGGACCAAGAAGGCGATGGTGTACGTCCTGTGCATCTTCCTGTGCGTGCTGTCCATCCTTCCTTTCTGGATCATGATTGTCAACTCCACCAGATCCAGTCAGCAGATTCAACAGGGCGTCTCTCTGATTCCCGGCTCATACTTCGGATATAACTGGCAGGTTCTGCAGAGCAAGAACTTTGACCTGAAGACCGGTTTCATCAACAGCGCCATCATTGCATTCGGCGCGACCATCCTGTCCGTGTATTTCTCCGCTCTGACCGCATACGGCCTGACCGTATACCGCTTCAAGGGAAGAAATTTCGCTGTGGCTGTTGTGATGGGCATCATCATGATCCCTGCACAGATTACTTCTACCGGTTTCTATATCTTCATGTATCAGCTGGGATGGGTGAACAGCTATCTGCCGCTGATTATCCCGGCCATCGCCGCCGCCTCAACAGTGTTCTTCTTCAAGCAGTATCTGGAAGCAAATTTCCAGATCTCCCTGGTAGAAGCAGGACGTATCGATGGCGCAGGTGAATTCAGAATCTACAATACGATTATCATGCCCATCATGGTTCCTGCCATGGCGACCATGGGAATCATGTCGGTGATTGCCAGTTGGAATGACTACCTCAGACCCCTCATGTTGTTAACTAACCCGAACATGAAGACCCTGCCCATGATGGTTAAGGAGCTCCGCGGTGATATTTACAGAACGGAGTTCGGCTCTATTTATCTTGGCCTGACAATGACTGCGTTGCCGCTGCTTCTGGTGTACTTTGCCTTCAGTAAATATATTATTGCTGGCGTTGCACTTGGTGGCGTCAAGGAGTAATCTGTTCTCTTAGAATTCAAAAAAGGAAGTGGCATCTGCCACTTCCTTTTTATTGGTCAAAATCTGTGCAGTTAATGCCTACGTCCGAGGGCGCCCTGAGTATCAGAGACTGTCCGCTTTGCGGATGAGGGAGGGTCATTTCCTGCGCAAACAGCTGCAGAAAGGGAATCCGCAGGAGCAGCGTGGTTTCGTTGCTCTGAGTGGAAGCATATCTTGGGTCTCCGAGGATCGGAAACCCAATGTGGGAAAGATGCACTCTCAGCTGATGGGTCCTGCCCGTAATCGGGGAAAGCCGGACATGGGTGATCCTGCGGCCGTTAATGCACAGGCGCTCAAGGACCCGGACTTCTGTGCGGGAAGGTTTACCGTCCTCACGTACCACGCGGGTAAAGCTGTCTGGTTCAATGCGATCAATCGGCAGGTCGATTGTCATCATATCCTCCGGAATCCAGCCTTCCGTCAGCGCATCATAGACTTTGTGGACCAGATGGGCATCCAGAAACCGGTGGAAGACTGATGTAACGTAAGGGTACTTGGTGAACAGGACAATACCGCCGGTTTCCGCATCCAGACGGTGGAGGGCGTGATACCTCGGACTCAGGTGCGCGTGAATGCGAAGCTGGAGCGTATCCTCAAAATGCTGCTGATGAGGCGGCTGGTGAACGACCAGATTGTGAGGCTTGTTGACGGCCAGCAGTGCATCATCCCGATACAGAACCTCCGGTGAGGGGAGAAAGAGGGAATCGTCGGACACCTTCCAGGGTGGAAACGCAGGAAGATCAATCTCGAGGATCTGACCTTCCCTGGGGATCTGATTGAAGAAAAATGGCTTTCCATCGACCCTGATGCACCCGTTCCTGGCGGTTTCCAGCGTTTGGTTGTAGGTCAGGTTCAGATTATTGCGGAGAATTTCCCGAAGCGTCTGCCGGGTGTCAGGAATGACATAGGTCAGTTTCATTGCACTGCGGCGCGGGAGGCCGGCTCCTTTCTGAAGATAGGAAAACCATGCGGAAACACCGATCGGAGTTTCCGCATGGCAGATGTTCAGGGGCAGAGAACCTTTCGGGAGCGGATATCCCGCAGGAGAATCCGTATCTCAATCGTTCAGCAAAGGGATTTCATCTTTGTAAGGATCTTTTCCGGATGCCATCGGGCAGTTGACTTTCAGCAGGTTATCCAGTTGCTTCGGATGCCGTTAGTCTCATGCGGCTGATCAATGCACGCCGTACACCTGCGTTTTCAGGAAAACTCGGAGTTCAGATTTCCGCTGGCTGTAATGCTAATGTGGTTCAAACCAGCATGTTAGCTGCCAACTGCATATTTAACGCTTTTTCCGGCAACTAGAGAACCTTGCTGAGGAAATCCTGCGTTCTGGGATTCTTGGGATGGTCAAACAGATCTCGGGGGTTGCCCTGCTCACAGATGACACCTTCATCCATGAAGAGTACACGGTTGCAGACCTCACGGGCAAAGCCCATCTCATGGGTCACGATCACGCAGGTCATGTTATTGCGGGCCAGTTGCCGAATGACTTCCAACACCTCGCCGACCATTTCAGGATCAAGAGCAGAGGTTGGCTCATCAAACAGCATGACTTCGGGTTCCATAGCCAGTGCACGGACAATTGCCAGGCGCTGCTTCTGTCCGCCGGAAAGCCTGCCGGGCTTCACATCTTTTTTTTCGATCAGGTCGACACGGGTGAGAAGACTCTCTGCCTTGGCGACGGCTTCGTCCTTGGACATTTTTCCTAAAAGAACAGGAGCCAGGGTGATGTTTTCCATGACGGTCTTATGGGGGAAGATGTTGAAATGCTGGAATACCATACCCATCTTCTGGCGGTGGATGTTGATATTGACGCTTTTGTCCATGATATCCACCCCGTCAAACCAGATATGCCCGCTTGAAGGCTCCTCCAGGCGGTTGAGACAGCGCAGGAAGGTAGATTTGCCTGAACCGGACGGCCCGATCAGGGAAATCACTTCGCCACGGTGAATGGTTTCAGAAATTCCTTTGAGGACCTTCAGACTGCCGAAATCTTTGGTCAGTTTTTCAGCACGGATCAGTTCAGGAGCTTTCTGATAATCAAAATCTTCAGTCATCGGTCTTCATTCTCCTTTCGAGCATGGATACGAGTTTGCTCATGGTGAAGGTCAGGACGAAATAGATAATGCCGATGATGATCAGCGGTTCAAGAACCATATAGGTTTTGCCGGAGATCACCTGGTACTGGGTCATCAGATCACCCACATAGAAAGTGGAGGCGAGGGAGGTTTCCTTGGTCACGGCAACAAACTCGTTGCACATGGCGGGAAGAACATTCTTAAAGGCCTGGGGAAGGATGATCTGCATCATGGTCTGGGATGCGGAAAGGCCCAGGGACCGTGCAGCTTCCGTCTGTCCCCGGTCGATGGACTGTATTCCGGAACGGAAGATTTCCGACATGTACGCGCCGGAGTTAATGACCAGAGCGACAGCAATACAGGTAAACTTGGACAGTTTCATCTGGGGAAGGATATCCGGAAGCATGAAGTAAAAAAAGTACAGCTGGAGCAACAGGGGGGTATCACGGATAATTTCGGTATAGACGGTGGCTATCCCTCCCAGCAGTTTTGAACGGGAAAGACGCATGATAGCCACAAGGGCGCCGATGATGCAGCCAACTGCCACTGAAGTGAGGGCAAGAAGCAGCGTCGTGCCCAGACCGTTGAGGAAATTACCGCCATAGCGGGTAACCAGGGTGATAATGCGTTCAAACAAAAAGGATCCCTCCTCTTAAAGAGTATCAGATTCAACGAGGGTCATTGCGGCAAAAATCATTTCCGCTGTCACCGGGTACGGGACATGCTGCATGTCCGGCGCAGTGGCGGCTGCATGAAGGGAAGCCTCCAGTGCCGGTCGGTGAAGGGGCAGTCCCATCTGTCTCAGGGAAGTCGGGGTACCGATGGTCTGAAGGAACTTCCGGAGTCGAGAGGCCTGATCCATCTGTCCATCAAGCACCAACTGGACCAGTGCGCCGTAGGCAACCAGATCCCCGTGAAGAAACTCCTTTTCCACCCGGGGAATCAGCTGAAGACCGTAGCAGATGCTGTGTGCCAGTGCGCAATTATAGCTGTCATGAGCCATCAGGGAAACCAGTCCCGCAGAAAGAATGATGCTCCGGGCCACAATTTCCAGAGCTGACCCGGGGCAACCTTCCTGAAATTCATGAATGGCCGCTTCGCCGAAGCGAAGAATCGGCTCCCAGCAGGTGGAGGAAAGGGTGACGCCCATCAGGGACATGTGGTCAATGGATTCTCCCAGCCGGTCATTCCTTGCGCTGAAGGTGGACTCAGGGTATTTGGCCAGGGCATCGCCCATGCCTGCACGAAGATATTCCCACGGCGCCGTGACAGCCAAGTCCAGATCGATGAGTGTCAGCGTCGGAGGACCGGGGAAAAACTCGAAACGGTCAAAGGGACCGTCTTCTCTGTAGACCACAGAAAGCGCGGTGATGGGGGCACAATTTGAAATGAGGGTAGGAATGGACAAAAGAGGGAGATCCAGTGCATTCGCCACCATCTTTGCGGTATCGATCGCTTTTCCGCCACCCATACCCACAAGGAAATCCGGCCTGTTCGCAGACACCTTGGCACAGAGGCGTGAAACCGCTGAATCCGTACATTCACCGCCAAAGGGAAGGTTATCCAGCAGTGTGAGGGAAGACGTGCCAAGAAGGGGAAGCCCCGCTTTCATGGCCCTCTCGCCACCTACAACGCTGAAACGGTTCCCCAGAGGTGCTGCCAGCTTTTCAAAATCACGGAGAATTCCCCGACCTATGGCGAAGGTGGGGAGGACAACCAGTGGCTGCGTGTACATCAGTCAGACCAGTGAAGGAAGCTTGGACAGACGCTCAAGGGATTTGTTGAGCGTTTCTTCGCTTCTCGCAAAGTGGAGGCGGATCAGATGGTTGACGGGCTCGCGGAAGAAGCTGGAGCCGGGGACGGCTGCCACACCCACGTTGCGGATCATCCATTCACAGAAAGTCAGGTCGCTTTCGCCATGGAAGCGCATGCCGGGTTTCTGGAATTCGCTGATATCCACCATCACAAAGTAGGATCCTTGGGGAACGGTATGGGGAATGCCAATACGGTCAAGTCCGTCAAGGAAGATCTGGCGTTTACGGGTATAAAGCGCCTTCAGATCATCATAGTAGGACTGGGGAAACAAAAGTCCCGTCACAGCAGCTTCCTGAAGTGGGGCCGCCGCACCAACGGTCAGGAAGTCATGGACTTTCTTTGCACCTTCAATGACATTCTCAGGACCGATCAGGTATCCCAGACGCCATCCAGTGATGGAATAGGTCTTGGAGAGGGAGGAGCAGCAAATGACCCTGTCGGCGATTTCGGGAAGTGAACCGGCGTAGGTGTGAACATATGGATCAAAAACGATATGTTCATACACCTCGTCGGTGATCAAAAAGGCATCATAACGGTTGCACAGACCGCCAATCAGCAGCAGTTCCTCCCGGGTGAAGACCTTTCCGCAGGGATTGGAGGGATTGCAGACAATAATCGCCTTGGGATGCTGGCGGAAAGCATCCTCCAGTAAATCGGGATCAAAGTTGAATTCCGGCGGAACCAAGGGAACGAAAATGGGCTCCGCTCCGGAGAGGATGGCATCCGCTCCGTAGTTTTCATAGAAAGGAGAAAACACGATGACTTTGTCGCCCGGATTGCAGACAGTCATCATGGCACTCATCATGGCCTCTGTTCCGCCGCATGTGACGACAATCTGGGTTTCGGGATCAATGGGATGCCCATAGGCTTTGCCTTGTTTTAAGGCTAGGGCCTGCCTGAAGTTTTCAGCGCCAAAGGTCACCGAATACTGATGGGGGCCTTCCGTGGCGATTTCCTTCAGCCGATCCAAGATAGCCTTTGGCGGGGGGAAATCGGGAAAGCCCTGGGAAAGATTGATAGCACCGGCTTCGTCGCTGATTCGTGTCATTCTGCGGATTACAGAGTCAGTAAATGTGGAAACCCTGTGAGAGAGCTGTGGCAAAATCATTCACACCTTTCGGAATTGCACCGTCGTAAACGGTGAAATTTGAAAATCGACGGAATTATAGCACAGGGCGGCGCTGACTGCAATTCGATATATACACAGAATGCGAAAAATGCCTTGAGATTCGTTGAATTTATGCGCAATATGCAGTATGCAGGTCTTGACATATGCATATTCAGTATTTATAATGCAACTTGCTTTCGTTTTCAGAAGCAAAAAAGGTGCTGACTGGCACTGAACAACGAAAAGGAGAATAGAGTTTATGAAGAAGTTTGCAGTTCTTTTTCTGGCGCTGATTCTTGTGCTGTCCTGCTCTCTGGCCATGGCCGACAGGCTCGAGGATATCCAGAAGAAGGGTAAGGTTGTAATTGCAACCAGTCCCGACTGGCCGCCCTATGAGTACAAGGATGACAATGGAAACGTGGTAGGAACTGACGTCAAGATGATGGAGTTCTTCGCCAAAGAACTGGGTGTGGAGCTCGAGATTCAGGAAATGAACTTCGATTCCTGCCTGGCTGCCGTGGGCAAGGGCGATGTGGACATGACCATTGCCGGCCTGACCTTTGATCAGGAGCGCACCAACGTGATGGACCTGACTGGCATTTACTGGAACGAGGGTGCCCAGGGCCTGCTGGTAAAGAAGGGACAGGGCGCGAACTACAAGACCGCCTCTGACTTCGACGGGAAGACTGTTGCCGCCCAGAACGGCACTAACCAGCAGATCATGGTCGAAGAGCAGCTCACTGGCGCCAAGCTGGAGCTGGTGACCAAGATCCCGGACGGCGTGAATATGGTCAAGAATGGCCGCGTGGATGCCCTCGCCGTTCCCAAGACGGTGTATGACAATGTTCTGGCGATGAACGATGACCTTGAAGTTGCAGAATTCGCCTTTGATTTTGAAGGCGGCAACTATGTGGCAAGTCCCAAGGGCGACGCTGCCTTTACTGCAAAGATCCAGGAAATGATCGACAAGATCAATGCTGAGGGTCTTTATCAGCAGTGGGTGGATGAAATCCAGATGGGCAAGTAATCTCCGATTCCTGCATATCCGACTGCCAAACAGGCTGAAACCTGTTTGGCAGTCGGATTCTTTTTTGGGAAAGGAAAGGCTTTCAAAAACGGAAGATGTCGAAAAACAGCGGACGCACCGTGCGTTAAGACGCACGATAAATGAGCCTGAATCCGGCAATTATTTGCAAATTAAATGATTCTGCCAGGAGAATGGGAAACTGGTCGTGCCCCCTAAGATTTTCAGGCA
>CACYCQ010000329.1:0-3590 GCA_902772995.1 uncultured Eubacteriales bacterium
AATCGAGTGCATCCTGGTTCCCGGCCACACCTGGGGGCATATGGTGTATCTGGTCGACGACACATACCTGTTCACCGGGGACACCATCTGGTTCGGCGCGGACGGCGGATACAGCTTCATCAGCACCCTGGCGGAGGACAATCAGCTCGCAGTGCGGAGCCTGGAGAAACTGGAACGGACGATCAGGGCAAAACATCATCCGGTCACGGTGATCACCGGCCACACCGGCTGGACGGATGATCTGGATTTCGTCTTCCGCCACCGGACGGAAATCTGCAAGCCCTTCACAAGGAAATACACGGACACGGAAGCGCCTTTCGACGGGTATGAGGAGGATGATGACACCGAGGAAAAGGCCCGGACGGTCCTGCTCACGAAAAAGCGCGGGTAAGGACCGGAAGGGTCCCGTGACCGCAGCCGCGCTGAGGATTTAAGGCATGATGCGCGGCACACGTCAGCGGCGAAGTCCGCCAGGCGGCATATGCCCGAAGTGCGCGCCTGCGGCCTGCCGGAGCGGGAGACCACGGCCGCGGACTTTTGAAACGGGCCATCCCCTTTCCGGCAGCTGCCGGATTGCGGAAGGGGGACAATTCGTGAAGAGGTCCGGGGCCGGCCGGACGGGTGCGGCTGACTCTCGTCAGATGAGGAGAAAACGATGAAGATTCAAATTGCCCAGGGCATCCTTATTCCGTTTCTGGGCACCAGCCTCGGGGCGGCGATGGTGTTCTTCCTGAAGGAACAGATTTCCCGGGGCGTGCAGAAAGCGCTGACCGGCTTTGCCGCAGGCGTCATGGTGGCGGCTTCCTTCTGGGGCCTGCTGCAGCCCGCCCTGGAGAGCAGCGCGCATATGGGCGCGATGGCTTTCCTGCCCGCATCCGTCGGCTTTCTGATCGGCATGGGCTTTCTGCTGGCGCTGGACATGCTGACTCCGCACATGCACATGGACAAACAGCATGAAGGCCCGCGCAGCAGCCTCAAACGCACCACCAAGCTGATACTGGCCGTCACGCTGCACAACATCCCCGAGGGGATGGCGGTGGGCGTGGTCTATGCGGGCTGGCTTGCCGGAGATGTGGGCATCAGCGCCGCCGGGGCCCTCGCCCTGGCGCTGGGCATAGCCATCCAGAATTTCCCGGAGGGGGCCATCGTCTCCATGCCGCTGCTGGCGGAGGGCATGCCCAGAGGCAGGACCTTCTGGATGGGCGTGCTTTCCGGTGCGGTGGAACCGGTCGCCGCGGTGATGACGCTGCTGGCCGCCGGGCAGGTCACGCCGGTCATGCCCTGTTTTCTGGCCTTTGCCGCCGGAGCCATGCTGTATGTGGTGGTGGAGGAGCTGATCCCCGAAATGTCAGAGGGCGCGCATTCCAACATCGGTACCGTGGCCTTCGCGTTGGGTTTTGTGGGGATGATGATCCTGGATGTGACGCTGGGATAAAGGAGGAGGCGGAACAAAGAGGAATCCGGCGGCTGAAAACCCTGATTTTTGCCGCGCGGACCGTGCCGGGGAGGCAGCATGGTGCAGGAAATGGGGGACGGACCTGACCGCCCTTTTCCTGAGGACCGGGCTCCGGCGCCGCATGCCGGGCTGACGGGCGGGATCCGGGACCGCCGGCGTTACTCCGGCGCGTCACCTTGTGACTGGGTGTACTACCGTTTTTCCGACGATCAGAAAATAATTAATAATAAAATAAATGGTTTCATAGCTGCAAAAGCATCGCTATTAACAATTCTTTAGGGCGATATTAGCTTTCCAAAACATAAACAAGAAGAGTGAAATCGTAGGCTGACTTTCAAAGCATCTGGATAGGTGATACTGGACAAGCTGAACTGTCATCGCATTCTGCAGATATTTGGCTATCACAATAGGAAGAGATTTTGTGCTTTTTTGGGGATGATCATAGGGAATCTCATGTGTATATGAATGGAACAGGAGCAAGGACAAGTTACTCGGGTAACGGTATATGTTCGTGCAACAGCCTTAAACCCGGCCTTCAGAATTTGACAGACTCCTGGAATTCAGGTAGAATGCCCTGAAAATGTGTTTCCCGGAACTGCTTCCCGGTGCTTCTGCGCTCTGCCATCTGAAGGAAACCGGCTGAACTCAAGGACAGATTGTGCCTCCTTCATCGCCGGCATCCATCCGCAGAACTGCGCAGTCAGGGTCAGGCTTCCGGAAGTGACACGACTTGTCCGGGATGCTCTGCGGCAGAAGGCTTCAGCCGGCGGACCATCACCGGATGGATCCACACAGTGTTCTCCTGTATGGGAGGGAAAGGGAAAGAGATAGAGATGAAAAAAATGCTTCGAATTCTCCTCGCTTTGACGATGCTCCTGTCGACAGGCGCCATGTCTTCAGCGGAAGGAATCGACTACACCACAGGAACCCCCTGGCTGGACAGCGATCTGGACGGCAATGTGACTGCGGATACGCCGGTTGAGCTCAAAGACGATTTCGCACTTTACGTCAACAAGGACAAGATCCTTGCCACCCGGATTCCCGAGGGTTATGCCGAGACGGGAACGATTGAAGAAATCAACCGGAAACTGACGGAAGATACCAAAAACATGTTCCTTGGAGAAGCCCCGAAGGAGCACGATGCAAAGCTGGCCTATGACCTGTTCTGGCTGATGATGGACTGGGACGGCCGCAATGCGCTGGGAATCGCCCCGCTGAAGGCTGCGGTAGACGAAATCGAAGCCATTGACAGCATTGACGCACTGAACGCCTACCTCCTCGAGAAGCCCGTTGAGGATCAGCTTTCAGCCCTGTTTGCAGCCCAGCAATTGAGCGATTTCATGGATTCCTCGCGCAACCTCCTCACCGTTGCCACCATCACCCCCCTGCTTGAGGATTCAGCCGAGTACATCGAAATGACCGACTTCGGCAGAATCAAAAAGGACGCCGTGACCGAACTTGCACGGAAGATGCTGCGCAAGCTTGGATATTCAGAGGAAGAAACGCAGAAGAAGATCGACAACTGCTTTGCTTTTGAGACGACGCTGGCACCGACCATCGCATCCAACGAGGATCAGAAGAAGCCGGATTTTCTCGCCAAGATCTACAACATTTATTCATATGACGAAATGAAGGAGCTGGAGGGCAAGCTCCCGGTTCTGGAGCTGGCTGAGCACTGCGGCTTCCCGAAGACCGACAAGTACATGATCATGGACCCCGGCTACTTCCAGAAGCTCAATGAGCTCTACACCGAAGAAAATCTTCCCATGATCAGGGACTACCTGATCGTCCAGGGCACGGTCGGTTCCGCTGAGTCCCTTGACCGCGAGTGCTATGAGTGGGCCGTTGCCAGGAAGAATGCGATCTCCGGCGCCACCAGCATGCTGCCTGATGAGGATGTTTTCGCGCCTGCCGTGTCGAAAAAGCTTGTCTGGCCGGTCGCAAGGCTGTACAGCGAGACCTACCTGCGTCAGGAGGATAAGAACCGCATTTCCCTGCTGGTTGACGAGATCCTCGAAGCCTATCATGGTGTGATCAACAATGCGGCCTTCCTTTCCGACGAAACGAAGGCCAAAGCCATTGAGAAACTGGAAGCCATGAGAAAGGCTGTGCTCTATCCGGATGACTGGAGCAA
>CACYCQ010000330.1:0-11102 GCA_902772995.1 uncultured Eubacteriales bacterium
AAATACAGGTCGACCCCGAAGTCCCGGGCAGGGAGCAGTCTGCCGGAGTCGTCCATGCCCATCGAACGGCTGTCATCCAGCAGCGCATACCCCTGCTTCGCGTTCAGCCCGTCCTCCAGGGGAACCTCTCCGTTGGCCTTGTCCAGGGTACGGGCGGTTCCGCCCAGCGTCCGGGGCTTCTCCCCGTAATGCCATCTGCTGCCATAGGTCGCATAGTTCCCCTTGAGCTCCACCGTCAGCCCCTCCGGTGAAAACGCTCTGCCGTCATAGCGCACAATCAGGTCATCCGTCTCCACCCGCAGTCCCTGAGCGGTCCGTCTGCATGTGAACGCGGGAACCGGGAATTCGCGGCAGAGCGCCACCTGCGTGGCCGTCTCGCGGAAATGCCCCTCCGGTTCATACTCCAGGCGCAGAAGGCGGCTGGTCAGTACGGTAATGCGGTAGCTTCCGCCCTCAATCACAGCCTCGGCCCTTGCCTGCGGTCGAATGGTCCAGATCTTCATCGTTCGCCCTCCATTTCACCGGGTATTCTGCGGTCCGGTCTTCCTGACGGCAGTATACGACGCCCCCCGGGCCCTGTCACGGACATCTTTGAAGAAATCCGGTCAGCATGTGCCGGGACTTTTCTTTTTCCCGCCAAACTTCTATAATGCCGAAGAAGCTTTTGTGCCGCGGCCTGGGGAAGGCGGACCCGGCGTATCCCCGTGCCCCGGAGCGGGACGCCCCGCGGCCCCTGGCCGCACACCCGTTTTCCAAAGACATGATTTTCAGAAGGAGGAGCATCCGCTGTGAAAAGGACCCTGCGCATCACCCCCCTGTCCGTTCTCCTGCTGGGTCTGGCGCTGTCCCTGATGGCCCTGGCTCCGGCCCTGCTTCCCTACGGCGGACGCTTTGTCACCCGGGGAGACTTTATCGAGCAGCAGCTGCCCTTTATTCTGGAAGCGCGCCGGATCCTCAGACAGGGGGCCTCCTACTCCTTTTCCACATTTCTCGGCGCGCCGTCCGTGGGAAGCTACGCCTTCTATACCCTGGGAAGCCCCTTTGTCTGGCCGCTTGCCCTGCTTCCCAGGGACCTTATTCCCTTCGGCATCGCCTTCATGGCTTTGGCCAAGCATGCCCTGTGCATGCTCACATCCTTCCTGTACATGCGCCGCATGACCGGAAGCTGCGAAAAGGGCCTGCTGGGCGCGCTCATGTACACCTTTTCCTCCTTCACCATCGTCAATACCCAGTTCTATCATTTCACAGAGGTCATCGCGGTGTTTCCCCTGATCCTCTGGGCGCTGGAATGCTTCATGACGCGCCCGCGCCCCGTCCCGTGCATGCTGGCCCTCTCCTGCGGGCTCTCCACGCTCATCAACTATTACTTCATGCTGGGGACCGCCCTGCTGGTGGCGCTCTATGCCCTTTTCCGCCTTCCGGACTGGCTGAGGGACCAGCCGCCCGGAAGGCTGGTCCTTGGCGTCCTTGAATGCGCCTTCGGGTGCGCACTGGCGGGATTCCTCCTGCTTCCGGCCCTGCGCTTTATGATGACCATCACCCGCAACGGTCAGACGGACACGCCCGTCTGGCAGCAGCTTTTCCCCGCGGCCACCCTTGCGGAGCGCCTTCGGGTCCTCCTCATGCCCATTGAAAGCGGCGCCGTCCACGGCTTCATCGGGGATGCGCCCTCCTGGTCCAGCACCGCCTGCGCCCTTCCCCTCTTCGGCTTTGCCGGCTCGCTGGTTTTCCTGCTGCATCCCGGCACGCAGGGCAGGTGGCTGCGCCGCATGATCCTGACGCTGCTGGGTTTCTCCTGCTTTCCGCTGTCAAGCGGCGCCTTTGTCCTGTGGAGCAGCCTCACCTACACCCGCTGGTGGTACGGTCTTGCCCTGATGCTCTCCCTGGCCACAGTGCAGGCGGTGGACATCCGGGAGGAGCACCTTCTCTGCCCGGATCCCCTCTGGAAGCGCAGCTTCCAGGTGTGCACCCTGACCGCGCTGCTTCTGTCCCTGCCGGCCTTCCTGCCCGCGCAGTGGCTTCAGGGCGCCGGGGAGGCGGGAAGGATTCTGCTCAACCGCAGACAGGAGCACTGGGCCCCGGACATCTTCCGGTTTCTGGGCATGGGGCTTTTTCTTCTTTCCTCCCTGGCCCTGCTTACCGTCCTTCGCCGGTCCCTTCGCACCCTCCACGCGCTTGCCCTGGTGTGCGCCATGGCGGTCCTCAACTATGCCGGCTATATCGCCGTGGGGGATGCCGCGCTGCGCTCCGGAGGCGACACCCCGATTGAGGGTCCCTATTCCCTGGAGGAGATCGCCCGGCCCACCCTCTCCTCCCTGTCCCTGCCCGAACCTGAGGGATTCACCCGCATCGACTACGGGCGCCGTCTGCGCAATTACGGCCTGCTTACCGGCCGGTCCTCCCTCACCGCCTTCCAGTCCCTGCGCTCCTCCATCGTTGGCCGCTTCATCTCCAGCGCAGGCTTTGGATATAACGAATCCACCACCGTTTTTCCGAGGACCCTGAGCGCTTCCCTTCGCAGCGCCCTGTCCGTCGACAGGTACATCCGGACCGATCCCGCCGACCCTGTCCCCGAGGGCTTTGTCCCGGACGGGGAGGAGAACGGCTTCCCGGCATATGCCAATGAGAACGCGGTGCCCATGGGGTACCTGGTCCATTTCATCACCGGGGACCACGACCAGAACATGGACGGGGACCACATCGGCGCCGTCATGCTCTGCGCCGCCACGCTCTCCGATGCGGATCTCAGGGAGCTTGAGGGACAGCTTCCCCGGCTTGACCCCGCCTCGATTCCCGACTGGCGTGAGAGCGCCGCCCGGGCCCGGGAGAATGCCTGTTCCAGGTTTTCCGCCGGACCGGACGGCTTTTCCGCCGACATTCTCGCCCGGGAGCAGGGCATCGTGGTTTTCACCCTCCCCAATGATCCCGGCATGAGAGCCACCCTGGACGGTTCCCCCGTTCGGATCCTGACCTGCGACCTGTCCTTTGTGGGGATCCCGGTGACGCCCGGGCAGCACCGCATCGAGGTCACCTATGTCACCCGGGGATGGACCGCGGGACTTGTCCTGAGTCTGGTCTCCGCCTGCATCCTCGGACTCTACGCGCTCAATCGCCGCCGCTTCTTCCCCTGATATCGGACCTGCAAAAAGGCAGAGCCGCCGCAATGGCGCTCTGCCTTCTGTGTTTTTCAGGATTCATTTCCCGCTTTTTTCCCTTGCCGCCGCCTTCCAGGCCAGGATCTCCTCAAACCGGGCGGCAAAGCGTCCCTCCAGCCCTTCACGGGTGGGCTGATAGTACCTGCTCCCCTCCAGATCCTCCGGCAGGCAGGACATGGCCGTCAGTTTCTCCGCGGTGTCGTGGGCATATTCATAGCCCTTTCCGTACCCCAGGCTGCCCATGAGGTCCGTGACCGCATTTCTGATGTGAAGCGGCACCGGCTCCGCCAGGCGCTGCCGGGCATCCTCACTGGCAGCGCCGTAGGCTGTGTAGAGGGCATTGGATTTGGGCGCCAGGGACAGGTACACCGCCGCCTGGGTCAGATGGACCGTGCATTCCGGCATTCCCAGGAAATGGCAGGCCTGATAGGCCGCCACGCAGATTTCCAGCGCCCGGGGATCCGCCAGACCCACATCCTCGGAGGCGAAGCGGATCATCCGGCGGGCAACATAGAGCGGGTCCTCTCCCCCCTCCAGCATCCGGGCAAGCCAGTACACCGCCGCGTCCGGATCGGAGTTGCGCATGGATTTGTGAAGGGCGGAGATCAGGTTGTAGTGTTCCTCTCCCTGCCGGTCATACAGCAGCATCTTCTTTCCGGTGATTTCGCTGAGCAGCGCCCGGGTCACCCGGGGGACCCCGTCCTCCAGGGGGGCATTGAGCACCGCCATTTCCAGGTTGCCCAGGGCCATGCGGGCATCTCCGTTGGCAAAGCCGGCGATGGCCTCCAGCACGCCCTCTTCAAGCCTGATCTCCTGGCCCCCGAACCCCCGGGGATCCTCCATGGCCCGCCTGAGCATCCGGCAGATGTCCTCCCGTTCAAGCGCCCGCAGCACAAAGACCCGGCAGCGCGAAAGCAGCGCGGAATTCACCTCGAAGGATGGATTTTCCGTGGTCGCCCCGATCAGCACGATGCTCCCCTTCTCCACATAGGGCAGAAAGGCGTCCTGCTGGGCCCGGTTGAACCGGTGAATTTCGTCCACAAAGAGGATGGTCCGCTCCCCGAAGCGCCTTCCCTCCTCCGCCTTCTCCATGACGGCGCGGACCTCGCGGATCCCGCCGGTCACCGCGGAGTAGCTGACAAAACGCGCCCGGGTCTGCTCCGAAATGATCCGGGCCAGCGTGGTCTTGCCCGTTCCCGGCGGTCCCCAGAAAATCATGGAGCCCACCCGGTCCTCCTCGATCATCCTCCGCAGCGCGCTTCCCGGAGAGAGCAGATGCGTCTGCCCGACGAACTCCGACAGACTGCGGGGACGCATCCGGTCCGCCAGCGGCCGGGATTCGCTTCTCTCAAAAAAGGTCCCCTGCTCGCTTTTCATAGCCTGGCAAATACATCTCCCAGTTTTTCATGCAGCACCAGCTGGGCAATGTTGTCCCTGGGCGTCTCGGTGCGGTTGATCAGCACCAGCCGGTTCCCCATGTACTCATCCAGAAATGCCGCGGCGGGATAGACCGTCAGGGACGTCCCCGCTACGATGAGCACATCCGCCCTGCGGATGGCATCCACCGCGCCCTGGATCACCTGCGAATCGAGTCCCTCCTCATACAGGACCACATCCGGTTTGACCCGGCCCCCGCACCTGGTGCATACCGGGATCTCGGACAGCTTCAGGAATTCCTGAAGGTTGTACACCTTGCCGCAGCTGAGGCAGATATTGCGGTGCACGCTCCCGTGAAGTTCGTAGACTTTTTTGCTGCCGGCCATCTGGTGCAGTCCGTCGATGTTCTGGGTGACCACGCCCAGGAGCTTTCCCTCCTGCTCCCATTTGGCCAGCTTCAGGTGCACGCTGTTGGGGCGGGCATCGGAAAAGAGCATCCGCTCCCTGTAGAAGCGGTAAAACACATCCGGATGCCGAACATAGTAGGTATGGGAAATCACCGTCTCCGGCGGCACATCATACTGCTGGGAATACAGGCCGTCCGGGCTTCTGAAGTCCGGGATTCCGCTCTCCGTGGAAACGCCGGCACCGCCAAAGAACACGATGCGCCTGGCTTCATCAATCCACTGTTTCAGGGTCTGCAGCTTGTTTTCATCCATGTCCATCCCTTCCTTTCTATCATTCCAACTCCGGACCTCCGGGGCATGAGCATCTGTCCCCGGCGTTCCCTTCTTCCTTCCGTTTTCAGACAATCAGGGTCCTTCCGCTGCGCACGGGGGCTTCCAGATGGCTTTCCGCCATGCTCCTCAGCGATGCAAACATCTCCCTGCTGCAGGAAATGTCCTCTCTCAGCGCCGCCACCCCCCGTCCCATGGCCGCATGGAGGAAGCCAATGTCCGAGGGCTGCAGCTCCGGGGCGTTTTCCCTGCAGTCCCGGCACAGCACCCCTCCCCTTTCCGGCCCGTACCAGCCCGTCCCGTCGTCCAGGGGCCTCCCACAGACCGCGCAGTGGGCGACCATGGGCCGAAATCCCATGAGGGACATGAATCCCAGCAGAAACAGGGCCGTGACATTCCTCGAGGGGACATCGTCATAGGCCAGATACGCCAGGCACTGGGACAGAAGAACAAACAGCCGCCGATTCTCCTCCTCCGGCTGAACCGCCAGCGCGCACAGCTCCACCAGATACGCCCCGTGGCTGAGCCGCTCCACATCCTGACGCAGCGGATAGTAGGCCTCCCGCACATCGCAGGAAACCACGGTGGCATGATCCTCCCTGCGGTAAAGCACATATTCGCCGCTGCAGAAGACCTCGCTGGCCGCCATCAGGGGGCTTTTCTGTTTTCTGCAGCCACGGCACATGGCGGAAATCAGGCCGTGATCAGGCGTAAACAGCGTCAGCATCCGGTCATTGTCCCCGGTATCCGCCCTTCGCAGGACGATGGCCTGTGTGGTGATCTTCGGCATGGCATTGTCCCCCGGCCTTCTGTTGTCTGATTCTCATTCCGCCGTCCGCATTTTACCATATTCAAAGTCTCTTTGGCCAAATGCTCCGGGGTTTTTGGACCATCTGGAAAACAGTTGCCTGTTCCCGCCCGTGAATCCTCATGGATTCATCTGATCCTGCTTCGGCTTTGCAGTGTGGGCAGAGAAGATGGCTCCCGCTAGGGACCCCCTGAATCTCCTTCTCTGCCTGGTCCGGGAATGTCTCCCTTCATTTCCGGACAGGGGCTCATCCGCATCAGAGACGGATCAGGCATCACCCTTCTCTTTCCCCATTACGCACCGCAAACCGGTAAATCCGCAGTCCGTCAAACTTTCTGACCAGTTTCAGCATGCTGTTGAAAGGCACCCAGTCCTTTTCCTTCTCACTCTCGGGCAGGTTGTCATAATGCCTGCGAATCTGGGCCTTCGTCAGTTCACCATCCATGGCCTGTTTGTGACAGCGCATCTGTTCCCGAAGGTTTTTTCGCCAGACGCGTTCATCATTTCCCTCCGGTACCGGCACATGCTCATAGTCATCGCCGAAGCGCCAGCCCATCGCCTGATGTTCCCGCACCCACCGTTCGTGTTCCATCGGTGCGATGCACCTGATTTCCTCGGGTGAAAACTCCATCAGCATGTCATAATCCACCGGACGATCCGTATAGAAGCAGTGAATCGCATCCAGGTAGCGGCTGAAGCTCTTTACCTGATTGATATTGTACAGTTTGTTTTCCAGCGACTGGGCCTCAAACTCCTGTTCCAGCGTCGACCTGTCCACCTCAGCTTCATGCCCCTCATGCGCATACCGTGCATTCATGACCAGGGCAAAATCGTGCATGTGCATAAAGCTGCTGCTCGACAGGTACATGTGTTTGCTGCCCCGGTTGACCGGTGCGGTATCGCATACGATCGTCAGCGGGATCCCCGTGAGATCGATGAGCAGCCTGATCTCGGAAAGAAAGCTCTTCTTTTCATCTGCCATGTCGCTGTATGCCTTCAGCCTTGGCGCCTTCCCGACCTTTCCTCCTTTTTTCCAGGCCACATATTCCCAGAGATAGGCATCGATCTTATCCTGTTCCTCTTCATCGTACAGGTATCTGGCAACAAGGCGATTGTTGCTGAAGTCAAATTCCACCGCCATGGGCTGAAGCTCGGTTCTTGAGTTTCGTCCGTAGGCGGTACGGTCCCAGCACTGCAGCTCATCACACAGCATCAGCAGCCATGCAAGCGGATGAAGGTCCATGGTCAGTGCCGGTTTTGTCCCTTCATCGCTGAAAGCGATCGAATATCTGTACACGACATAATGAAGAAGGATGGCGCTCAGCGCATCCACATGCTCCCGTTTCAGGGACTGGAACGGACCGGCAGCTTTTTTCTCCATGACATGGCCGTCATCTGAATCGATCCCCTTTGCCTCCATCAGTTCATGGAAAAGCCGCATGGCGCTGAAATACGCGTGATCCATGTAATAGGCATACGCTTCCGGAGAGACGGGCTTCTTTTTCAGGAGTTCTGACAGGTATTCCTCCGAAAACCCGTATGTTTTGCCCATCTTCTGAGTAATGTCAAAAGCCAGCACCTCTTCAAAGGTGTCAAATTCCTTCCCATAAAGCTGCCGGAAGCATTCCCTGGCCTGAGGTTTCAGCTGCGTCATGGCGTCCATATTCCTGTAAATGATAAATGGAGTTTTCCCCCGAACATCATCCTCCGGATCAAAATAGGACGCAACCTGCTCATACGTCAGTTCAAACGGATAGCCGATATCGTGGAACAGGGACGTAAGTCCCCAGAATTCCAGAAAGCAGTTGACGGCTTCATAGGACTGTGCCGCCTCTTTTCCTTCAGGATCAAAATGATAGAAGGTGTTGAACGCCCTTCGGAAATGTTCATTTGTCTCGTAGATCGCCAGTCCCAGCACAAACACGTAAACCGAGTGGGAATAATGGTCCCGATGCTTCATCAGCAGCACGCTGCTGTTGGCCTCATACTCTCCCAGAAGCTCGACCATCCGCTTTGTTTTTCCGTAGCTGCCGAAAAAAATCTCCATAAAACATTAGAACACATTATAGGCATCCTGCGTTGCTCCGGAATCGATAAACCGTTCCAGTTCCCGTTCCAGGCACAGACGATTGATGTCCATTTCCATGTTATAGGGAATCTGGTTCGGTGCGATGCTCGTTCCCCGATAACAGCCCGTTTCCGATTCCAGCGCTTCAATCTCCCTGTCAAAGCGCAGATTCTCACATCTTTCATGGATAAAGCGCAACGCCGCAGACTTGAGATCAAATCCGCCCGGCACCTCCTCAAACAGCGCCGGCTGCAGGGGCCCCACATTCTTCCCAAATCTCTCCTCATTGAGCTTTCTCATCTTTTCAAGTGCTGTATATGCCATATTGACCTCCGACCTGTTCTCCTCCGGGGACCCTCAGAATTCCCGGAATCACATGCATAAGCAGCGTCAGACGGAAGCAGCCACCTGCAAAAATGCCCGCTTTCTCCAGGCATCCCGGCTGAGCTGGTAAAGGTGCTCCTCCGGAAGAAGAGGGCCTGCCCGTTCCGGACACATCTGCTTTTTTATCCGCCATCCGTACCAAAAAAGCAGTCCGAGCGGCACTCGGACTGCCTGGATCATTGCTCCGTCTGGGTTGGAACAATGAGGTACTTCTCTTCAAAATCCTCCACCGGAATCGGTTTTGAGTAATAGAATCCCTGGAACAGGCGGCATCCCATTTTCCTGAGCGCCTCCAGCTGCTCCCTGGTTTCCACGCCTTCCGTCAGGGACTGAACGCCGAGGCTGCGGGTCATCTGCAGCACATTCTGCAGGATAGTCCGGGCTTTCTCGTCATTCTGGCTGTCCGTCAGGAAATGCTGGTCAATCTTGAGCACGTCCACCGGCATATCCTTGAGCAGGTTCAGCGAGGAATATCCGCTGCCAAAGTCATCCATTTCGATCAGGAAGCCCTGCTCCTGCATTTTTCGAAGCATCTTGCTGCGGTAGCCGATGTCCTTCATCATGATGGTTTCCGTGATTTCAATGCGCAGCCTGGAAGGATCCAGATCGAATTCCCTGACCAGGCCCGTGATCTCCTCCGCCACGTCCATGAGGTAAAAATCCTTGGGGGAGATGTTGACAGAGATGAACTGCGTGCTTCCCCGCTTCTTCCAGTCCGCCAGGATCTCGCAGGCGCTGCGCCACATGTAGCGGTCCACTTCGACGATCATGCCGTTTTTCTCAAAGAACGGGATGAACCTGTACGGCGAGAGAAGTCCTTCCTCCGGATGGTGCCACCGTATCAGCGCCTCAGCGCCCGCCGGTTCGCCTTCGGTGTTCATAATGGGCTGAAGGTACGGGACGATCTGCCGCGTGGCGATCGCCTCGGACAGCTCCGAGCTGATCTTCTGGCTCCAGAGCACCTCGTCCCGCATGTGGTCATCATAATTGGCCACATGGCGGTGATACTCGCTCTTGATGGGCATCAGGGCCATGTGTGCCCGGTCCATCATGACGGAAATCCTCTGGAGGGGATCCGTAATCTCATACACCCCGACATGAATGAGCGGCATATGGCTGGTGCGTCCCTGGCGGACTTCAAAGGTCGACAGTTCACGCTCTATCCGCTCTCCATCAAAGCTGTCCCTGGGAATGCAGACCCCGAAGGTGTCCCCGCCCAGCCGGCCATACAGGCTGCCTTCACCCGCCCAGCTGGAAATCCACCTGGCGATCTGGCGGAGGATCTCATCTCCGAATTCCATGCCGAAGATATCATTGATTATCTTGAAATCGTTGATATCCAGGAAAACCGCCAGGTACTGGACCTGCGGATGGGCATCCAGCAGTTCTCTGGTCTGATCATAGAAGTAGCCCCGGTTGTACAGTCCGGTCAGGTGATCCCGCGTGGCCGCGAACAGCTTCCTGCGCATGCTGAGCTGTTCATCGGTCTGGTCCCTCACGGTGACAAAGCAGCCGGCAACGGTGCCCCGGTCATCATTGAGCACGCGTTTTTCAACCAGATAGTAGCGTTTTTCCCCCTTCACCTCCCGGACGAACTGTTCCGACCAGCCGTCCGGCTTCCTCACCGGGTCGTTGAACATCCGCTGAAGCCACGGGGAAGCTTCCTCGATCATGTCCTCTGTCACTTCCGCCATCTTCTGGGCCGTCATGTTTCCCCAGATGCAGCGGTTGTTGCCGTCATAGAAAAACAGGGCTTCGGGAAGATTGGATGCGGTCATGGCCAGCATCCTGTCAAGCAGGCGCAACGGCCGGTAATACAGGGAGAAATAGAACACCAGCAGGCCGAAAACGGCAAACCCGATCATGGACCGGTCCACCGGCGTCCCCGAGAAAATATAATAGGATTGCCACAGCCCGCCGATGGCCATGGACATCAGGATCACCGCATAGCGCTCCACGTAGAATCTTGGCGTACGGGCCATCCGTACCGCAAAGATGAGAAGCACCGACAGAAAAATGCCGTAGTCCACCACGCGGTGGAAGGTCTGGCCCGCAAGGGGCACCAGTCTGTAATACAGGTATCCGTCCACCAGGGTTTCCTTTGTGTCAAATACGTGGTGGAAAAAGGGATTGGAAAGCATCTGGACCGAATCAAGCACCAGAATGGCTTCTGGGATTTTCCGATATTTCCTGTATTTGACCGATGTCCTGCAGTAGACCTCCGTAAAGCGCATCAGGGAGAACATGACCGCATTCATGCCAAGGAAATAAATGTAGTAGCCCACAACAGACAGCGTCCTGCTGCTGGAAACGGTGATAATCAGGTTGCCGCTCACCGGAGGAATGAGGGCGCAAAGCAGCATGGCCAGTGTGGGGCCGATGGCCTTCTTGCTGCGACGGGCAACATGGATGCAGTAAATCAGCGCAAGCACCAAGCCAACAAACACGATGGAAAAAGGTCCTCTCACCCGGCAGCTCACCTCCCGTGACAGATTTGTATATTTCAATGTGTAATTATACACTATATTCACACAGTCCGCAATCTGCTTGTATACATCTTTTTGCGTCTGATC
>CACYCQ010000331.1:0-29517 GCA_902772995.1 uncultured Eubacteriales bacterium
AAAAGCGCAAAGGAATGGGGCCAGTTTGAAAAACTGGATCTGGACAGCGACTGGTTTACCGGATACCGGCTTCCGGCGGACGTCTACGCATTCCTTGAATTTCCATATGAACAGGATGTCTGCTCCTTCCTGATCCTCGGAAAGGAAAAGGCCCTTCTCCTGGATACCGGAACAGGAATGGCGCCTCTGCGGCCCCTCGTGGACAAGCTCACGGATCTTCCTCTCACTGTGCTGAATTCTCACGATCATTTTGATCATATCGGAGGGAACGCCGAGTTTGACGAGGTTTGGTGCTATGATGACGAAGCCACCATCCGTCACCTGACCCACGGCCCGACTGAGGTGGAACTCCAGACGATGGCCGCTGAGTTTGAGAGCCTTTCAGAGGTCATGGATGTATCCGCGTTCAGGGTTCCGGACCATATTCCCGGAAAAGCGCCGACCGGAACCGTGAAGGAAGGCCAGATCATTGATCTGGGAGGACGAACCCTGGAGGTTCTTTTCACTCCCGGACATACTCATTCCAGTATTATGCTGCTGGATTCTGAAAACAAACTGCTGTTTACAGCGGATACGTACTACCCCGGCCCCCTGTATGCGATGTTTGGCGACTCCTCTTTTCCGGATTACGTGGCCAGCGTTCGAAAGGCTGCGGATCGGGCAGTCAAGGAAAAAATCGAATGGGTGTATTGTTCTCATAATTATGTAAAAAAAGGAACAGATCAGCTGTGCCGTCTGGCGGATTTTCTTGAAGACATACAAAGCGGTACAATCAAGCCGAATGAAACGCTGTGGGATGACGAATTGTACATAATGGATGATGAAATCAGCATCTTTATCGTCATCAATCTTTCGGAGGAGGATGAACCTGAAGCCGAGAAAGCAGCCCGGCTCTTCCCGATTCCCGCAAATCACCCCGATGGGCAGCTGTCTGCCGTGCCGATGGATCTCTCAGCCTGAAGTCTTGCCGGCGGTCTGATTTGAAGGCCTGGGGGAACACATCGCGTCAGCCCGAGCGCAGGACTCCCGCAGGAGTCTGCGGGAATGTGCAGCCTGCGGATTGCGTCTGCGGACCGCCCTTTCGCGGTTCGGCAGTGAACCTCCTCTTCCTGTCCCGTTTCGTCGGGATGACCTGCGGAGCGCATCAGGATGACGTGGTCCCGGCCCTCAGGCGCCTGCGCGCCCGGCCGCCGGGCCAGTCAAACGGGAAGGGTTTTCAAGGAACGGCTCCCTGCAGGTGCCCGGATTCCCGAAAAGGCCTGACATCAAGGGCCCGTTCCTCCCCGGCGGGCGCAGATCCGGGTACGCCGGGTTTCGCAGGCAGTGCCGGAGCATCGCTCCAGGGTCGGGCGTCCGCCACTGAATCTGGCCGGGCCGCCCGCGGTCTTTCCGGCAAAGAACCGGGATATGAACCTTCATCACCGCTGCTCTGACCGGAATGACCTTCTTCTGCAAAATAACGCCCTGCAGGATGCAACCTGCAGGGCGTCTTTCAACGCTGCACCGCGGGGGTCTCCCGCGGTGTTTTTTCGTCTTGCTTTGCCGTCACCGGTGAAGCGCGTGCATGTCTGCCGCGTGCATCGCCCATGCTTCCATACAGCCGATCAAGCGGTCTTCCTTTTCCTGACCGGTCTTCTTCCGCCGGGCGGATTGAACGGATCACAGGAGCTGATCGATGTCCATCCCCGCCGGACGGAAAAGGCCCCGCCGCCGCCCGGGAGCTTCACCGTCGCCCGTCCCTCATTTCTTCCCTTCCGTCCCGCCGGCAGGGCTTCCTTCATCTTTTCTGATGTGTTTGACAAGGTCAATGATGAACCCGGACGGGGAAACAAAATATGCGTACCTGCTGCTTGGCGTATAGTTCTGAGGAACGATCTTTGACTCCCTGAAGCCATGACTCCTGAGCAGTTCGGCCGCCTCATCAAAATCGTCGACGTTCATTCGAATGACGGTCAGGTCGCGCTCAAGCCGCTCCGTATCCGCGGTAACGACATCGACATGAAATCCGTTTGCGTCCTTCATGCGGACAGTCGAAAAGTCCAGCCCATGTTCACCGTCTCCGGCTTCACCGGTTTTATGATGACGGCGTTCAAAGCCGAGGGCTTCGAAGAGCGCGATGGCCTCCTCAGGTTTCCTGGTGAGAATCATCGGGTTGAATGTGGTGATCTTCATGGTCACTCCTCCTTCATGGTGAATTTGTGCATATACTACCTTCCATCCGGCGGAATTTCAAGAAGGACCCGCTGTATTCCCGGCAGGTGACGGCAAGTTGCGCTGCTTCGGCAGTTCCAAACTTCCGCGTGTCGCCTGCCCAAAGCGCCTGCTGCCGTGGTGTCGGCGACCGCCGTTACGACGGCATCGCCTCCCTCCTTCATCCTGCATCTGCCGCCTGAGCCTGTGCATTTTATCAGCCTTGGCGGGCACTCCCGGCCGGCGGCCGGACATTTGAAGCCGGACATGATGCGCGGGCACACCGCCTCGGATGCCGAGAAGCGGATCTTCTCCTGCCCGAACATGGCCTGCAGCGGTCCTGGCGGCGGCATCGGACAGACGCCGGAACCGGTGAAGCGGTTTGCCGGGGAGGAGCAAAGGCAGCCATCTCCCGCTGCCGTTTGACAATGTGGAACATTTGGTTGACAGGGAGATGAAAAGGGTATATGTATTGAGAGATTTGGCTGCTGCCCGTTTGGGGGGCAGATCTCTCCTTTGATAATGTCGCGGACAGGAAGTTTCCCGGGTTCACAGGGCCCTGCAGGCCCTCCGTTCGAATTCTCACTTGTCACAGGATAGAGTTTGAAATATACTACTCAACCGGAATAAGGAGCGGTGCGGCCGGCCGCCCCTGCACCATGAGAACCCGGCGTCGTCCCCTGCTTCGGGAACCGGATTCGGGGCATCCCGGCCTCATTCCGCCCCCGGCAGCGGATCATCGTCCGTTTCGCCGATATGGACAGCAGCAGCATGAAAGGAGGAAGGAAAGAGAACACACACCGCGCGACGCGAACCGGTCCGTCCAACGCAGGGACGGAACGCAGAACCCTTTTTGAAACATCAGGCGAAGATTCCTTACCCGGGAGATTCCCTGCCCATCTGACCCCAAGTGAAATCCCGCGGAGCCGCCCGCAGAAGGGGCTCCCTCCGCACTGACTCCGGCCCAGTCAGCCCCGCCTGGCCTGATTTTATCCGTCTGCTGATCCTGCGGATAAAATCAGGCCATGAGGGGAATGGCACGAAGCAGCCCGCCCCGCAAGACCGTCGGGCAGGCAGGGCGCTGCCAAGGCAGCTCCCAAGTAATCCATCAACAAGAAAGGTTACAAGAAGAATGGATGCAACAAGCAATCTGACCCCCAGCGAACAGGCCGTCGAAGCCCGTATCGCCGATGGAAGCATCATCGAGCAGAAATGCTGGCAGTTTATCCGTGAGCTGAATTCCGTCTCCGAAGAGAAGCTGAATGCAGTCGCCCTGACCCAGGGGGATCGCGAGTTCACCTACCGTCAGATGTTCCGGATGTGGGAACGCTATGCAGAAGTATTTACCGCCCTGAACATCACGGAGCAGAATCAGAGCCGCGTCGTTCTGATCTCCGCACAGGACTCCAAGGCGACCTTTGTCATCTATGCCCTGAACATGCTTGGCGTTCCCGTATCCATCGCCCACTTCATGGATGTGCTGGACGAGGAGGCATGGGAGAGGCTTGTCGAGAAGGAAGGCATCACGGACGCGGTCCTCTGCTCCCAGTGGATCCAGCCCAAGGTGCTGCAGCGGGTCATGGACACCAAGGAAAAAACCGGCCTGCGCAACGTGATCGTGTATGAGACCCCCATCGGCGACCCCTTTGCTCCTGAAGGATTCGACCTGCTCAACAGCGTCAACTACATGCGCCTCAAGCGCTGCGACGGCGCGCTCTTCATGGACGAGCTGCTGAACAAATACGATGCGACGCCCATCGCCTACGGCAACGGGAACAACCTCGACGATGCCGTGATTATTCACTCTTCCGGCACCACCGGCGGCATCCACAAGCCCATTCCCCTGTCCGACCGGGGACTGAACGAGGCCGTTGCCAGACTGCTCCGGCACGAGCGCTTCTCCATGCTGAGGGGCAAAACCGTCTCCATCCTCGCCCTGGATCTCTCCTACTCCTACGGTCTGGTGGACATGATGCACCTGCCCCTCTGCTTCGGCGGAAAGATCGTCACGATTCCTCTGGGAGACTTCAACCCCCGCTTCACTCAGGCCATCACCGAATACGGAGTCACCATCTATTTCGGAAATCCGTGGACCGTGGACAAGATGCGCCTCGTCGTCCCCAAGCCGGACCTCTCCTCCCTTTCCTTTGTGTTCGTGGGCGGTTCCTACTACTCCGCGGAAGCGAAGAAGCGCTATGACGAGTTCTTCCAGAGCTGCGGGGCACAGGTACGCACCTGCAACGGATACGGCATTTCCGAAGCCGGCGCCGCCTGCATTCTGGCGGATGCCGAACGGGAGGATGACGCCATCGGCCGCCCGCTGCCCGGCGTGAAGGTCAAGCTCTACGATGAGGATACCGACACCTATTACAATATTGAGGACGGCCAGCGCACCGGCGTGCTCTTCCTCTCCACTCCCTCCGTGAGCTGCGGAAGGATCGGCGATCATGAATTCTTCTCCCTGACGGAGATCGACGGAGAGAAGTACCTCAACACCTTTGACATGGTCTCCGTGAACGAGGACGGCACCCTTGCCTATGCGGGCCGGATGAACAAGTACTTCGTCAACAATGAGGGCATCCGTTTCAACGCGGGTCTGGTGGAGACCGCGGTGTCCGGCCAGGCCGGAATTGAGGCCTGCGCTCTCGCTCCCATGTATGACAAGATTCTCCACGACAGCTTCCCCGTTCTCTATGTCCAGACCGCCGGAGACCCGGTGCAGCGGATCAACACCGTGCGCCAGGCCCTGTACAACGTGTTTGTCCGGGACGGCAAGATCGTCGATTCGAACCTGCCCGGTCAGTGCGTCATCATGGACGATATCCCCTTTACCGCCTCGGGCAAGGTGGATGGCCAGCGTCTCCTGCGTGAAAACAACAACGGAACGCGCTATGTGGTCAATGCCGTCCGTGTGCAGGGCCAGCTGACGGACATCCGTCTGGATCTTGCGGACCTCAACATGATCTCTCTCACGGGCATCCCGGATGAGATCGAGGGCAAGTTCCAGAAGATGCTCAATGCGATGTATCCCGTCAACGGCAAGGGCAGCAAGGATCAGAAATCCGGCCGCAAAAAGAAGAGCAAAAAGAACCCGTTCATGAAGACCGGCAAGGGCACGGAGTTCATGGAGAAAATCTTCCCGCAGATGGGTATGGACTGGAAGGAAATCGTGAAGGAGCTCATGGAGGAGCTCTGGAAGCAGATGCCTTTCAAGCAGCAGGGCGAAGGCGAGCCTGGCAAGACCCTGTCTCTTCAGGACCTGATCCGTATGGGTGCGGAATTCATCGAGTATGTGCTCCCGGTCAGCATGCAGCTTCCCTTCTCGCTCTCCAGCATTGCGGATATCCCCCAGTTCCCGGGAATCCCGTTTGCTCCGGCAAAGCAGGATAAAGAAGGCGAAAACGCCCAGGGCACCAATCTCCCGTCCCCCTTCCCGTGCTATGCGCAGGCGAAGGAGGGCAAGGACGGCAAGCCTGCCCTGAAGTGGCCGGCCATGGCGTATCCCTTCCTTGTTCCTCCGAAGAGCAAGGACGCGGCTCCGCAGTGGAAGGTCCTGGTGGTACCGTTCCCGATCCCGCAGATGCAGCAGCAGGCAAACGCCGCTCAGCAGTGGCCCTTCCCCTTCCCGCAGATGCAGCAGCAGGCAAACGCCGCTCAGCAGTGGCCCTTCCCCTTCCCGCAGATGCAGCAGCAGGCAAATGCCGCCCAGCAGTGGCCCTTCCCCTTCCCGCAGATGCAGCAGCAGGGTAATGCCGCCCAGCAGTGGCCCTTCCCCTTCCCGCAGATGCAGCAGCAGACTAATTCCGCTCAGCAGTGGCCGTCCATCGAGATTCCGGTCGTCTTCATCGCCGATCTGGAGGATTGCGTGAAAGCCGAATCCGATCAGTACCCGACCTACACGATGCCGTCCGCTGTCCTCCCCCAGCCGAAGAAGGATGAGAACGGCAACGTGACCCTGTGGCCGGAATTCAAGCTCCCGCAGATGAAGGAGACCGAGGACGGCAAGGTCTTTGAACTTCCGGTCTTCGACCTCCCGTTCGAGCTTCCCACGAAGGAAGAAATGGAAAAGAACTGGCCGCTTCCTGATTTCGGCTTCCCGAAGCCGAAGCTCAAAGAGGGCGAGGACGGCAAGGTCTGGGAGATCCCGGCCATGGGCATGTTCCCGCAGGAGGATGCCTTCAAGCTCCCGCATCTGAAGGATGGTGAGAACGGCAAGGTCTGGGAGGTCCCGGCCTTCGATATCCCGACCCCGCAGATGAAAGAGGGCAAGGATGGCAAGGTCCTGCAGGTCCCGACCCTGGAGACGCTGATCCCGTCCTTCCTCAGCGCGATGCAGGGCGGAAACAACGGCGTCGTCCTGGATGTGAGTTCCTTCATGGAACTCCTCGCACAGCTGATCGACACCTTCTCCCATAATCCCGCTTACGAGAATTAAGGGATCCGGGTCCCCTGCGGACCTGTCACAATTGAGCATTTCTGCCCGCGGGCGCTCCGGTAACGGAGTGTCCGCGGACAGATGCCGTTTAACCAGAAATTCGGAGGACAGCAGCTCATGAATTTTATCCTCAGTTGGTTGCATTCTTCCGCCCAAAAGCACACAGCCCCGATCCTGCGGGCTGAAGAGGTGCGGGAAGCGCCCCCTGATGTGGTCGAGGAATTGGATATTCCCTATTCCGGCGGAACCGGCACGCCGCTTGCCGCGGATGTCTACCGCCCCGCAGCTCCCGCGGAAGGGCTCCTGCCCACGGCAGTCATGCTCCACGGAGGCGGGCTTTTCGCAGGCACACGGAAAATCAACCGTGCCTTTTGTGAAAAACTGGCGCAAAGAGGCTTCCTGGTCTTCGCTCTGGAGTATCGGCTGATCTCGGATGCTGACGCCTTCGGGATCATCTCAGACGTCTGCGGCGGCTTTGACTTCGTGCAGGACAACCTGCAGCGCTACGGCGGGGATCCCGGCCGTGTCTGCGTGATCGGAGAGAGTGCCGGCGGATATCTGTCGCTCTATGCCACGGCACTGACCCGTTCCCATTCCCTTCAGAGCATGCTGGGCCTGCGCCCTCCCCGTCTGAGACCCTTCGCCTTCGTGGGAGTCTGCGGTATGTTCTATACCACGAGATTTGACCCGCTAGGCCTGGTCTACCGGAAGGATCTCTATGGTGAGCGCCGGAAGGACCGCATCTTTATGGATCGGATCAATCCGGGAAACCCCAGTGTCATCAGCCACCTGCCGCCTGTGCTTCTGACCAGCAGCCGGGGAGATTTCCTCCGCGGCTACACCCTCCGTTTCGCGCAGGCGCTGGAGGATATGGAATACCCCCATGAGCTGGTCTATTTCCCGGAGGGCACGCATCTCAAGCACGCATTTCCCTCCCTCAAGCCATCCCTTCCGGAGAGCGAAGAGGTCATGACAAAAATGATCGCATGGCTCAAAACCCTCCCGCCGTCCCCCGTCCGCAGCTGACCTCAGGAATTCTTTCCTGCCGCAGGTTGCCTGGCCGGGGAAAGGCATCTCCATACATGTTCAAACAAGGGCTGTCGGCAATCCCGACAGCCCTTGTGATATTTGTGGGTCTTTCATTTTTGTGAAGCTGACCGCCAAGGCTTGCCGCGGCGGACAGCTTCACAAAAATGAAAGACCCAAAAAGAGCAAGGGGATCCACTCCCCCTGCTTTTGTTCTTATCTCTTCGTCATCAGGCAAAGCCCTGCAATGGCAAGAAGACCGGCAAGTGCATGGACAAACGCATTGCTGCTGTCCCCTGTCTGGGTGCCGGCGGATTTCCCCCGCTCTGAACGGGCGGAGTGAATCCGCTGAGCCTTCAGTATATTTCGCAGCCTTTGCCTCGGGACTGCCTGAGGCGCTGCAGTGCCTCATCCGCATCCTCAAAGATGCTCCCCTTCGGGTTCTTCCTGTCGGAGAAGGCAATTCCCACAGACAGGGACACGGGGACCTCCCCCTCCCCGGGATTCCCCAGAATGGCGTTGGCCCTCTCCACCTTGTCAAGGATCAGGCCTTGCATATGTGAATTCATACGGGTCATGATCACCACAAACTCGTCTTCCTTGAGGCGGCAGATATCATCCACGGACCGGAAACCGCTGCGAAGCACCCTGGACACCCGAAGGATCATCTCTTCCACCGCCTTGGGCCCTGCAGCGCTTTTCACCTCGTCATATTCATTCACGTTGACAATCAGCACCGCGATATGCTCCTTGTCGGAATCCTTGAGCAGGATCTCGAAGGCGGTATGGTTGTACATTCCCGTCAGGGCGTCATGCAGCGCGTCATAGGTATACCTGGCTGCCGGTTTCGGGGCTGAAAAGGTCTTGTGAATTTCCGCGTTCGTCACACGGGCTTCCTTCACATACGCCTCGAATTCATCGGCAGGCAGCGGGCGGGAAAAATAGTAGCCCTGGACCACATCGCAGCCCATGGATTTGAGGGCCAGCAGCTGCTCCGCGGTTTCCACACCCTCCGCCACCGTGGGAACCTCCAGGGAATCCACCAGCTGGATCACCACCTCCAGAAGACGGGTATCCTTGCGGTCCCTGAACGCGGAACGGATGAATTCCATATCCAGCTTCAGCGCATCGATGGGCAGGGAGGAAATCATGTTCAGAGAGGAGTACCCGGAGCCGAAGTCGTCCATTTCTATCCGGAACCCCTCCTCCCGGAGCTTTTTGACGATCCCGATCATCTGCGCGGAATCCTCCGTGTAGGCCGATTCGGTGATCTCCAGCAACAGGTCCCGGGGTTCCAGCCCGTTGCTGTCCACCACGCGCTTCATCCTGTCCACAAAATTCGTTTCGTACATATCCACCCGGGACACGTTGACGGAAACGGGAATGGTCAGTCCCAGGCGGTCCTTCCAGTCCCTGACCTGTGCCGCAGCCGTCTGCCAGACATAGTGGTCCAGTTCCGGAATCAGGCCGCTGTGTTCAAAAAGAGGAATGAAGACACCGGGACTGACCATGCCCAGATGGGGGTGCTTCCACCTCACCAGGGCTTCGGCGCTGCACAGCAGCGGTTCCTCTCCCTGGATATTGAACTTCGGCTGATAGTACACCTGGAACTGCCGCTCGGAAATCGCCTTTGCAAAGTCCTCCAGGAGCTGCTCCTGGAACAGCTCGGATTCATGAAGGGAGTCATCGTAGATGGCCAGCGCCCTTGTGTAGCTGTTCTTCACCGTATCCGCGGCATGCTTGGCCCGGTCAAAACGCCGCTCCAGATCGATGCTCTTGTCCACCTCGGAATAGACCCCCATCCGGACGCGGACCCGGTTTTCATTTCTGCCGTTGATATTGATGAGGACAGACGCGCCGCTGAGCATCTCCGCATAGTCCGTGCGATGGGGGCAGTAGACCAGGAAGGTATCCGCTTCCCGTCTGCAGACAATGCCCCCGCTGTCCTTCACCATGTCCTGAAGCCGTTTGGCGATCTGCATGAGCACATGGTCCCCGCAGGTCTTGCCGTAGCGCTCATTGATCATGCGGAAGTGATTGATGTCCAGCACGATGGCGTCCATGGGTTCATCCTTGTAATACACATCGTTCTGGGCCGCATAGCGGAAGAAGAACTCCTTGTTGTACAGTCCTGTCAGCGGGTCCCGCTCCGTGGAGCGGATGATGTCCCGTTTCTCGGAGAGTTCAATGGTCCGGTGGACCCGCGACGTCACCACCCGCGGCTGGGGATACGGCATGGGGATAAAATCCTGGGCACCTTCACCCAGACTGTCCACCTGCGCGTCCGTGTCCCCCGTCAGCACGATGACCGGGATGCCGGAGTACTCCGGATTCTCCCGGATGATCCGCAGGATCTCCATCCCGTTCATGTCCGGCAGCTTCAGATCAAGCAGCACGAGACTGAGGTCCGCGCTGTGCTCATCCAGGGCGGCGAGCGCCTTATCTCCCCTGTTTGCCGTCAGGATCTCATATTCCTCCTGCAGGATGTGGACAAGCGTGTCCCGGCTGGCAGCATCGTATTCAACCAGAAGGATGCGTCGTTTCCGGTCATGAGACTGAATCGACGGATGTTGTTGCATGGTAGTGTTCCTTTCTGCCAGAAGATTTTCCCTGTGACCGGGACGATGGCCCCGGGCACGGAGATGACAGGTCTGTCCCTTCCAGGCTGTCAGGCAGGCCTGCTGCGCATCACTGTTTCCGTTGTCAGGAAACGGGGCCCCCGCAGAGAGATGTCCCTGCGGGGGCCGCATGCGCCGCCCGGAGCGGCGGCCGTTTTACTTCTTCTGTCCGTAATAGGCATTGGGGCCATGCTTGCGCAGGTAATGCTTGTCAAGCACGTGCTGGGGAGCCGGGCCGGCTTCGGGATTGATGCTGATGGTGTACAGCGCCATTTTGGCCACTTCCTCCAGGACCACCGCATGGTACACCGCCTGGGCGGCATCCCTGCCCCAGGTGAAGGGGCCATGGTTGCGGCAGATGATTCCGGGGACCGCCCTGGCTTCCAGATTGCGCTCCCTGAAGGTCTCCACAATCACCTTGCCGGTATTGCCCTCGTAATCCTCGTCCACCTCTTCGCGGGTCAGGGACCGGGCGCAGGGCACGGAGCCGTAGAAATAGTCCGCCTGGGTAGTACCAAAGCACGGAATGTCCCGGCCGGCCTGAGCCCAGCCCACCGCATGGGGGCTGTGGGTGTGCACCACGCCGCCCACATCCGGGAAGGCCCGGTAGATTTCCAGATGGGTCCGCAGATCCGAGGAGGGATTCAGTTTTCCTTCCACGATCTCGTTGTCCAGGCTGACCACCACCAGCATTTCAGGGGTCAGCTCGTCATATTCCACGCCGGAGGGCTTGATGACCACAAGGCCCTTCTCCCGGTCAATGCCGGAGACGTTTCCCCAGGTATAGGTCACCAGGTTCCTCCTGGGCAGTTCCATATTGGCTTCATAAACCTGCTTCTTCAGGGTTTCAAGCATGATTGCCACCTCACTTCAGCTTCCACACAAGATCGGACACCAGCAGCTCCTGCTCCAGCTTCTCCACCGTGGTCTCACTGGAAATATGGACAAACTCGATGTCCATCATCCGGGCGAAATCCCTCATCTGTTCCGCATCCACATCGTAGCTGAGCACGGAATGGTGGGCGCCGCCGGCCAGAATCCAGCACTCCACGCCGGTGGCGAGATCCGGCATGGCCCGCCACATGACCCTGGCCACCGGCAGGTTGGGCATGGGCATGATGGGCTTGACGCACTCGATATCCTGGCAGATCATGCGCATGCGTCCGCCCATGTCCACCAGGGTGATGACCACGGCGGAACCCGCATGGCCCTCAAACACCAGACGCGCGGGATCCTCCCGGTCGCCAATGCCCAGGGGATGCACCTCAATGCGGGGCCTGCCCTCCGCCACGGTGGGACAGACCTCCAGCATATGGGCACCCAGGCTGTACTCCTGGCCGGGCACCAGATGGTAGGTATAGTCCTCCATGAACGCCGTTCCGCCCTTCTGACCCTCGGTCATGGCCTTGACAATCGCCGTCATGGCCGCCACCTTCCAGTCGCCCTCGGCGCCGAAGCCGTAGCCCTGGGCCATCAGGTGCTGGCTGGCAAGTCCCGGCAGCTGGCGCATGCCGTACAGGTCCTGGAAGGTGTTGGAGAAGGCCCGGCAGCCCTCGCGGTCCAGCATCTTCCGGATGGCGATCTCTTCCCTGGCCTGATAGCGCACGGACTCCAGGTTCTCCGTGGCCAGCTCATAGCTGTCCAGGTATTCCTTCATCAGGGCGTCGATTTCCTCTTCGGTGACCGCGTTCATCGTATCCACCAGCTTGCCCACCGGCCAGGTGTTGACCTCCCAGCCCAGCTTCATCTGCGCCTCGACCTTGTCGCCTTCGGTGACCGCGACCTCGCGCATGTTGTCGCCAAAGCGCATGACCTTCAGGTCTTTGGAGAAGGCCACGCCCGCCGCCGCGCGCATCCACTTGCCCAGGCGCTGCTGGACCTGCTCATCCTGCCAGTAGCCGGCAATGATCTTGCGGGGCTTGCGCAGCCTCGCGCCGATGAACCCGTGCTCCCGGTCGCCATGGGCGGCCTGGTTGAGGTTCATGAAGTCCATGTCGATCTCCTCGTTGGGGATCTCACGGTTGTACTGGGTGGCAAAATGGCAGTAAGGCTTCTGCAGGTTCTCCAGTCCCGTGATCCACATCTTGCTCGGGCTGAAGGTATGGCACCAGGTGATGACGCCGGCGCACTTTTTGTCATAGTTGGCCTCCCGGACCACATCCGTAATCTCCCGGCTGGTCTTTGCGGTGACCTTGTACACGAGGGGACATGGCAGATTGCCGGAGGCATTCAGGCGATCGGTCATCTCCTGAGCGCGCGCGGCCACGGTCTCCAGGACCTCCGGGCCATACAGGAACTGGCTTCCCACGACAAACCAGAATTCAAGATCTTTCAGCATGTTGTTCTCCTTCCTCACTTCATGGCAAGGGATGCCTTCTGCGCAGGCAGGGCCTTTACAAATCGGGCGGTAAAGGCGTCAAATCCCGCGGCATCCTTTTCATCGGGCATTTCCGTCAAACACTTGGATCCGGCAAAGACGCGGCCGGACAGGAAGTCCTCCAGGGTTTCGCCCGGCTTCTTCATGACCCTGAAGGCAGCCAGCAGGGCCATGCCCCAGGGTCCGCCCTCGCCGGCGGTCTCCATGACGGACACCGGCGCCTTGATGGCCCCGGCCAGCAGCTTCTGGGCCGTACCGGGCGTCTTAAAGTAGCCGCCGTGTCCGGTCATGCTGTCGATTTTCACCTGCTCGCCGGCGAGGATGTCCATGCCGATCTTGAGCGTCACCACGGCGCCGTAGACCAGCGAACGGGCAAAGTTTTCAAAGCTCAGCGACGCATCCGGCGTACGCAGGACCATGGGCCGGCCCTCCTCCATGCCGGTAATGGGTTCGCCGGAGAGGTAGTTCACATTCATCACGCCGCCGCAGTCCGCTTCGCCCTTCATGGCTGACTGGAACAGCGCCGTGTAGATTTCGCCCCTTGACACCGGCTTGCCCGCCGCAGCGGCAAATCCCTGGAGCATGTTGACCCACGCGTTGATGTCGCTGGTGCAGTTGTTGCAGTGCACCATGGCCACGGGATGGCCCGAGGGCGTGGTCACCATGTCGATTTCCGGATACACCCTGGAGAGGGCCTTTTCAAGCACCACCATCGAGAAGACGGACGTGCCGGCGGAAATGTTGCCTGTGCGCTGCGCCACGCTGTTGGTGGCCACCATGCCGGTTCCCGCATCTCCCTCCGGAGGACAGACCGGGGTCGCGCTGGCCAGTTCGCCCGTGGGATCCAGCAGCCGGGCGCCTTCGGTGGTCAGGCAGCCGGCATCCTCGCCCGCCAGCAACAGCCGGGGCAGGATCTCCCCGATGGTCCAGGTGATGCCCTTCTCCTTCAGATGGGCATTGTACTTCTGGATCATGACGGCGTCGTACTCGTTGAGGGTGCTGTCCACCGGGAACATGCCGCTGGCATCCCCCACGCCGATCACCTTTTTGCCCGTGAGCTTCCAGTGCACATAGCCGGCCAGCGTCGTGATAAAGGCCACTTTGGAAATGTGCTCCGCGCCGTCGAGGACCGACTGCTCCAGGTGGGCAATGCTCCAGCGCAGGGGGATGTTGAAGTTGAACATCTCGGTCAGTTCCGCTGCGGCTTCTCCGGTGATGGTGTTGCGCCAGGTCCTGAAGGGCGCAAGCAGGTTCCCGTCATGGTCAAAGGCCAGATATCCGTGCATCATGGCGGAAATGCCGATGGACGAAATGCTTCTGAGGCTTGTGCCGTATTTTTTGGCCACATCCTCCTTCAGATCCCGGTAGGCATCCTGAATGCCCTCCCAGACATCCTCCATGTGATAGGTCCAGATGCCCTCCTCCAGACGGTTCTCCCATTCATGGTTTCCCTGGGCAATGGGGGCAAATGTATCATCGATCAGAACAGCCTTGATTCTCGTGCTGCCCAGTTCAATTCCCAGACAGACCTTTCCACCGGTGATCTTCTCGGCGACAGTGGACATGTTCTCTTCCTCCCTTATCTCCCGGTTCCCGGGTTCATTGCATGCAGTTTCTCATGCCAGATAAGGTTATTATACTGTCCCCTGCATTCCCCGAAAAGGGAAGCTTTTTTCTGTGAATGTGCAAAATCATTTGTTATACCACAGCGCTTTCCCTCTCCGCGGACCGGTTCCCGCCCTCATCCGGCCGGCAGTCCCGCACCCGGGGAATTCTTTTTTTCCGTCCGGGAGCCTTTCCGCAGGGAGGAAGGCGTTCCCGTTTCCAGGATGTCATCTCTTCAGAAGCGAGGGCCCGCCTGCCATCCCTTCAGGATGACCGCCCGACAACAAAACAGGCCCCCTTTTCCATTTTCATCGTGACATGTCCCGGGATTCGGGACATAATGTCATCGGCGTTTCTGACGGACTTCCCGCAGGGCCGGCAAATCACCGGGACCGGGAGGTTCTCCGCCCTTCAAGTGTTTCCCCGGGTGTGTGCCCGGTCCTGCAGGCCCGGCGTCTCGGCCTGTCCCCGTCCGGGGCGCCGCGCCCTTCCCCCTTTTCAGGAAGGAAACGCTCTTCCCGGGGCAGCCCCCGGCACATCCGTATCCCCTTATTCGCATATGACAAGGAGGTCTCATCTTGATCTATTCTGAACATCTCACTCCCGGCGGTGAGCGCCCCCGGCTGCTGCTTCACTGCTGCTGTGCGCCCTGCTCCTCCGCCACCCTGGAGCGTCTTTTGTCCCTGTTCCGCGTTGACATTTACTTTTACAATCCCAACATCGAGCCCTACGAGGAGTTTGTCCGCCGCGCGGATGAAGAGTCCCGCTTTGTCTCCCTCTTCTGCCCTTCCGAGGAGGTTTCTGTGATCCGGGCCCCCTATGAGCATGAAGCCTTTGAGGAGATCGCCCGCGGCAGGGAGCACCTGCCGGAGCGCGGCGAGCGCTGCCGAGACTGCTACCGCCTGCGCATGTCCCGCTGCGCCCGGTTTGCCAGGGAGCACGGGTACGACTGCTTCACCACCTCCCTGTCCATCTCGCCCTACAAGAGCAGCCGGTGGATCAATGAAATCGGCCGGCAGCTGGAGGAGGAAGTGGGGATTCCCTTCGTCTACAGCGATTTCAAGAAGAAAAACGGGTATCGACGCTCCATCGAACTCTCCCATGAATACGACCTGTACCGGCAGGATTACTGCGGCTGCATCTACTCAAAGCAGGAGCGGGAGCGCAAACTCGCCCAAAGGACCTGATCCCTCTTAAAACAGCATCACCGGGCAGAAGGGTCTCCCCCCTCTGTCCCGGTGATGCTCATCTTTGGCTTCCCTGCTGTACAGGCGTCGTCTGCCGCCCGGGAAACGGGACCTTTCTCCCCTCAGGTCCCTGTTTTTCTGACTCTTCCCGGTGCTCTCCCCATGTTTTTCTTGCTTTTCTTCCTCCTTCGGAGTAAAATGTTAACAAATTGTTAATGCACTTCACACTTTATTAACAACTCTGGAGGATCCATGATCACTTCTTCATCACCAAAACCCCTGCCCCTCTTCCGAATCCTGGCCGTGATTCTTCTGTGCATCGCGGCCGGTCTGATTCTCGCCATTCTTCAGGTTCCGGACCTGTCCGGCGAGGTGGAGCAGGCCCGAATGGAACTGCTCAGCGCACAGCAGGAAAACGCGCGCCTGCTGCGTGAGCTGGAGGTGACCCAGTCCGCCTCCTTTATCGAAACCTCCGCCAGGGAACGCTACGGATATGCCTATCCGGGAGAAATCATTTACGAACCCGTCATCCGCACAGACGGCTGACCGCCGCTCCTCCCGGCAGCACGCAGTTTATCCGCAGCAGGCACAGATGACGGGTCAGCTTCTCCCGTTTCGCCCTGCCCCGCGCGGTTGTCCTTCTCTTCAACAACAAAACGGTGTACCTTGCGGTACACCGTTTTATTTCATTTACCTGTGACTGATCTGTCCGAAATTACTCCTGGGAAGGAGCTCCAACGGGGCAGTTCGCCTCGCAGGCGCCGCACTCAATGCAGGTATCCGCATCGATCACGTACTTGCCGTCGCCTTCGCTGATCGCATTCACGGGGCAGTTGCTGGCGCAGGCGCCGCAGGAAATGCAATCGTCAGAAATCTTATATGCCATGATTTTCACCTCCACGTGACAGGCTTTTGCCCGTCTTACGGGAATATTTTACCATAGGCCATGACAAATTGCAAGTTGAGAGGATATGAATAATCCTCAATTCAATCAAAAACAGGACTATATATATTACATACGTGTATGTTTACGGTACATAATGTGACAGACCCGCATGTCATGATCGTCGGGCACTTTCTATGTTTTGTCAAGCGGATTTGTTATGGCGTTCCATCAAATACAGCTTACAATAATATACAGAATTCCTGCACTCATTATTTAAAATGTGGTGTTTTTCTGCAGACCAATCCCTGAAGGGGAGACATACATCCGTTCAACGGCATTCTACACATGTCAACTGCTGAATATGGCCAATCTCGAATGGACAGGATTCAAAAACCCGTTGATATTTCAACACCATTCAGTTATAATAAATATCGATAATACTGCATAACGAACTCGTTTCGAGGTGGACTATGGCATCATGTCCTTTGGGGCACAAAAATGATTCCCCGGTTTTCTGCTCCCTCCGGGAATCACTGCGTCAGCCTGGAGATCAGTGCACCGAGCTGCTGCTGCAGTTTCTGCATCGATTGAACCGTTTCATCCCGTTCCTTCTCCATCGCCTGAATCTGCTTTTGAAGGCCGCTGACAGATATCCTCGTTTTTTCCAGCTCGAGGACAGCCGCTTCATATTTCGCCTGGTATGAATCCGGGTCCTGCGTCTGCTCATTTTTCTTTCTGCCCCGCTTGCCGCTTGAAGGGATAATCTCTCTGGTCACGGGGTCCACTCTGCCAAGATACGTGCGTTTGGGTACCGAGTACCCTTTTTCCGGGTCCCATTTCGCCTCTGACTTGTAAGCTGTGATCACGCCGGTTTTTGAGTTTGTGTAGTAAACAATACTAGCCATGGAATTTACCTCCCTGAGCAGAAATAATGCAGCATATCCGTATGGAATGTCAGGAGAATCCGGGGCCCTGCATCAGATCGTCACGCTTCGCCAGCAGGCACCCCCCTCCCTCCGGAGGGAGCTCCCGGTCTTTGCCGCTTTTTTGCTCCGCAGACCGTTTTCTTCTGCGGAATTCTGTTGAAACAATCATCTTTGGGGGTGCTAGTGCCGGATCCGGCAAAGGAAGAAAAGATGATATGTCTATTCTACCAACAAGGAATACTCCCTGCAATACAAATTCCGGATACAATCTGCAGGTCCCAAAAAAATCTGCAGGACTGGCTGTCATTTGCCTCCTTTGTCCCGGGAGCGATGTGATTTCAAAATCAAAGCGGTGCCGCCCTGCAGGGATCAGCGTTTATTCACCACCACCCTGAAGGCCTGCGTTTTTATGCAAAACGGATCTCTGTCCCATTTTCAGTCTGAATCCGCCTGTGAGGCACATGCCTCCGGCTCCTTGATGCAGTCAACCGCCGGCAGGAAAGACATGAACCGGGCGAATAGGCGTCTCCGCCTTTGGGCCAGGAGGAGCCTGATGCACTTCCCCGCTCCGCGCCGGGTGAACGGGCCGCAATATGGAAAGGGCGCCCCCGAAGGGACGCCCTCAAAAAGTCCGGACTGAATCTGCCTTTGTATTTCCGACGGGCTTTACCAGATGGCCACCCTGTCTTCCGGAGCAAGGTACATGCCGTCGCCCTCGGTGATGCCATAGAAGTTCAAAAACTCGTCAAACTGCTGGAGCGTGGCGTTGACACGCAGGTAGCCCATGGGGTGCTCGTTGTTGATCTGCAGGTAAGCCATCTGCAGGGACTGCTTGGTGAACCATACATCCGCAAGGGAGCGGAAGAAGGTGTCGTAATCAAAATTCTCCTTCGTTGCCGCAATGCGCAGCATGACCCGCATGCCGCCCATATCCGCTCCGGCTTCGCCGGTCATGATGCTGCCGTAGAAATTCTGTCCCTTCCAGGGATGCATGTTGTTGTAGTAATCGACCATCTTCTGGTTGCGTGCGAGGAAGGCTTTGTAATCCTCCTCCGTCCACCAGTTGCTCATGTTGCCGTCCTTGTCAAACTGGGATCCGCTGGAGTCAAAGGCATGAGAAATTTCGTGTCCGATCACCCAGCCGAGCTTGCCGTAGAGCTCCTCGTCGCTCATGTCGCTTCTGTACAGTTCTCCCTGACAGAACGCGCCAAAGATAAACATGGTGTTGGTCACCTTGTAATACATGCAGTTCACGGTGTTCGGAGGCATGACCCACCTCGAGTTGTCAATGGGCTCGGAGAACTCCCTGACGCTCTGGGCAATGCTGAAGGAGGCAATGCGTTTTTCAGCCTCCCAAAGCGTGCCGCCCTCATCCTTTGAGGCAAAGTTCAGTTCATCGCAGGCATACTTGCTCCAGTCATCCGGATAAAGGACTTCCTTTCCCATGGCTTCCAGTTTCTCAATGGCCTTGGCCTTCGTCTCATCGGAGAGGAAGTCCGCATTGTTGATCACGCCATGATAGGCCTCGATAATCTCGTCAACCAGCGAGGAAATGCGATCCTTATCCTCCTGACGCAGATAGGTCTCGCTGTAGAGCCTTGCGACCGGCCAGACAAGCTTTCCCGCCACATTCGGCGCGAAAGCGTCCTCATCCGGCAGCATGCCGCTGGAGCCGTAAACCGCGTTGTCCCTGGCAACGGACCACTCATAGCACTCCCGGTCAAGGGTCCTGGCGGAACCGAGTGCGCCCCCGACGATCATGTAATCCCTGATCATGGGAAGATTTTCTTCGGTGTAGAGCTCATTGAGCTTCTGCAGGTAGCCGGGACTCGTGACCATATACTTGTCGGTCTTCGGGAAGCCCAGGTGGGCGATCATCTCCAGAACCGGAAGCCTGTCCTGCAGCTTCTCCAGTTCGTCATAGGAATAGATGTTGTAGATCTTGGAGAGATAATCCGGCTTTTTCTGATCCTCGTTGGTGGCGACGGCCGGTGCCAGTGCCGTCTCAAAAGCAAAGCAGTTGTCAATCTTCTTCTGCGCTTCCGCCTCCGTATAGCCAAGCTTGCGCAGCATCTTTTGTGCAAGCTCGGTCTCGGCGTCCTTCCTGATCCTGCCGTAATCGGTCATTTTGCTGTACTCAGCCGAATCCTCCAGCAGGAGGCTGACGTTGGACACGACGATGAGGTTGCGGGAGGAATCCATGAAATCGTTCATTTTCGTGGGGATAAACAGGAGTGACAGCTGATCCTCAACGGGCTTCTTGGTGAAGTAGGCGTTCAGCGCGTCAATGCTGTCAATGGCTTCGATTGCGTCCACTTCAGCTTTGAGCGGGGCCACTCCCAGCGCATTGCGGCTGTCCCAGTCCATCATCAGCCAGAACAGGTCATAGGCCAGCTTTGCATCATGCTCCTTCGGCGCTTCCCCAAGGAACATGTTCTTGATGTCTTCCGTGTTTTTCTTCAAGACATCCTGAACGGTTCCCGCCTCGCTGTAGCCCTCGGGGATCTTGGTGGCAAGGATCTTGTCCTTGTTGACGTAAAGTGCGAAATCGTCCTTGAGGTCAACCGGCGTATCCGCGGTCACGTTCCCGTCCAGATCGCTGTCCAGCCAGGGGGTCCCCGTGGTGTAGTCGATATCATCCGCAAAGGACGTGACGCCAATCGTCAGGAGCACCGCCAGAACAAGGAGAATTCGGAATGCTTTTTCCATCTTTTTCCCTTTCCCTCCCGTACGGGAGAAATGGATTCATCATGTAGGGCCATCCGGTGAATATCCGCAGGCCGGGTCACTGCCCTGCGGCGCTGTTTCACGGATGGATGCCGGCGCCAAGGAATGCACCGGCGGATTCAGCCGGCTTCCTCCCGTCACCTGACCGCAGGAGCCCCGCTCGCCCTTCCGGAGGAACGGATAATTCCCGGTTTCGCGCTCCTGCCGGATTCCGGCCGGGTTCGGGGCCTCGTGCGGCCTGCCGGATCATTCTTCCTTCGGGGCTTCAGCCTTTGGTTTTGCACCCTTGTGATGGCGGTGCCGGGGCTTCCGGCGGCGCGCGGCTTCCCTCTCCGCGCCCTCTTCGGTCTCAAAGGGCTTCTTTTCCGTCCGCTTCGGCTCTTTGGCCGGTTTGTCCGCCGCCTCCTGCCCCTGCTCGCGCCTGCGGGCGGGGGCATTTTCCGCCGGGGCCTCCGGCCTGTCCGGCCCGGGTCCCTGCCCTTTTCCCTTTCCGGAGCCGCCGCGCCTGCGGTTTCCCCTGCGGGACCTGCGGGGAGCCTGCTCCGTCCCGGAGGTGGTCTCCTCCTCCTCGGGCGCCGGCTCCTCCTTCTCTTCAGTCCCCGTATTCTCCTTCGGCCTTTCGGGCGCCTTCTCCCGCTCCGCCTCTCTCAGCCTTCCGGCCGCCTCTTCCAGGGAGAGCTCCCTGCGGGCTGTGGGCACCTGCGCGCTCCGGTCGGTGCGGCGGCAGACGTCCGCCGGGTATTCCCGCATTTCGTAGGAATCCCCCACCGCGATGCGCACCCGGACGGTTTCCCCGAGCACGTTGAGGCTGTTGACCACCCCCACGCCATCCGGGGTTTCCACTTCCTTGCCGATCCGGGGCATGCGCTTGTGCACCTGCTCATAGTTGTCCTGCTCGTACTTGAGGCAGCACATCAGCCGGTCGCACAGGCCGGAAATCTTGGTGGGATTGAGGGAGAGGTTCTGCTCCTTGGCCATCTTGATGGACACGGGGGTGAAGTCCGAAAGAAACGCCCGGCAGCAGATGGGGCGGCCGCAGGGGCCGATGCCTCCGAGCATCTTCGCCTCGTCCCGCACGCCGATCTGCCGAAGCTCGATGCGGGTCTTCAGCACAGTGGCCAGGGAACGGACCAGCGGCCTGAAGTCCACGCGGCCGTCCGCCGTGAAATAAAAGGTGATCTTGGAGCGGTCAAAGGCGTATTCCACGTCCACCATCTTCATCTCCAGGCCGATTTCCCCGACCTGGCGCACCGCCACGGCCATGGCTTCCCGTTCCCGGTTCTCGTTTTCCCTCTGGACGCGCAGGTCCTCCTCGGACGCCTCCCGCAAAACAGGCTTGAGCGCCTGAGAGATGCTGTCATCCTCAATCGGCTGGGGGTCCGTCATGCATTCCCCGATCTCCAGTCCCCGAACCGTTTCGGTGACCACGCGGCTGCCCGTCAGCAGGGCAATCCCGTTGGTGTCAAAGTCGTAGAGTCTGCTGGCACGCTTGAAGCGCACCTTCACTACCATGGCCATCTCGTATATTCCTCCGCGATTTCAAGCAGGACGCGCTCCAGCACGGACCCGAAGGTCACGTTGCGCATCAGCATTTCCTTTGCATCATAGACCGCCTCCATCAGGCGCAGTCCTCCGGCGAGGGGCACCTTTGCGGCATAGGCCGCCATGTCCCCCTCCAGCATCATGTCCTCCGGCGGGCAGCCCTCTCCCTGGACCCGGACGCATTCCCGGGCGGCTCCCTCCAGGATATCGAGGATGGCCGCGCGCCGGGTCTTCTCCTCCCGGAACCTGGCGGTCACCCGCGCCGCATCCGTCACCGAGCGGACGGAAAAGGCCTCCCTGCGGACGTCCTGCAGCAGCTGCATCTCCTCTTCCCCGGCATCCAGGGCAGCTCCCACGCAGCCCCCGGAAATCCGGGCGCGGGTCCGGGCCTCTTCGCTGTCCATGCCCAGCGCCTGCAGGCGCAGGGCCGTTGCCTGCAGGGACAGGGGATGGAACCGCACCGGACGGCACCTGGAGACCACCGTGGGCAGCAGGGCCTGGGGACGGTCCGTCACCAGCAGAAAGATGGTGTTTTCCGGCGGCTCCTCCAGGGTCTTGAGCAGGGCATTCTGCGCCGTGGCGTTGATGCGGTCCGCCTGGGGAAAGAAGAACACCTTGGCGCCGCCCTCAAAGGACTGCCGCTCCACGATCGCCAGGGTCTCCCGCATCTGCCCGGCCAGAATGTCCCGCCGGCCCTTTTCCGGCACGATCTCCGTAAAGTCGGGATGGTTCCCGCTCTGCACCCGGATACACGGTCCGCAGACGCCGCAGGGTTTGGCGTCCCCCTGGCACAGGGCCGTCATGGCCAGCAGCCTGGCGCAGGATTTCTTGCCGGTTCCCGCCGGCCCGGTAATCAGGTAGGCATGCGCATAGCGCCCCTCGGCAAAATCCTCATGAAGCCTGGGCAGCTGCACGCTCTGCCCTTCAAAATCCGAAAAGCTCTGCATATCAAATCGTGATCATCCGGTCCACATTCAGTACAAACACCTTTGCCCCGCCCACGGTGACCGTCACCGGGTGGGGAACATAGCCTCCGTGGGTATCGCCCATCGAGTGAATGCCCCGGGCGGTCGTGACCTCGTCCCGGCTTTTGCAGGTCCGCTCGATGAGATCCACCACCCCGTCCACCTGTTCATCCTCCACGACGGACAGCAGCGTGGTGTTCCCGGCCCGCATGAAGCCGCCCGTGCTGGCCAGGCGGGTAAAGCGGATCCCGTTTTCCGCCATATCATCCATCAGGAAGGGCGCATCCTGATCCTGAACCACGGCAATGATCATCTTCAAGAGAATCCCTCCTTCTCCCGGGCTGACATCTCAGCCCGCCTGCGGATCCCGGCCCCGGGGGGCCCGGTCCCCGCAGGTTCAAACAGGGCTGATCATAACCCCTCAACTGTTTTTTTTCAATAGTCTCCTCGCCCGGGGGACCCCAAAGGGGCCTTTCCCGGCGGTTTTTTTCTTTCCAGCCTTCCCCGAATCTGCTACACTTTTCCCATCTGCAGAAAGGGTGTGATCTTCATGACGGCACAGGAACGCCTGCTCCTGCTGGCACAGGGCAATGAACGCTACGCCGCTTCCTCCCGCTTCACGGGCGACATCTCTCCCGAAAGGCGCCAAAGCACCGCGGTGCAGGGGCAGCGCCCCCTCGCCATCGTCGTGTGCTGTTCCGATTCCAGGGTCATCCCCGAGGTCCTGTTCTCCTGCGGCATCGGGGACCTGTTCACCATCCAGGTGGCCGGGAACGTCCTTGACATGCACCAGCTGGGCAGCATCGAATACGCCGCCGCCCACCTTGACTGCCCCCTGGTGGTCCTGCTGGGCCACACGCGCTGCGGCGCCGTCTCTGCCGCGCTGTCCGGGCACGACAGCGGATACATCCGCCACATTACGAAGGAGATCCGCAGGGCGATCGGAGGGGTCACCGATCCCGCGGAGGCCACCCGCCTCAACGTGCTGCACGGGGTCAGCCGTCTTCGGGAAGCCTTCGCCGCCCATCCCGAACTGGGCTCCCTCACCATCAAAGGGGCCATCTATGACCTGTGCTCCGGGCGCGTGTCGTGGCTGGACGGCTGAGCCGCCCGCACCCGCCGTTTTCCCGGGACTGTCCCTGCGGCAGTCCCTTCTTTTTTCGTCCTCAGCAGTTGCCGGTGTACACATGGGCCAGGTGCTGCCGGGCCGCCTGCGCAAGGCTGAGCACCGTGCTCACCGGCGTGGGCCCCCTGTCCGTCATGCGGTAGCGGGGAAAGAACCTTGACACGTGCAGCGGGATCTCCCGCCCCGGCACGCCGCCATGGACGCCGGTCAGCGAGGCGATCCAGGCGCTCAGCTCCAGCATCTCCTCCCGGGAATCGTTTTCCCCGGGCACGATAAGGGTCGTCAGCTCCACATGGCAGCCCCTGACCGCCTCCCGGATGAAATCCAGGGTCATCTGCAGGTCCCCCCTGAGCACATCCCGGTAATACCGCTGCGTAAAGCCCTTGAGATCGATGTTCATGGCGTCGATCCACGGCGCGATTTCACGGAGCACCTGCAGCGACGCCGTGCCGTTGGTCACCAGCACGCACAAAAGACCCCGCTCACGGGCCAGCCTGGCGGTGTCCCGCACATACTCGTAGCCCACCAGGGGCTCGTTGTAGGTAAAGGCGATCCCGATATTCCCCCTGCCGCGCAGGGAAAGCGCCGTCTCCACCAGCTTTTCGGGGGGCATGGCTCCGGTGTCTGCCGGAAAGCCCCCGCCCTCCCTCTGGGATATCCCGCTGTTCTGGCAGAACCGGCAGTGCAGGTTGCATCCCAGGCTCCCCGCCGACAGGATCCGGGAGCCCGGATGGAAGCGCGCCAGGGGCTTTTTTTCAATGGGATCCAGGGCCAGGGAGGACAGCTGCCCGTAATACAGGGGCCTCGTCCCTCCGGCGCAGCCGATCCTGGCCCCGCAGTCCCCGATCCCGCCCTCCGGCAGGCGGCATTTTCTGAAACAGACCTCGCATGCGGCCATCTCCGCTCCCCCTTTTCCTCACCTGTGCCGGACCACCTGGAAGCGCTCCAGCGTGACCTTCTGCCATGGCGCAATGCCGGCCTTTTTCCTGGCGATGGAGATCTGCTCCTCCGCCGTATCCACCCCGTCAAGGTCCGGCAGCAGCAGGCCGCGCCGGTTCCCGCTGCGCACGATGATCCCGTAGCGCTTCGGGTCAAGCTCCTCCGGCCGGTCGACGGCCTCCGGCGCCGAGAGCACATCCACGCTGATCTCCAGGCGCTCCAGCTCCTCCGGGCGGACCGGCGGAAACCTCGGGTCCTCCGTCGAGGCGCTGACCGCATTGGCGATGATTTCCTCCGCGATGCTCCCGCGCACGGGCAGACAGGTCCCGATGCAGCCCCGCAGCCTCCCGTCCAGGTGGAGGGACACAAACACGCCGGCCCTCCCTGAGCGCATCTGCTGCGGGACCCACGCCGGCACCGGCAGGATCTCCCCGGAGCGGACAAAGCGGCAGATGGTTTCCCTGGCCAGGCGGACGTGGCTGTCCTCGCTCTCCCGCCTCAGCCTCAGCTGCTCCTCCCGTCTCCTCTTCCACGCGTCAAGAAAGCGCCGTCTGCTGTCCGCCTCACCCGGGGTGAACATGCAGATGCCGTATCCCACGCCCGTCACGCCCTCGTGAGAGAGCTGCCGGGCCTTCACCGACAGCCCGTCCAGCGCCCCGGCCATGATGACAAAGGAACGGTGGCCGCATTCCGCGGCCCGTTCGCACAGGTCCTCCTCAAAATCCAGCAGCTCGCCGAAGGCCGCCCGGGAGCACACGTCCATGACCCGGCGGTCGTATTCAGGTCCCTCCGGCGCAAACCCGTAGGGGCCGCTTTGCCGCAGCTTGTGGGACAGGTCGCCGCTGGCGATCAACACCGCCCTGCGCCCGGTGGCCTCCACAGCCTCCCGGATGAGCCGGCCAAAGGCATAATGCGCCGAAAGCGGGAGCCCCGACAGGCCCACGCGCAGCAGCCGGTAGGACGTATACTCCTGATTCACAAAGAACAGCGGCACCAGGGTCCCGTGGTCCAGCTGTCCCTCCCGGGGCCCGAGCTTTCCCGCCGGAAAGCCTCTTTTCTCCGCAAGCGCGCACAGCGCCTCCCGCAGCTCATTGTCGCAGGCTGCCTGAATGCGCACCTGCGGCGCGCCGAAGCGGCCAAAGTCCCCGGAGGCCTCCTTCTCCGGCGCCACCTGGAAATAGTCCGCATAGGCGCGGGCGTGGGGGCTGGAGACAATCAGGGTCTGGGGGCGGAGCCTGGCGATGTCCCGGGCAACCTCCCTGTAGGCCCGGGCCGTCTCCTCAATCTGTCGTTCCCCGCCCCTGCCCACCTCGGGAACAATCAGCGGCGGGTGCGGGACCATGTATGCTGCCAGCAGTGGCATTGTTCAGTCCTCCTTCCGTGCCCGAAACCTTCAGGCCCTCCCTGTGTGTGAACTCATTCGCTCCAGTGATGCAGGCCGGCCTGCCCGGCCAGGTCCAGGACGCTCCAGCCCCCGCAGGGCCTGAGCTCCCTGCACAGGACCCATCCGTCCTCCCTGCGCCTGAGGACCGCCAGACAGGCCGCCCCTCCGGCGTTTCCGGGGTCCAGGGACATCCGGGCCACCGGGGCGGCGTCCTTGGCGGTTTCAGCCTCCAGGCACACCCGCGAAAGGGCGGCAAGGCCGCCTCCACGCGCATCCGCCCGGTAAATCCCCAGGCAGATGCGGATCTCCCTGACCTCACGGGGCGCGTCCCCGAGATGCACCAGCAGGGATTCCGTGCCGGGGGTCCCCGTTTCCAGGTCATCTCCCTCATGCAGGACGGTCCCCGTCCGGTCCCGGCGCTGGTTGTAGAACGCCATGTCATACCTGCGGCGGACGGTTCCCTCCGGTCCCAGGACCAGGGCGGACAGGTCCGCGTCCACCGGCGCCGTATCCGTGCGCAGCTTCCACATCGCCCGGATGCGAAGGGTGCACGCGGGAACCGGCAGTTCCGCGCCCTCCGGGAATTCCTCCGCCTCAGGGAGCTCCCCGAATCCCGCCGCCGCACCCCCTTCCCGGGGCTTTCTGACGTAAAACCACGCGGGATCAAAGGGATCCTGCCGGCAGGGAGCCTGCGTCAGGTCCGGAAAGGGCAGCTCCTCCGGGGTCTCCACCGGGTTTTCCATCTTGCCGGACACATCCTCCCAGTCGCAGGTGATCACGTACACCGCCATCCAGAGGTAATGCGGGACGCTGAACTGGGTGGGGGCCCTGCCGTTGTGGCGCAGGATGGCCTGGACCGCCGTGCCGTGCAGCCCGGCGGAGCGCTGGCGCACCACCTCCTCAATGGTTCCCAGGGCCATCACCGAGCGGTAGTCGTGGATCGAGCCCCGGTAGTCCCTGTCCGGATGGTTGAAAAAAACGTCAAAGGTCAGGGAAACCTTCGGATTCTTTCTCCACAGGTCCACCTTGTGCCCCTCCCGGGCGCAGTGGACAAACACCAGGAGCTTCCCGTCCCGGATCTCATATCCGAAGTTCATGGGCACCACATAGGGATACCCCTCCTCATCGATGCACCCCACGTGGACCGTGCTGATCATGTCCAGCATGGCCGCAATCATCCTCGGGTCGCGTGTGCCGTTTTCAAAACGCCGCATGGGCAGACGGCTGCTTCGCATCTGCAGGCCTCCTTCCTTCCCGGCAGGCCTCCCCGGGAGGGAAGTCCGTCCCTTTATAAACTATTGTATCCATGCCCTTTTTTCCCTGTCAATCCTCTTGGCGGCCGCCCTCTCCCCGCAGGGCGGTCCTCCGGATCTTCCTCTTTCACATGTCTTGCTATTTCTTCGGATTTATATTATACTTAGATATCAAATTATTTCTTTCCCTCCGGCGCCCGCATTCTTCGAAGATGCCGGGCCGTGACAGATTGGAGAGCAGGTTATGAAAGTCTTCCATTCTCCGGCTGATTCTCCGGATTTCAGGCAGTTCATCCGCACGAACCGTTCCCTGATGAATTATTCCCTCAACCGCATCCTCTGGTTCTGCGTCCTGACCGGACCCGCCATTGCCCTGGGCATCCTGTGCGGCATCTTCAAGCGCACCAGCTATCAGGCCTGCATCATCATTTCCTGCGGGCTGGCCGCCATTGCGGGAATCAATACCCGGATCCTGAAAAAGAGTCCCGACACCTATCTGCCCAGCATCATCACCCTGCTGGCCCTCGACGCCATGCTGTGCTATATGTCCGCCTCCCACATTTCCATCCGGCTGACCTGGTGCCTGGTCCCCCTGCTCAGTCTGATGTTCTGCGACAGGCGGATATATCTGTTCTCCTCCGCCATGAACTACCTCACCATGGCGCTGGCCACCTGGCTGGAGGCCGGCAGCTATACCACCATCCGGACGGATTTTTCCTCTCCCTTCATGGGGTTTGTCAACATATTCAGCGGGTGCACGATTGAGGCTGTCATCATCTTCGGCGCCGGCCTTGCGCTGGGCCAGAGGACCAACAGCCATTACCGGATGATGCTCGGGCAGTTTGCCGATGCGATGGTTCAGAAGAAGGCCCTGGAGGAACAGCTCCGGATCCTCGATTCCATGGCCGAGATCTACGACCATGTGAACCTGATCGATTTCACCAAATCCACGGAAATGAACCTGCGCAATGAGCCCCTGGTCAGCCTCCCCCTTGCCCCGGGGCAGGACCATACACGCATGACGACCGGCCTGAGGCCCCAGATCGCGGCGGACATGCAGGACATTTTCTGGGAATTCACGGATCTCACCACCGTCGCGCAGCGTCTTGTCAACCGAAAGAGCATCTCCTGCGAGTATCTCAACGGGGAAAACATCTGGTTCCGGGCGCAGTATATCAATGTGGACAGCCGGCAGGGACAAAAGCCCGAGATTATCATCTATACGGTGCAGAACATCGATGCGGACAAACGCAGGGAGGAGGCGCTGATCCGCAAATCCAGCATGGACGGCCTGACCCGCATCAACAACCGCCTGAGTTATGAGGAGGCCGTCGATGAGCTCCGCAGCCCGGACCTTCCCGGCAGCCTGGCCGTCATCTCCGCCGATGTCAACGGCCTCAAACTGGTCAATGACCGGCTGGGTCATGCAGCGGGAGATGAACTGATCCGGGGTGCCGCCGACTGCATGATCGCGGCCATCGGCTCCTGCGGAACCGTCTACCGCACCGGCGGGGATGAATTCATGGCCATCGTCCAAACCCCTGACTGCGCGCAGCTGGTCCGTCAGGTCCGAAGCAGGGCCTCCGCGTGGCGCGGCGGCAGGGTGGACACCGTTTCCTTATCCATCGGTTTCGCGGCCCACAGGGATCACCCGGATGCCGGCATCGATGAACTGGTCCGGCTTGCGGACGAGTTCATGTACCAGGACAAGGAGCTGTATTACCGGCAGTCCGGGAACGACCGCAGGCGCCCCTCCTGATGTCCGGGGCTTCATGCCCGCAGGCGGTCCGTCGGAAGAGACGCGGTTTTCTCCCTCGTTCCCCAAAAAACAAGGAACCGGCTCATCACCGGTTCCTTTTTTTACATGATCTCAGGCTTCCTGCCATTCCTTGGCCTTGGCGGCGGACACACGACGGATGGCCTCTTCCGGATACGGGGACTCAGGGCCGCCCACCGCATAGATGAACAGCTTTCCCTCGGGGGTCTTGTACAGCCGCTCCTCGTAGCCATTCTGCTCGCCGAAGGCGCCGAATGCCTTCTTCTGAATCAGCTCGGATACATCGGTATCATAAACAACCTTGCAGATCGTCTTCTTCATGTGAAATACTTCCTTTCATCATCTGTTATCCTGACACATTTTCTTGGAAATGCGGGCTTTTCTTTCAAGCACGTTGTCGATCATACCACAAAAAAAATGCACTGACAACGTATATTCCGAAATTTGTCCATTTTTTTCCTGAAAGGGCTCACTTTATCAAATGGCCTGTCCTTCTTCTCTGCCTTCAGCAGCCCCGGGCATCCAGGATTTTCCCGGCCATCTTTACGAAGGTC
>CACYCQ010000332.1:0-3301 GCA_902772995.1 uncultured Eubacteriales bacterium
GCGGCGGCCATGATGCGGGAGAGGTTCCCCCAGGCGGACCGGTGGCAGGTCACCCTGTATGGTTCCCTGGCATTTACCGGCGAAGGGCACGGAACCGGCAAGGCCATCCTGAGGGCCCTGCCGCAGGCGGCAATCCGCTTTGACAGGGAGAAGACGGACCTGCCGCATCCCAACACGCTGCGATTTGAGGCCTGGCAGGGCGAGACGCAGCTTTGTTCGCAGCTGTGCTGCAGCATCGGCGGCGGCGCCGTCCGCTTTGAAGGACTGCCTTCCCCGGATGAGGGCGAGGAGCCCTATCCGGAAAAAAACCTGGGGGAAATCCTGCAGGTGTGCAAACGGGACAACATCTCCGTCACGGAGCTGATCAAAGAACGGGAAGGGGACAGTCTGACGCCCATCCTTGGAAAGGTCTGGACGGCCATGCAGGCCACCATCCACAGGGGGCTGGAAGCGGAAGGGGAACTTCCGGGCGGGCTCCATGTCCAGCGCAAGGCCAGGATTCTCCTGGAAAAACGGTGCTACAATGAGAGCGCGGACGTGACCATGAACCGGAAAATCGCCGCATACGCCTTTGCGGTGAGCGAAGAAAACGCCAGCGAGCAGATCGTGGTCACGGCGCCCACCTGCGGCAGCTGCGGCGTGATCCCGGCGATCATGTACTATATGCAGCATGACCGTGGATTCCCTGAAAACGAGATTCTGGATGCCCTGGCGGTGGCGGGACTGGTCGGGAACGTGATTCGCACGAACGCCAGCATTTCCGGTGCGGAATGCGGATGCCAGGCGGAGATCGGCAGCGCGTGCTCCATGGCTGCGGCAGGGCTGGCGGCACTGATGGGGCTTAATGTGGATCAGATCGAGTATGCGGCGGAGATTGCCATGGAGCACCACCTTGGGCTGACCTGCGATCCGGTAAAGGGCCTGGTGCAGATTCCCTGCATCGAGCGCAACGCCGTGGCGGCCATGAGGGCCATTTCTGCGGTGAACCTCTCCCGTTTCCTTTATGAGACCCGGAAAATCTCCTTTGACGAGGTGCTGGAAACCATGTACAGAACGGGACGGGACATGAATGAAAAATACAGGGAAACTGCCCATGGCGGACTGGCCTCGATGTACGCAAGGCACATGCAGTTTTCCCATGAATGAGTCATGGATGAGGAGGAGCACAGGATGAAAATCACCCCGGAAAGAACCCCGCGGCCGGAAAGGGAGCAGATCCTGGTTGTGGAGCCGGATGAACAGCGGCGGTCGTTTTTTGACAGCAAGCTGAAGGATTCCTTCGAGGTACTGTTTGCACGGACGGGAAGCCACGCCCTGATGCTGACCATGCAGAACCGTCGGCGCCTTGCGCTGATTCTCCTTGACCTGAACCTGCCGGATATGACGGGCCTTCAGTTTGTGAAGGAGAAAGCCCGGACCCCTCAGATGGTGCACATTCCGGTGCTGGCCATTGCGGACACGCCCGAGGAGGGAATGACAGTGCTGGAGGCCGGCGCGGCGGATGTGGTGGAGGGGAGTGCCCTGCATGGGGGACTGCTTCTTCACAGAATCTCGCAGTGCCTTGAGCTGTGCGAGCAGCACCGAAGGATCAGAAGCACGGAGCGGGATACACTGACCGGGCTGTATCACAGGGATGTGTTCATCTACCTTGCGGCGCACAGAAAGCGTCTGCAGCCGGACGTGCCCATGGACGCCGTCTGCGTACGGATCGAGCATGACGAGATTCTCGTGGAGCAGTACGGGCGGGAGACCGCGGAGAGCATCCTGAGGCGCATGGCAGACGTTCTGGAGGAATTCTGCGCGGTCGCAGGAGGACTCTGCTGCCGCAGCGCCGCTGCGGACTTTTTCCTGTATCTGCCCCACCAGCAGGAATACCGGCACTGGATGACCAGAATGCAGGAGGTCATCAGCGGCATCGAATGCCGGCGCGTGCGTCTGAGGGTGGGGGTGTATGCCCAGGTGGATTCGTCCATGGATGTGGAACGGTGCATGGAAAGGGCACAGGTCGCCTGCAGGAGCGCCAAGGCGCGCCCGGGAGAGGCGTGTTTTTATGATGCCGGACTCAGGGACAGGGAAGGCTTTGAACGGCAGATGCTCTCGGAATTCAGGAAAGGCATGGAGGAAGGCCAGTTCCAGGTGTATTATCAGCCGAAGTTTGATATTCAGACCGAAATCCCGGTCATTGCGGCGGCTGAGGCGCTGGTTCGATGGCAGCATCCCACGCTTGGACTGGTTTCCCCCGAGGTGTTTGTTCCCGCCTTTGAAAGGAACGGCCTGATCCAGGAGCTGGATGCGTATGTCTGGCGGGAAACCGCGGAGCAGATCCGGAAATGGGAGAAGAAATTTGATTTTTCCGTTCAGGTCTCCGTCAACGTGTCCCGGGTCGACCTGTATGACCCCCAACTTCCGGACCGGCTGGAGAGCGTGATTTCCGGGTTTCATGTGACCCCCTCACAGCTGATGCTGGAGATCACCGAGGAGGCGTACCTGGAGGACAACGAGCAGATCGCCGAAGCGGTGGAACGGCTCCACAGGCGCGGCTTCCAGATTGAGATCGATGATTTCGGCGCGGGGGTGGCCTCGCTGAAAATGCTCTCCCGTCTCCCCGTGGATGCCATCAAACTGGATACCCACTTTTTCAGGCATGCCGCCATTGAGGAGCATGAGGCGAGAATGCTCAGGGCCATCATCGACATCGCGGACGACCTGTCCATCCGGGTGGTGGCCGAAGGCGTGGAAACCCGGGAGCAGCTGGATATGCTGGACCAGCTGGGGTGCAGCATGGTCCAGGGATTCTATTTTTCCAAGCCGGTGCCCCCGGGCGAATATGAGCGGATCCTCTCCAGGCAGAAAAAAATGGAGGAGAAGGAAGACAATTCATTGGAGGACATCCGCACGGAGGAGGCGGTCAACGCCTTCGGGACCATCGCCCTGGCGCTCTCCAGCGGCTTTGAAATGATCTATTATGTGGACACCATGGACGGGCATTATGTGGAATTCGGCTCCAAGGGGCGGATGGAGGACCTGCAGATGACCCGCAGCGGTCCGGACTTCTTTGAAGATCTGCACGGCGTCCTCTCGGAGATGATTGTTCCGGAGGAGCGGGAGCGGGTGATTGCGGCGCTGGAGCGGGAATCCCTCCTGGCCCATCTGACGGGAGGTCAGCGCTTTGCCATGACCTACCTGCGCAGTGTGGAAGGGAAGAGTGTCCCGTATACCCTCAAGGCGGTCAGGGCCCGGATTCATGACAGCCATCACCTGGTCATCGGCGTCATGCCCATGGAGGTCTGAAACCGGAAGA
>CACYCQ010000333.1:0-5847 GCA_902772995.1 uncultured Eubacteriales bacterium
ATAAAGTAAAGGACCGCCATCACCGGCAGGACCATCCAGAACACGCGGGTCCAGTTTTTTTCCGAGAAAACACAAACCGAAAGGAAGAAAACCAGTCCTCCCCCCAGCCACAGACGATCGTAGAGCGGCGGGATCTCATCCAGCATCCTCTCATCTGTCAGGACCTCACGGAGCATCATCCACATGAAGCAGTACAGCAGGGCAGCCAAAGCTGAATATGCCAGACTGCGGAGGGAGAGTTTTCCAAAGATCTGATTCCCTGTCTTCACCATTTTCCCCTGATCTCCTTCATCCCGTCAAACCCGGTTTGTATTTTTCCTCCCTGCACCGGGAGCCTGCCTCCATCTGAAAACAGCGCATGTGCGTCCTATTATGCCGGGAGTACAGACCTCCATCCGCCTGGCTGGGGGCCGCATTTCCCGGGTCACCGGCCCTTCATGCATCCGGCCGTCCGTCCGCCGATCAGAAAAACAGTATCATAAACCGCCCGGGTTCGCAATGCTCCAGCCCCCTCTTCCCCCGGGACAGCCCTGTTCATTGTACCCCATTTTCTCCGTTCCCACCATCCGTTTGTCCAGGTCCTCGCATCTCATATTGTTTCTGTTTCGCTGTCAACTATGCGTGGCAAATCCGTGCTTGCATGCCAGACGGGGCAATAGTATACTCTCAAGGATTCATTCAGGCTTTTCACAGCAACAGGAGGGACTCATGGAAGAAGAAAAGAAAAGCAATTTTATCTGGGAAGCCATCAAATCCGATCTTGCCCAGGGCAAAACAACGGACGGGTTCAGACCCGTTTTCCGCCTGAGCCCAATGGATATCTGCATATCGGCCATGTGAAGGCGCTGTATGTCGACTTCATGACCGCCGAACAATTCCACGGCATCTGCAATCTCCGTTTCGACGACACCAATCCCACCAAGGAAAAAGAGGAGTTTGTGGACGCCATCACCGATGACATTCACTGGCTGGGCTTTGAATACGGAGCCATCTACTATGCCTCCGAGCAGTACGAACGGATCTTTGAGTATGCCTGTGACCTGATCCGCCGGGGCCTTGCCTATGTGGATGACCTGTCAAAGGAGGAAATCCGGGCCTACCGCGGCACCCTGAAGGAACCCGGAAAGAATTCCCCCTACCGGGACCGTTCCCCTGAGGAAAACATGGATCTCTTCCTGCGCATGAAAAACGGAGAGTTTCCGGAAGGGTCCCGTGTCCTTCGGGCCAAGATCGACATGGCCAGCCCCAACATCAACCTGCGGGACCCCACCATCTACCGCATCAAGTACGCGACCCATCACCGCACCGGCGACGCCTGGTGCATCTACCCCATGTATGACTTCGCCCATCCCATCGGAGACGCCCTTGAGGGCGTGACGCACAGCCTGTGCTCCCTGGAGTATGAAATCCACCGTCCGCTCTATGACTGGGTGGTGGAGGTCTGCGGGTTTGAAAACAAACCGCGCCAGATCGAGTTTGCGCGTCTCAACCTGACCAACACCATCATGAGCAAGCGCCATCTGCGCGCCCTGGTGGAAGGACATTATGTGTCCGGCTGGGATGATCCCAGAATGCCCACCCTTGCCGGCATGCGCCGCAGAGGATATACCAGCACCGCGGTCCGGGACTTCATCGACCGCGTGGGCGTGGCCAAGTCCGATTCCGTGGTGGACCACCGCCTGCTGGAGTTCTGTGTCCGAAATGACCTGAATGAGAAGGTCCCCCGGGCCATGGCCGTACTGGATCCCGTCCGGGTGGTGCTGACCAATCTCCCCGAGGATACGCGGGAGGTCTGTGTTCTTGAGAACCATCCCAAGATTCCCGAAATGGGGACCCATGAAACCGTCCTGACACGTGAGATCTATATCGAACGGGAAGACTTCATGGTGGACGCACCCAAAAAGTATTTCCGTCTCAAGCCGAATGGAGAAGTCCGCCTCAAAGGCGCCTATATCATCCGCTGCGACAGCTGGGAGACGGACGAAAACGGACAGGTCACCTGCATCAACTGCACTGCAGACCTGTCCAGCAAATCCGGCAGCGAAGGCGCGGACCGCAAGGTCAAGGGCACCATCCACTGGGTCAGCGCCAGGGAGAACCTGCCCATTGAAGGCCGCCTCTACGATGTGCTGGTGCTGGACGAGGAGCCGGAATCCCCGGAAACCCCGGGCGAGGACGGTTCGGAGCCCGAAGAGGAGGCCCCGTCCGGTCAGGATTTCCTTCGGCGCCTGAATCCGGACTCCCTGCAGACCACCCGCGGTTTTGCGGAATCCTGGCTTGGACAGGCCAGGACAGGCGACAGTTTCCAGTTCCTGAGAATGGGCTACTACTGCAAGGACAAGGATTCCACCGAACAGCTTGCCGTTTTCAACCGCGTTGTCCCCCTCAAGGACAGCTACAAACCCGAATAAGAAAGGCGAAACTCTATGTCTGATACCGTTCGTACGCGTTTTGCGCCCAGTCCCACGGGATATCTGCACCTGGGCGGACTGCGGACTGCGCTCTATACCTATCTGCTGGCCAGAAAGGCCCATGGAAAGTTCATCCTTCGCATCGAGGATACGGACCAGGAAAGGGAAGTGCCCGGGGCAGTTGACCTGATCTACAAATCCATGCATCAGGCGGGGCTGGATTATGATGAAGGGCCCGATATCGGAGGCGATTACGGTCCCTACATCCAGACCCAGCGCCGGGACCTCTATCCGAAATATGCCTGGCAGCTGGTGGAAAGCGGTCATGCCTACTGCTGCTTCTGCACCAAAGAGGAACTGGATGCCCAGCGCAGGGAAGCCGAAGCCAAGGGCGAAACCTGGAAATACAATAAGAAGTGTCTTCACAGCGTCTCCCTGGAGGAAGCAAAGCGCCGCATTGCCGCGGGGGAATCCTATGTCATCCGCCAGAACGTTCCTCTGGAAGGGAAAGCCAGCTTTGATGACCTGCTCTACGGGCACGTGGAGGTGGACTGCAGCACGCTGGATGACAACGTTCTGCTCAAGGCCGATGGACTTCCCACGTACAATTTTGCCAACGTGGTCGATGATCACCTGATGGCCATCACCCATGTCACCCGGGGAACCGAGTACCTTTCCAGCGCTCCCAAATACAACCTGCTCTACGAAGCCTTTGGATGGCAGCCGCCCCTTTACCTTCACCTTCCGCCGGTGATGAAGGACAGCACCCGCAAGCTGTCCAAGCGCTACGGAGACCCTTCCTTTGAAGACCTTCTTGCCCAGGGGTATCTGAAGGAAGCCATCATCAATTTCATCGCCCTGCTTGGCTGGGCCCCCAAGGACACCAATGAAGAGATCTTCTCCATGGAGGATCTGATCCGGCTGTTTGATGAACGGGGTCTCAACAAGAGCCCCGCCATCTTCGACATGAACAAGCTCACCTATTTCAATGGTGTCTATATCCGCAGGCTCGACCCCGCCGCCTATGAGGAGATCGCCCGTCCATGGCTGCTGAAGGTTCTCCCGGAGGAGGGAATGGACCTGTCCCGGCTGTGCCAGCTTCTCCAGGGACGAACGGAAGTCTTCTCCCAGCTGCCTGACATGGTGCGTTTCCTCGCGGACATGCCGGAATTCAGCACGGACCTGTATATCAACAAAAAAAGCAAATGCACGCTTGAAATCGCCGGCAGTGCCCTGGCCTTTATCCGTCCTGTTCTGGAAAGCATTCCGGAATGGACCGAAGAAAAGCTCCATGATGTGGTCATGGAGGCCATTCCCGAAAGCGGCATGAAGACCAGCCAGGTTCTCTGGCCTTTCCGCATTGCCATCACCGGACAGGCCGCCACTCCGGGCGGCGCCTTTGAGATGGCCTATCTGCTCGGCCGCCAGGAGACCCTGCGCAGACTGGATGCGTCAGCACAAAAGCTCCGTCTGGTGCTCCCGGAAACTCAAAACGCATAACAATGCAAAAGGAAGGATGCTGCATCCTTCCTTTTATTTTTCTTCATGGTTAAAATTGATATTTATTCACAATTATATTTTTCGCACATCAGCACTCTGTATTTGCGTGGAGGGAGCTTCATCGAGCCTTTGTTCCTGAGAATTCCTGCTTTCTGACACCGAGGCGTGAAATGATGTGTGGTTTTCTCCACAGCAGGATTTCCCATTCACGGTTTCATTGCTTCGATTCATCCTCCCGTTGTACAAAAAGTCCGGACCCTTCCTGTTCAACCAGCTTTTCCAGTTTCATCATCGTGCTCTCCCGGTTTGCGGCAAGCTTCTGTCCACCGGGAATTTCCGGGGTCTCCTCGAACCTGCCGTCCTCGCTGACTGCTTCCGCACCGCATGCAATCTGTCCCAGAACCGGGATCTCCGCTTCCTCCAGGAAAGACAGCGCCTCGCCGGCCTGCCATTTTTCCTTCTTCCTGATCCCTGCAAGCAGCAGGGCTGCATCGACCTTCTCACTTTCAATCAGGTCCATCAGCATCTCCAGTCTGGGCGCTGCGCACAGCACAATCAGCTCCGGAGCAAATTCTTTCCCGTCGGGCCCATCCTCCTTCGCTGCCGGTTTGCCTTTGGTGAGCCTGCAGATCCTCAGCATCCCCGATTCTCCCTGAAGATTCACAACCCCTTCCTTTTTCATGCGCTTAGCGTCCTCCCGGCTGAGGACACGGGCAAGCTCCACATCCGTCATGAGCAGAACCCGGCTGCGCGAATGGAGCAACCCCAGGCAAATCCCCAGCAGTGTTCCTGGAAGGTCCCTCGCTTCCACGCCGCCCGTCAGCAGCAGCAGGCAGCGTTTCTCAAAAATGGCCAGGAGCCGCTCTCCCAGTATTCTGAAATCCCGGGGAAGCGTCTTTTCCGGAGCTTCCGCATCCATCTTCCAGTCCATTTCCGGACGTTCGAGCACCGTCAGAAGTGCCGGTCCTTCATCGGGAACAGGGACTTTCGGATTATTTCCTTTTTTCTTCCGGTTCATGATCAGCAGGAACAGGATTCCCAGAATTCCTCCGCCCCCCATTCCTCCAAGGACCTGCTGCATATCCCTGGGAATCCACCATCCCGCTTTCTGCGGCTCCGTCACAATTTGAAGAACCGTCCTCTGCTGCCCCAGCCGTTCTGAGAGAATCCGGGGCAGCAACCGGATGACCGTCTGCAGAACCTGTACTCCGTCTTCTGCCCGTCCTCCCTGTGCATAGACCGTCAGGGTTTCCTTCTGCCACTCGGCCATCGGGAAAATCCGGATTTTCCGGGAGACCGCCGCGGCGTCATTCATCTGCCGCTGGGTTTCTTCCTGCTGCAGGACATACGCAGCCGCCTCCCGGATATAGCGCTGATCGCGGCCAAAGCGGATCTGCATCCATGCGGTGGTTTCCCTGCCCTCGGACAGGGTCGCCATCCCATATCCCAGCAGTGCTCCGGCCATCATCAGCAGAAGCACCGTGGCCACATTTTTCGCACGGTTTCCGGCACCCCTGGGGTGCAGTTTCTCTGTTTCCATTCCTGCTTCACAAAACGTGCAACCATCAGATGGCTGCACGTAATCCTTTTCATTTTATCCTTTGCGGATCTCCGGATAGAAGGACGTTCCATGGAGGGTATTTTTCACGCCGAAGAAATCCAGAATGGTGGCGGAAATATCCGCAAAGGTTTCCCGCGTCTTCAGGTCGATGCCCCCCAGGATCTGCGCGCCGGTCACCAGCAGCGGAATATGCTCCCGGGTATGATCCGTGCCGTGATGCATGGGATCACAGCCGTGGTCCGCCGTGATCATCAGCATATCCTCGGGGCCCATCCGCTTCAGGATCTCCGGAAGCTTCCGGTCAAAGTAGGCCAGCGCGTCCGCATATCCCTGCACATCCCTGCGGTGGCCGTAGATCATGTCCGTGTCCACCAG
>CACYCQ010000334.1:0-2535 GCA_902772995.1 uncultured Eubacteriales bacterium
CTCATAAACGCCTGATGGGCGGCCGGTAATGACCGATACCTCGTGCCCGCAGGAAATCCATTCATTTATGGTCTTCGCAGCTCCCGGCGTCGCATCAACCGACAACAGTATCTCAGGCTCGTGCCCCCGAAGCATAAACCGCTCGTATTGTTCCGCATCCAGGTCAAAAGACCTGTCCAGTTCAAAATAATGCATCTGTTCATAAGGAACATGCTTATTGAACATTTCCAGTGCAAGCTTTGAGAAGGCCCTTCCTGTTTCGCACAGGCAATCGTCAAAGTCAACATAGATGCGCATTATTTCATCATCTCACTTTCCCAAAGACCATATCCGTCAGGATTATCCATATTGCGAGAATCATCCGGGGGGATCAGCAGCTTTCTGCCACCTTCGGGCTGGGTTCCCTTCCTTTGCTCCGTGTCGCAGAGGAGCAGCTTTTCCATGCAAACAGCATCCTTTTCATCGCCGTACGGAGGGTATTTCTCACAGTCCTCATATCCGATTCTCCTGTAAAACCCGATTGCCGAGGCATTGCCTTCGCGGCACTCAAGCACCAGACGACAATACCCGATTGCTGCCGCGCGCGCTTCAACCGCTGCCATCAGGGCGGCCCCGTAGCCTTTATGGTTTCTGCGTGCAAATACGCGCTTGACCTCGCCGGTCCGGCCGGAAAGCAGCCGGACACCGGCACAACAGACGGGAATGCCCCCGTCGTATCCGACAAGGAAGAAACCCCCGTCCCGACTGAAATCGTCCATACAGACATGCTTCGTCCCGTTGTGTCCGAGAATGCCGATGAGCGTCTCGTTGAGTTCTTCAAGAAGCGCCCGGGCGCTCTCCCCTTTTACGTCCGATACGGCAAAATCAAGTCCGGCTTCTGTAGCTTCCTCTCCTGCCCCGTTCAGTCCCATACCGTCCATCCCTCCTTCACGTCACAATGAATTCCATCCATTCGACATGATTGTGCTTCAACGCCTGTTCGTTTTTCATTTGCAGAGGTTATACAACCTGCCGCAGCACCAAAGCATGGTTTTCATCGTTTGCTTCATCAGTCGAGTTCCCGCCGCATCAGCACGGTTTCCTGCCATCCACTGTTGCGCGAACGGAAGCCCCGGGGGTTCCGGCCGTATTCGACATAGCCTGCGCGCTGATACATCGCAAGAGCTCTTTTGTTATCCGCCACAACCTCAAGTTCTATTTGGGAATATCCGGCTGCTTTGGCGCATTCAATGCAGGCACTTGTCAAAGTCCCTCCAATGCCGATTCCCCAGAAAGCCTGTTCGATACTGATGCCGAACGATGCCCTGTGCCGGGTTTTCTCCGATGCCTGGACCAGTTCAACACCCGCTGTTCCGACGATTTTTCCATCCACTTCAGCCACCAGTTCAATCTCGCGATCGCTGTCTGTTTTCTTTTTCAGATACTCTTTTTCCTGATCAACGGTGAAGGTCGTTTCTTCCGGATAGGTCATCAGGTAATCCGTCTGCTTGTGAGTCAGTATGAAATTGGACAGCACGGCCTCCGCATCCCGTTCAGTGCCGTTTCGGATGACGCAGGTTCTGCCGTCTGTCAGCGTGATGGTCCGAAAGTACTTCACTTTTCAGCCTCCTTGTTATTGGCTGTCCTGTAAATCCGAATAAAGTGCCTGCTGAATGCCTCGATCTGCCCGATCGCTTCCCCCATCTTCTCCGGCTCCCGGTCACACAGATGGATCAGGGCGGAGATTGGCGTTGTATAGGCAAACGCCAGCATAGCGGGGTCTTCCTTTCGGATCAGTCCCTTGTCCATCATTCCATCGAAAACAGGAGTGAACATCTCCGTGAGCCCTGTCAAAAAATGCTTGCTTGCCAGCATCCGTGCGCGTTCGTCCCGGAACTGCTCGATCATCAGAACCTTGCGCGTCTTGATGACCCTTTCATCATGAACGGTAAAATCGACCATCCTCATCGTCATGGTGATCAGCTCGTCAGCAGAATCCGGAATAGGTGGCAGATGTTCCGGCGAACCAAAGCGATCATCATAATACGCGACCAATTCATCCAGCAGGTCATTCCAGATGTCCTCCTTACTCTCGAAATGACGATATATCGATGATTTTCCCATTCCGAGAGACGCGGCCAGCTCGCGGATATTGGTGCCGGCAAAGCCGTTTTGAGAAAACATGTCCAGAGCTGCAATCAGGATCCTGTCTTTTGTATCTTTTGCCATACAGTACCTCCATGCATAAAGAGCGACCGATCGGTCCGCTTGTATTATAGCGAACGATCGGTCGCATTACAATATGTTCGTTGTTATCTGGAAATCCCTGGTACATTTGTAGCTACATCTCTGTCATCAAGGTAATGTCAGACCTTAGCTGCCGGGAATCTCCTCCGTACTTTTTTCTTCCTCTTCTTTAAGAGAATTTGTACTTCTTCTTTTTCTCGGCTTCGAGTCTTTTGAGCCCAGTGGTCTGCCTCTTTTCCTTCTTGGGGTTATCGGGGTCTCTGCCTGTGACTCCTGGGTCTCCCGCTCCAATGTTTTCTTGTTCCTGGA
>CACYCQ010000335.1:0-3998 GCA_902772995.1 uncultured Eubacteriales bacterium
TCTTTCCGCTTGTCCTGGCCGTCTCGCCCTTTGCCGGCGCAAGGACCAGGCCCCTTTCCTGACCTCACTTTGAAAGGAGATGCCGGGAACCCCCCGGCTCATGCCGCCATGAAACGATTTCTTTCTGTATGCGTTCTGCTTCTTTTGCTGGTCCCCGCTGCATGCGCAGGGGCGTCTGAGCGTTTTTCCGTCGTCTACACCGACACCTTTGATACCGTCATTTCCCTGGTGGGCTTTGCTGAAAGCCGGCAGAAGTTCGATGAGATTTCCGCCCTCGCCCACTCCACCTACCAGCACCTGCACAGGCTGTATGACCGCTACAACGAGTACGAAGATGTCCTCAGCCTGTGTGCGGTCAACCGTCTGGCCAAGGAGGGGCCCGTCGAGGTGGACCCGCTCCTGTTTTCCCTGCTGTCCTTTGCCAAATCCCAGTATTCCCTGGGACAGGGGCAGACCAATGTCGCCCTCGGGCGCGTGCTGTCCCTGTGGCATGTGAAGAGGGAAGCGGGGCTGGCGGATCCCGGGAAGGCGCAGCTGCCGGAAATGGATGCGCTGAAGGAAGCCTCCCGGCACTGCAGCATCGAGGATCTGGTTCTTGACCCCGAGCATTTCACCGTGGCCTTTGCCGATCCGGAGATGGAGCTGGATGTGGGCGCCGTCGCCAAGGGCTATGCCACGGAGGTGGTGGCCCGGCTGCTGGAAGCCGCCGGCATGTCCTCCTATGTGCTCAGCGCCGGAGGTAATGTCCGCATCGGGCATCCGCCCCTGGACGGGCGCCCCAACTGGGCCGTCGGCCTGCAGACCCCGGACGGGAGCGTCGCCGACACGGATATCGTGGACACGTTGTACCTGTCCGACTGCTCCGTGGTCACCTCCGGGGATTACCAGCGGTATTATGAAGTCGACGGCAAGCGGTACTGCCACCTCATCGACCCGGACACCCTGATGCCCGGGGAGTATTTCCGCTCCGTCACCATCATCACCGGGGACTCCGGTCTGGCGGATTTCCTGTCCACCGCGGCGTTCCTCATGCCCTACAGCGAGTCCCGCGCCTTCGTGGAATCCCTCCCGGATGTGGAAGCGGTCTGGCTGATGCCGGACGGCCAGGAGCTCATGACCGAGGGAATCCGCAAAAGCGCCAAGTCCCAGGGAGCCGTCAACAAGAGGAGATAAGATCAGTCCTGCAGTTTTCTCTGCCGGATCGCCCGTCAGAAACGGGCGATCCGGCATTTTGTGATTTTCCCCTTTTCCTCCTTGTTTCCCTTTTCGCGCTGCGCTATAATTTTCTCAGTCGCAACATTCTATTTTTCTATACAAGAAAGGCGGAGATTCCCATGCTGAACTGGAACAATCTGGATACCCTGAAGTCCTTTTCCAAACTGCAGAGTCTGGCACCTGTCAACCTTCCCGAAGCGATGGCGGGAGAAGCCGGTGCACAGCGGGTTGAGCGCTACACCGTTCCCATGGCCGGCGGACTGAGCTACCACTACGCCGCCAAGGCCGTCAATGATGAGATTCTGGGCACGCTCTCCGATCTGGCCGCCGAAGCCCAGCTGACGGAAAAATTCAAGGCGCTCTACGAGGGCGAAGTCATCAATACCGGCGAAAAACGCCTCGTTCTCCATCACCTGACCCGCGGCCAGCTGGGAGCTCCCGTCATCGCGGAGGGCACGGACAAGCGCGTGTTCTATACCACTGAGCAAAAGAAGGCCGCCAGCTTTGCCGCGGATGTCCACTCCGGAAAAATCACCAACGCCGCAGGCGAGAAATTCACCACGGTCGTGCAGATCGGCATCGGCGGCAGCGACCTCGGCCCCCGCGCCATGTACCTGGCACTGGAAAACTGGGCCCGTCAAAACGGCTGCTTCAAGATGGAAGCCCGCTTCATCAGCAATGTGGACCCCGATGATGCCGCTGCCGTCCTCAAGAGCATCGACGTGGCCCATTCGCTGTTCGTTCTGGTGTCCAAATCCGGAACCACGCTGGAAACCCTCACCAACGAGTCCTTTGTGAAGGAAGCCCTGCGCAGCGCCGGTCTGGATCCCAGTCTGCACATGGTCGCCGTCACCAACGAGACCTCTCCCCTGGCCTCCAGCAGCGATTACCTTGCTGCCTTCTTCATGGACGATTATATCGGCGGACGCTATTCCACCACCTCCTGCGTGGGCGGCGTCATCCTCTCCCTGGCCTTCGGCGGCGACATCTTTGCCCGCTTCCTGGAAGGCGCTGCTGAAGAAGACCGTCTGTGCTGCGAGTCCGATCCCCTCAAGAATCCCGCCATGCTGGATGCCCTGATCGGCGTGTACGAGCGCAATGTGCTGGGCTACCCGGCCACGGCCGTGCTTCCCTACTCCCAGGCCCTTTCCCGTTTCCCCGCGCACCTTCAGCAGCTGGACATGGAATCCAACGGCAAGTCCGTCAACCGCTTCGGCAAGCCCGTCTCCTATGTGACCGGTCCCATCATCTTCGGTGAGCCGGGCACCAACGGGCAGCATTCCTTCTATCAGCTCCTGCACCAGGGAACGGACATCGTCCCGCTCCAGTTCGTGGGCTTCAGCTGCAACCAGGCGGGCATGGATGTGGACATCCAGGGCAGCACCAGCCAGCAGAAGCTGTGCGCCAACGTGGCCGCTCAGATCATGGCCTTCGCCTGCGGCAAGAAGGATGACAATCCCAACAAGAACTTTGCCGGCGGCCGTCCCTCCAGCATCATTATCGGCAAGCAGCTGACTCCCGAAGCCCTCGGGGCGCTTCTCAGCCATTTTGAAAACAAGGTCATGTTCCAGGGCTTCATCTGGAACCTCAACAGCTTTGACCAGGAAGGTGTCCAGTTGGGCAAGGTGCTGGCCAAGCGCGTCCTGGCCCACGATACTGACGGAGCGCTGCGCGCCTTCAGCGATCTGCTGGAGATCTGACATCCCTTTCCCAAAACCTTCGAAGGAATCCGGCTTTTGCCGGATTCCTTCTTTTTCTATTTACCTGCAGGAGGGGTTGTCTGCGCCTCCGTGTCCCTAGGAACCGCCAGGGCAAAGACGCCGGACTGGCTCATTTCAAAGCCCTCCGTATCAAATTCCGCCAGATTTCTGGCCAGCATCAGATAGATTTCCTGCGTGGACAGCTGTGACATGGCATCAGGGTACACCGTCTCACAGACAGAGGCCGGAGACGCCGCCACCTCTGTCATATCCGGGTTTGCCGCATACAGATAGATCATCTCCGCCGCCTCCTCCGGGGCGATGTGCGGATAGAATTCAGAAGTCACCACAACCTTTTTTCCGGTCTGCTCGTGAGCTTTCTCCGCTTTTTCCGCAATTTCCCTGAACTGGAGGAAATAGGTGTTGACCGCTTCATTGTACTGTCCCGAAAACAGGTGCACGCCAAGTGCTCCCGCATTGAGCGCCACAAGTCCTGCCAGCAGCGCCGCGCCCGTTCGGCTCTTGAATTCCACCCGGTCCAGCCCGATGGCCGCCAGAATCAGAAGATACGCCATCTGGGATGCATAATCATAGCATCCGGTCACGCCGGCCCTGTTCTGCCGCCCTTCACTGCCCAGAAGCACTAGGGCCAGCACCGTGACCATCCCCGCACAGATGAGCAAAATGGCCAGAGGAACATGTTTCCCGGCCATTTTCCGCCTTGTCAGCAGCCGGTGCACCAGCACCAGCGCTCCCAGGATCTCCAGCGGGATAGTCATCAGAAACAGGGCATACAGGCCATTGGGCAAAAGCATCTCCCGTGCCAGATTCATATGGGAAAACGTCTGCATCACGCCGCCCAGAATGACAGCTGTGCGGAACTGGCCTTTCAGCATGTCATAGCTGACCGTGCCCCCCTGAATGGCTTTCATGACGGGGGACAGCTTGTCAAACACCTTCAGTCTGGGGATCTCCACCGGCCCCCAGGTCATTCCTGCAGCATCCGGGGCCAGATTCACCTGCAGCGTCAGCACGGCCGGAATGCTCAGTAGCGCTCCCAGGGCAAACGCCCCCAGGGCTGCA
>CACYCQ010000336.1:0-3322 GCA_902772995.1 uncultured Eubacteriales bacterium
ACAGGGATACAGTTCGGAGAGGCTGTTTTCATTATCTCTTCTTGATTACCAGGCCAAGTCCTGAAAGAGCAAGCAGACCAACGAGCACATGGATAAACACATTGCTGCTGTCACCGGTTTGGGGAAGGTGTCAGATGACAAATTATTTGAGTCTGATTTGGCACATTATTTGAGTCTTGGAGGGAAGCAGTCATCACACTATACACCAAATGGGAAGGAATAGAATCCTTCTGGTACATTCCAATCTTTTCCAAGAAGGCGACGTTTCCTTCCTGACAGTACCGGCAGAGATATCTTGTGCCTGAATGGGGTTCACGACCAGTTTCCCGTTCTCCTGGCAGAATCATTTAATTTGCAAATAATTGCCGGATTCAGGCTCATTTATCGTGCGTCTTATCATTTTCACAGCCGTCCGCCCGGGGCCGGTCACGAAGCCGTCCCGGCAGGACAAAGCCGAAGGGGCCTCTCAGAGCGAAAGCGCCGGCTGCAGCACCGTCACTCTCCCGTCTTGCGGGACACCGCTTCCTTCAGCCTCGCTGATTGGCTGTTGTCCTCCACGGGACATCCCCGGGCCGTCTCCGGTGCAAAGGAATGACGGCAGGCCGCGCCCTGCAGCGGAGCCCCCCGGCCCTTTCTCACGGGACGGAGAGGGCTCCCTCACCGGAAGTCCGGGACTCAGCGGGACTCCCCGGACGGAACCACGGGCTGTCCGTTCACGGAAATCTCTCCTTCGATGGGGATGAGCAGGTAGTTCAGGCCGTCGATGACCCGCGTCTCAACCATGCTGGTCTGTTTGGGGTCCACCCTGACCGAGACGTTGGGCATTTCCACCTTGAACTGCTTGGGCGTGACAACGTTGACCGCAGGAAGGACCGTGCCCTGGCCAAAGGTTTCGTCAAAGCCCCTGCTGAAGGCCTCGACCCGCTCCTGTGACACCCCGCCGTTTGAAAGGATGTCGGCCACGTCCTGCCTGGAGAGCATCAGGGGATCATCGTCCTTCTTCTGATTCTCGAGCATGCCGGACACCTTCTCATGGATCTCCTGCACCACATCCAGGGAGCATTCACTGCCCAGGCTCTGGGTCAGCAGCGCCTGGAAGTTTTCCGTCTGCTGCGCGGCGGGCATCTCCGCCTCGACATTGAAGGCCGCCTTCAGGAAATCCGCGTGGGCGTCATTGCGGTCCTTGCTGAACAGCAGAATGGTATTGATATCTGCGGCCCCGCCTTCATACAGCGGGAAGAGGAATCCCAGCGCCGGCGTGCTGGCCAGCCGCTCCGGCGCGCGCTCATGGAAGACGCCGTCCCTGGGGAGGAACCGCAGCGCCGACTTCTCCTGTTTTACCGGGCAGACCGCACACAGCACATAGCTGAACGCGCGGTCGGAGTTGTCATAGTCTATGTCGCCGTTCACATCCCTTGCACGGACATCCATATCGTCAAACATCAGCAGAATCAGCCAGTTGGGAGCATGCTGGGCGTCCTCCACGGACTGCATGTCCGGATGCTCGGCGCAGATTCCTGCGGTCAGGCGGGTGTACAGCGCCTGTACCGACTCCTGGTCTTTCAGCGCGGAATCCCTGACGCGAAGGAGCAGATCGTCCTGGTCCGCAGGAAAAGCGACGGGGGTCAGCGCCTGTCCGAGCTTTCCGGAGAGAACCTTCTTGAAGATGGACATGTACTGCTCATTTTCCTGCTCGTCCATGGTACTGACCGGGAGCTCGAAGCTTGTGATCGGATTGCCGACGTGATCGACATAGCAGCCGCAAATCAGGGAAGGATTGCGCTTTTCGGGATTCAGCCGTCTTTTAAGTTCAGCAAGGTCTCTTTGATTCATGTTGTTCTGTCTTTCCTTTCTGTGTTTGCAGGAACCGGTGCCGGTTTCCCCGGGAGGAAGTTTCCACGCAAAAGCCGCCGGTTCCTTTCCCGGCATGTCATATCGCGTGTCCCTTTCGCCCGGCCTCTCCCGTTCCTGCAGATTGCCGGCGCCCTGCGCACCCGCGCGGTCACACATCCGAGAGGTTGCCCCGGATGAACGGGAATCGCCTTCTGACCGCCGGGAATCCGCCCCGCCCGCGGGGGGCAGGGCAAGAGCGCCGGCGGCTATTATAGCACATCCCGCCGCATCTGATTGCAGGGTTCTTCCTCTGATCCGGGGGTACCGGCGGCGGTCCCTCCTCTTCAGGCGGGAGCCGCGTCAGGGAGAATGCGGATTTTCCTGCAGTTTCCCGCACTCACCGCTTTCCTTTCCGGCTCGTATGCTCCTCCCTGCCCGCTCCCCTGCCGTCTGTTTTCCCGGGATCCGGTCTCCTTCTCTGTCTTCCAGAAAGATGCGGATCCTCCAAAGGCCCATCTGACCGGGAAGGCGGTGCCGGGAGCTGAGTCCTCTGTCAGCCAGCAAAAATCCCCCGTTCATGCGCAATACGGCTGTCCCGGCAGCCGGCGGAAGGGTTCCCTGCGCGCTGGCGGCGTGAACAGCTCCCTCCAGCAGGCCGGGACAGGGATCCTCAGTGTCCTCCATCCCGCATGCCCCCGGGCAGGGGAAAAGGCGCTTCCGGCGCGGGACAGAAACCGGCGGCCCGCACTCCCGCGGCCTTCTTTCAAATGCACCCACGCGCGCGGAGAGGATGAAACCGGCGAGCCGGGCGGCACTCACAAAAGCCCGTGCTCCGAAGCCCATGCGATGAGGGCATCCGTCCTCCTTCATTCAGTCTGTCCGGTTCCGGCAGTTCCCCGTTTTTCACATTCACTCAAAGCAGGGACAATGTGACCCGGAGATGGAGCTCTGCCGGCGGGGAAACGGGAGGAGCCCTCATCCGATTTTTCCCCGGAAGCCCCACTCCGGCAGGGGCACGGCGCAAGCGACGGTTTCCTCCCCTTGCAGGAGCCCGGCAGACTCCAAACCTCCCGCCTGCTCCCCGGTCGGAGGCGCTGCACAGGACCGGGGAGGTCCCTCCCGCTGTCGGGGGAATAACGCGGCTGCCGCATCATCAGAGGTTTTGCCTGAAAGGGAGGACAGGCCCCACGAAAGAGAGGTCTCCTTTCACCCTGCAGGGATGGATGGTGCATGAAACAGGGCAAAGCAGAAACGACCTGAGAAAAGAAACACATTATAGAAACAGAAGATTAACCTCCGGCGCTGGCGCTGAAGATCCTTCGGCGCTATGCAAATGGCAAGTGTGAGGCTGTCCGGTAAGTGAGTTCAACTGCCAGGGAAAACTGCTTGATGCAATTGAAAAATTCATTCACTTCGAAGATCCGTGGGATGCCGCATCGTTTCAGGACTGTCATCACGGGAACATGGAAGAAGACTGTGTGCACTGCAG
>CACYCQ010000337.1:0-3693 GCA_902772995.1 uncultured Eubacteriales bacterium
CTCTTCGGCCTGATGGACCGGCGCCGCTGCACCTGGACCTTCCCGGAGATCATTGACGCAATGATTCGGTATGGACGATACTGATCCACTGTCTCCTCACCAGCAGGATATGCTGTCCCTCCTCACACGCCAAGAACCCGGAGCTGTCGGCTCCGGGTTCTTTCCATATTTATGGTCTTTATGGGGCTTTGTGCATCAACATTTATATTATGTTATTAATTGTGTGTACAGCGGCAAGCTATTGGTTTGAAACTGTACTGACAGCGGCTCAGGTTCCCCTCTGTGCCTCATCCAGTCCCGCAAAACAGGAATCCCTGCCCGGGGCCTTCGTTTGCTTCAGCCGGATATCCCTTTTTCATTCTCTTCTCGTCGTGCATATCTCCACATGGCCTCACGGTAGGCATCCGGCAGACCGATATCAAAGGATTCTCCATCGGGGAGAAATCCACATAACCCGTTTTTCTCCCGGACCGCATCCAGAGCAGCCGTTAATCCGTACTCTTTTCCTTCGGACGGTCTTCCAATCACGCGAATCTGGTGCTCCAGCTCATCGTATACATCCGGCGTAATCACATACTGCCCAAAGGTGGCATAGTACTTTTCTTCTCCTTTTGCGTTCTTTACCCCGAGGTATTCCTCCGCGTAATCGTCTGTCGGTTTTTCCACCATGCGGTCCGCCTTCATCATGGTTTCTTCCTTGTTGTTCCAGCAGCCATGAAGAATCCCGTAATGGACCACCCTTTCAATCGGGACTTCTATGATGCTGACCAGCGCACACCCGCATTCCTTGTAGGCATCCACCACCTGCTTGCAGCAATTGATTTCGCTGCTGGAGCGGTACAGGAAATCCCCAAGCAGAAGCAGCACGGGTTCACCTTCTGTAAACTGCTTTGTCAGCCAGACCGCATGTCCAAACCCAAGGCGTTCCCTCTGATAAACATAGGTAATATGATTCCGGAAGCGCTGGATCTTATCCTCCAGCTGCTTTTTGTTTTCAGGCAGCTTCTCTCTTTGTTCCTTTGAAATCGGAGCAAAGAACCGATCAAAATCCGGCTGCTCCTCCTCCCCGATTATCAGGCAGATGTCTTCGATTCCAGCTTCAATCAGCTGTTCCAGCATGATCATCAGGGCCGGTTTCAGAAACCCATCCATGTCATACACAGGCATGAAGCACTTTGGCATGCATTTTGTCGCCGGAAAGACGCGGGTTCCAAATCCCGCAAGCGGAATCACGGCTTTTTTGACCGTCTGGCCCGGCTTGAGGGTCAACGCAAAGGAGGGCATTCCTTTTTCCTGTTCCAGATATTTCCGCAGCAAAGCCGCGGATTTTTCATCTCTGGCCAGGAACTGGACGGACCCGTCTCCCTGTGAACCGACGCCCTTGGCGCCATAGATCAGTCTTTTGATGTGTGGATCTTCCAGAATGCCGTGCAGGACGGGCGCCCTCAGTTCCGTGCACATCGGCGCGATCTTCTTGTCGAACAGGGCCTGCGCTTCGGTCATGAGCATTCCCATTCCCTGCACATTTCCCTGTTCCAGCATCCGTTTTGCCCGGAACACGATCTCCCTGTTTTCCGGTCCGAGAGCTTCCTGAACCTGCCGTTCCGCCTCATTTTCCGCAAACGGATAGGCTTTGTTCAGATCTGCGAGGATTTTGATCGTATCCTTCGACGCCATCAGGTTGGCGATGACCCAGTGAAACGTTGCACCGACACGGATCACTCCGGAATCGATTTCCACACCATCGAATTCCATCAGGACGGGTTTCACGCCATATGCGCAGGCCTGATCGAGCCGCCCGCAGCGGGAGGGTGTCCGCAGCTCGCCACGGAACGCCGCCTGCATCTCGCCCCTGACATTCATCTTCAGTTTGTACAGCTGGTTAAACGCCCGCGCGACCAGAACGCAGATGGCGGCAGATGAGGAAAGTCCGCTCTTGATCGGCAGATCACGCTTTTCGATCGTGATCTTCACTCCGCCAACGCTGTAATTGTCATTGATGTAGGAAGCCACTCCGGCTACATAGGAAAAATACCCGCCGTTCTGCGCTGCTTCAAGCAGCTTTGCCGTATCCATCTCGCATTCCCAGGATTCCTCCTCCGGGAAATCCGGGGAAGTGGTCATGATAAACCTGTCCGCGAGCTCAGCAGTTGCGGATATACCCTGTTCCACACCGGAAACAATGGCATACCCTTTTTCTATCCCGGAGTTCACCGAGCGGTACATTCCCGCCCAGTCCGAATGCTCTCCGAAAAGACACAACCGTCCCGGGACAAACAGATGGAGCACTTTCCCTGTTTCAGCCATTTTTTCTCTTCCCCCGTCCTGCAGATCTCAGCCGTGCCTGTATTTCCAGATACAGACAATCGCCCGAAGGCCATCTTTAAAGCCAATCTTCTTGCCTTCCTCATTGGTGCGAGGATAGTAGGAAATGGGGACCTCCTTCACTTTCACATTCATCTTCGACACCTTGGCAGTGATTTCGGGTTCAAAGCCGAAGCGGTTCTCCTGGATATCCACCGCCTGGATGATTTCCCGTTTGAAACACTTATAGCATGTTTCCATATCTGTCAGATGCAGTCGGGTAAACAGATTTGAAAGCCGGGTCAGGAATTTGTTTGCCAGCTGGTTTGCCCTGTATCCTTTGGCTGCCTGATTCAGGAATCTAGAGCCATAGCATACATCGCATTCCCCATTGACAATCGGCATGACCACCAGCGGATACTCATTGGGATCATATTCAAGGTCCGCATCCTGAATGATCACTACATCGCCCGTGGCTTCCTGAAACCCTGTTCGAAGCGCTCCCCCTTTTCCCTGATTGACCTCATGATGAATCACTTTGCTGACAAGCGGAGCGATTTCCCTGTCAAGGATCTCACTTGTTCCATCCCTGCTTTTGTCATCGACAATAATAATCTCCTTTTTTTCAATCGGAGCAGCAAGAACTTTTTCGACAATGGCATGAATGCTGTTTTTTTCGTTATAGCAGGGAATAACTATTGAAAGCGTGAAGTTTTGTGGATTCATGTTTTTCTCCCATCTTCTAAGCAGAATCTTGTTTGAAACCCGTCAGCGCGGTAACCATGCTTTCCCTGATGCAAGGGGATGTCTCCTGTTCCAGAACCCATCTCCCGGATCTGTGATTTCTCCGTCATCATCCCCTTGACCAGTCAAAAGGCAATCGGATCTCCGGGTGCAGGTCCTTGGTTCATCGCTCCAGCGTCATTGCTGAGCGCACGCGCAATCCGCTGTGAACGATCAACCCGGACACGATGGCAGGACGGTGCACCTGTGTATTCGGGCGGTTTCATCGATCCTGCTTCGTCTCAGGCCCGCCAAAGGTCATCCTGATTATCAAAATCCCAATCGCTGTCATAAGAAAACGAACGTGGCTATCTTAACAGCAAATTCCCCGTGAGACAAGTACAAAAGCAATTCGGGTTCTTCCGGTTCCTCTCTATCTGTTTGACTGACGGTCCTGTGTTCCCTTCCGCTGGAACTCCCAGGCACGGGCACCAGCCCCCACCATCAAAAAGAGACCTTGCGTCATGGCAAAGTCTCTTTTTGATTTACTGCATTGCAGGGGACAGCACAGCGCTGACCTCGTCGAATTCGCTTTCCACCCGGGTCTTCTCGGCAGGCAGTTTTCTCGGACCCTGCGCATACTGCAGAATCCAGTCCATCACCTCA
>CACYCQ010000338.1:0-13611 GCA_902772995.1 uncultured Eubacteriales bacterium
ATACCGAACACAGAAGTTAAGCCTTTCAGCGCCGATGGTACTTGGCTGGAGACGGCCCGGGAGAGTAGGACGTTGCCGGATCCCACAGACAACCCTGCATCTTGCAGGGTTGTTTTTTTGTGTTTCCACCTATATAATATTCCCATCTCTCTGGAGGTCACCACTATGCACATGCGAAAGAAGAAATGGGCGATTCCCGAGCTGTCGGTCTGCCCGTTTTACATCGATCAGCCCGCATCCCTCAAGGGCCACTGGCGGGACCGCTTTGCAACCGGACGGCCGCTCCACGTGGAGCTGGGTTGCGGCAAGGGAGTCTCCACTGCACAGATGGCCTTTCATCAGCAGGACACCGATTTTGTGGCCATTGACATCACCAGCAATGTACTGGGGGACGCCAAACGCAACATCGAGTCCGCCTATGCGCTGAACCCGGTGAACAACATCCTGCTGGCCCGGTTGGACATCACCCGGATCGAAACCGTCTTCGGGCCGGAGGATGCCGTCTCCAGGATTTACATCCAGTTCTGCAATCCCTGGACCCACCGCAAGCGTACGGCCAAGCGCCGTCTGACTCATCCCCGCCAGCTGATGCAGTACCGCAGTTTCCTGACGGAACAGGGGGAAATCTGGTTTAAAACCGACTGCCGGGAACTCTTTGAGGATTCCTGCACCTATTTTGAGGTTTCCGGATTCCGTCTGCGCTTCTGCACGGAGGATCTGCACCGCTCCGGTTTTTCTCCCAATTACATCAGCGAACACGAACGCAAGTTCTCGGATCTCGGTCTTCCCATCTACTTCGGCTGCTGGCAGAAGGATGCCGTCGATCCTGGTTTTGATCCCGTCAGATGGTCCAAATCAGTGGAAGAAGCAGGGGAGGAATAGACCTTGTTCGGCATTCTCGTCAATCCCTCGTCCGGCACCGGCCAGGCCCGGCCCGTCCTTGATGGCATCCGCTCCCTTCTCCGAGACCGGCACCAGGATGTTTCTGTCTATCTGTTCTCTTCTCCGGAGGATGTGACGCATCAGGTGGACCGTGCCATGAAAGATGGCTGCACCGACCTTGTCTGCATGGGCGGAGACGGTACCCTCAGCAATGTGGTCAACTGCATTGCCGGAAAAGAGGTCACCCTGTATGTGGTGCCCTGCGGGACCGGCAACGACTTTGCCCGGGCACTGAAGCTCCCGAAAGACCCCCTCCAGGCATTCTGCAAACAGCTGAACGGCAGTCCCGTGCGCATCGACTGCGGAAGCATCAACGGCAGGCACTTCATCAATGTGTCCGGTTCCGGATTCGATGTGGAGGTCCTGCGCAAAACCGAGGAGCTCAAACCCGTCTGCGGGAACGATCGGGCTTACCGTAAAGCCCTGTTTGCCATCCTGTCCTCCTACCGTCCCTCCACCTTCCAGGTTTCCCTGGATAACGGGCCCTTTGAGGAAATCCCCTCGGTGATCATTGAGATCGCCAACGGACAGTACATCGGCGGAGGCCTCAGGGTAGCCCCTGACGCAGACCTGACGGACGGGCTGTTTGACGTCATCGTGGTCCGGCCGATTCCCGCCTTTCTCATTGCGCTGCTGTTTCCGCTGCTCATCTGCGGGCTGCATGTGCGATTTCCGTTTCTTTGCCGGGTCCGTCGGGCCCGGCGCGTGGTCCTTCGCAGGCCCGGCATGGTCGTCAACATCGACGGCGAACTCGAGCCCATGAACGAAGCTGAATTTGTCATCAACCCCGGGAGCCTGACGGTCCGGAGGTAAAACACTGATGAAAGGAATGAGATGCTTCATGAAGAAATCCATTGTCCTGATCTGTTTGCTGCTGGCCATGATCTGTGCCGGCGCGGCGCTTGCGGAGAGCATTGTTTACGTGGACAACCATGAGGTGGACAAAAACGACCTGATGCGGACCAATATGCGCAACCAGCCTGGCGGAATCGTTGTGGCTTCCTATTATACAGGTGCTGAACTGACGGTTCTGCCCGATGAACCCGTGCAGGCAGTCCAGCCCCAGGGCGAGCCTCTGCCCGAAGAATCCCAGGAGGAGGGAACCCCGGAGGCTTCCCCGGAACTTCCGACGGATGAATACATACATGTCTCCATCGGCGGTGTACAGGGGTATATGGCCCGAAAATTCGTCATCACCCCGGAGGAGGCCGCACAGCTCTACGGCACCGGCAGCCGTTTCGGCGAATGCCGGCCGGCGGAGGTGGTCCTCAACGGCCTGTGGGCCAGTCACCTGGACATGTATGAAAACCGCACCGCCATGTCCAAAGTCGTTTCCATGCTGGAAAACCACGAGATCATCCACCTGGTCGGCATCGTGGACAACTGGGCCTATGTCTTCAAAATGCAGGGGGAGCAGCGGGTATACGGGTACATTCCCGTCAGCGCCCTGACAGAGGTGGCCGATAGGAAGGTCAGCATCCTGCATGTGGAGGACAGCAACAAACCGGTCCTCCTCTATGAAAAGGCCAATACCCACTCCAAGATTTTGCTCACCCTGCGTTCCGGCGTCTCCTGCTTCTCCCAGTTCGGCATCGGAGGGCGGGAAGGCGTCTGGAGGAAGGTGCGCATCGGAGGCATTTCCGGATGGATCAACCCGGGCAAAAACGCCGAGCTGATCGCTCTGGCAGGCAAGAACCGCCAGGCAATACCGTACTATCCCCAGACCATGCAGGTCCGGGAGGACGCCCTGCTCTACAGTGTGGCCGGTGACCGTTCGGGCGCCTACATGACCCTGGGCGAGGGCATGCGAGTGGAAGTCATGGGCATCTTCCAGCAGTATTCCTATGTCCGTACCGTGGAAGGCGGCACCGGCTCCTCCGAATCGGGAGACTACGGCTACATTGAAACTGCCAAGCTCGTGGAGTCCTCCAACGGGGACGCCATCGGAGTGGTTCAGGTGGACAACGGCAATTCCCCGGCGATTATCCGTATTCAGCCCAACGCCGCCACCATCTTCGGAGCACTGTGTCCCGGTGCTGTTGTCAACCTGCTGAGCTATACCCAGACGGATTCCGTTGAGGTCGCCATCGGGGACGTCACCGGCTACATCTCCAAGAAGGATGTCCGGGTCTACAGCAGCCAGGACCAGATCAACCGGGACCTGATTCCCCAGCGCGGAACGCTGCTTGCGGACAATTCCATGATGTCCGGTCCAAGCGAGAATTCCTCCGTGGTGGATGCCGTGACCAAGGGACAGAAGCTCTATATGCTGGGAAAGGTGGGCGAATGGGTCTATGTCCGCAATGCAGAAAAGGACCTGAGCGGCTTCCTGCGCGTAAACCAGCTCAGCGCACCCATGAGTGCAACCCATCTTGTGGCCAAACTGAATACCGACAAGGTCAACATGCGCGCACGCGCGTCCAGGGATTCAGAAATCATCAGCCTGGTCCGCATGGGTGAAATCCTCCGGGTGGTGGACTATGGTTCCAGCTGGACCGGGGTGATCACGCCCTCAGGACGCACGGGATACATCCTCAACGATTATCTGGACTTTGAGTAAAAAAACACAGCCAGTGAAACTCACTGGCTGTGTTTCCTTCATTTTGCGCGCTCGCTGAGTATTTTTTCGATGCTGACCAGCTTCACGCATACGGCAAACAGCTCGGCGGCATTGATCAGCTCGGAAAGGCTCGGATAGGTCGGAGCAATCCGGATGTTGGTGTCATTGGGGTCCTTTCCATAGGGCCAGGTGGCTCCCGCCGGAGTCATGGTGACGCCGGCCTTCTTGGCGCGTGCAACGATGCTTTTCGCACATCCGGGAAGGGAGTCAAAGCAGATGAAATAACCGCCCAGGGGGCACGTCCATGTACCGATGCCCAGTCCGCCCAGTTCGCGCTCCAGAATCGTCTCCACGGCCTCAAACTTGGGACGGATGATGTCCGCATGCAGGCGCATGTGCTCCACCATGCCGTGAATATCCTTGAAGAAGCGGACATGGCGCAGCTGGTTCACCTTGTCATGGCCGATGGTCTGATTCCTGAGCTGAGTCTTGATGTCCTCCATGTTGTTGGGGCTGGTCGCCAGGGCGGCAATGCCGCTCCCCGGGAAGGTGATCTTGGAGGTGGAGGCGAACTTATACACAAGGTCGGGATTTCCGGCACGCTTGCACTCAGCAAGAATCTCGATCAGATAGTCCTGATGGTCGTCATAGAGATGGTGCATACCATAGGCGTTGTCCCAGAAAATCCGGAAGTCCGGGGCAGCAGGCTTGAGACGCGCAAAGCGGCGCACGGTCTCGTCTGAGTAGGAATACCCCTGGGGATTGGAGTATTTGGGAACACACCAGATACCCTTGATGGACGCATCCTGCGCCACCATCTCCTCGATCATGTTCATGTCCGGTCCCTTGGGGGACATGGGCACGGGGATCATCTCGATGCCAAAGTACTGGGTGATGGCAAAATGCCGGTCGTATCCTGGAACGGGGCAAAGGAACTTCACCTTGTCCTGCCTGCACCAGGGGAGGTTCCCCATGATGCCGTGGGTATAGGCTCGGCTCACGGTGTCATACATGACATTCAGTGAGGAGTTGCCATAGATGATGAGATCGTTGGGATTGTTTTCCATCATGTCTCCCAGCAGAACACGGGCCTCCTCGATTCCGATGAGTCCGCCGTAATTCCGGCAGTCGGTGCCGTCATCACAGTACAGGTCCGTGTTGGAGTTGAGGACATCCATCATGCCCATGGACAGGTCGAGCTGCTCCTTGCAGGGCTTGCCGCGGCTCATGTCCAGCTTGAGCCCCTGCTCCTGATAGCGGTTATAAATACTGCGCAGCGATTTCAGTTCTTCCTGCAGTTCTTCCTGGGTCATTTCCTGATAGGGTTTCATAAGACAGTCTTTCCTTTCCTGCGGTTGTGGCAGGGAGAAGTGTACCATGGGTCTGGGAGAATTGCAAGAATTAGATGGATTGAATTCATTTTATTTTTCTTCACTCCGAATTATCGCTTAAAAATGAAATTTTCGTGTCAGTTTTCTTCGAAATGAGGTTGAACAATGAATATACTGGTGGATTCTAGGCAACAGGGATACCCTCTGCGTGAGGTGATCCGGCAGGCCAGCGGCATGCCCGAGGCAGCGGTACGGGACAGTCTTCGGAAGAAGGAAGTCCGGCTGGATGGAATCCGGGTGGACGACGGGGATCTCCGGGTCCGCGCGGGACAGGAGATCCGTGTGTACTGGGACAAGCGTTTCCTCCGGGGACGCAGCCATCCGGTCCGGGTGGTGTACCAGGACAGGGACATCCTGATCATGGACAAGCCCCAGGGACTGCTGTCCGTCTGTGAGGATTCCGCCTCTCCGGCGGACAATGCCCTGGACCGGGTACGGGAGTATCTGAGAATGCAAAACGCCGATGACACGCTGTTTGCCTGTCATCGGCTGGATGTTCAGACCGGAGGCCTGCTGCTGTTTGCCCGGAGCGAGGATGTCCGGGATGAGATCCGGGAAATGTTTGAGATGCACCGGATACAAAAGACCTATACCTGCATCGTCAAGGGCATCCCCAGCCAGCAGCAGCGGGAGATGACGGCCTACCTTCGCAAGGATCCCCAGGCGGCCACCGTGTCCATTACGGATTATCCCTCCCCTGGAAGTGCCAGGATTCTGACCCGGTACCGGATCCTTGAAACACTGACAGACCGGTCCCGTCTGGAAGTGGAGATTATCACGGGACGGACCCATCAGATTCGCGCCCACCTTGCCCACATCGGCCATCCCATCGTGGGTGATGACAAATACGGGGACCGGGATTTCAACCGCAGGGCGGGAATCACCCGTCAGCAGCTCTTTGCCACGCGGATGATCCTCTCGGGCGGAAGGATTCTGTCGCACCTGTCCGGCCGGGTCTTTGAAACCCCCTGTCCGTTCTGATCTTCAGGCGAAAAACACCTCGAGGCGGGAAAAATCCAGTCGCGAGACCAGGTCCCGCACGATGTTTTCCAGATGCAGGGCATCCTCCTCGTCAAAGGTGTCCTCCTGCGGGCTGTCGATATCCAGCACGCCGATCACCCGGTTCTGAAAGCACAGGGGAATGACGATTTCCGAGCGGGATGCGCTGTCACAGGCAATGTGCCCGGGGAAACGGTGGACATCCGGCACTACGACGGTGCGTTTCTCCATGGCGGATGTGCTGCAGACCCCTTTGCCCAGGGGGATGCTCACACAGGCAGGTTTCCCCTGGAAAGGCCCCAGCACCAGGCGTCCCTGGTGGATCAGATAAAAGCCAACCCAGTTTCTGACAGACAGGTCCTGGTACAACTCTGCGGACAGGTTGGCCAGAGAGGACAGCAGTGCATCCTCCGGAGAAACGAGTGCCCGGCAGGCCGCCTCGATTTCGGACCACGCCTTGTTTTGTCTGGACATGAAATCACTTCCTTTTCTTGTTGTCCGTCGATCCGAATCCGCCGGTCCGGCTCGCGCTCGTCTGCTCTGCGCGAACCACTCCGAAGGGCAGGAAGACGCCCTGGACGATGGCGTCACCCTTTTCCACGCTCAGCACCTTCCCGTCTCTGGAATCATTGATCATGTGGATCAGGATGTGGCCTTCGTTCTCAGCGCCGTAATAATCGCTGTCGATGATCCCCACGGTATTGTTGAGCTGGAAACGGTAACGGCTGCCGAGGCCGCTGCGCGGGAAGATCATCAGCGCCCATCCTTCCTCGATTCTGCAGCGAAGCCCGGTGGGGATGAGCAGTTCCTCTCCCTGAGCCAGTTCAAAGCTGAAGGGGGAAAAGATGTCGTAACCTGCCGAGCCGCTGGTTGCCCTTTTGGGCAGACGGATGGTGGAGAAGATCCGTTCGATATCCAGCTCCGCCCAGCGCTCCACCTTTTCTGCATCAGCCCTGAACTGGTGACAGCTGACCTTTTCAAATGCGGCAATTTCTTTCATTGTAAAGGGTCCTCCTTGACTCATTGACAAGAGTTGAAAGTCGTCTATAATGGATTTAACAAAATGGGGTTTCCCATGAGAGGAGCATTGTCCATGAAAAATACACATTATCATATGCATATTGCAGGGCTGGAGCGCGATCTTCCTCTGTGCCCGCTCAACGAGAACATGTCCATCGGCGCGTTTGTCATTTTCGGAGACTGTGAGCTGACGCAGGCCTGTGCCCGCGAACTGCTGAAGATTGCTCCCGAGTATGATTACATGATCACCGCTGAGAGCAAGGGGATTCCCATCGTCTATGAGATGGCCCGGCAGACCGGCGCGAAAAGATGGCTGCTGGCGCGCAAGGGCATGAAGCTGTACATGAAGAACGTGCTGAGTGTAGAGGTCCGTTCCATCACCACCGACCACGTGCAGAAGCTTTTCCTGGATGGCGAGGATGCCGATCTGATCCGTGGAAAGCGCGTGCTCATCATTGATGATGTCATCTCCACAGGCGAGTCTCTCCACGCGATGGAGGAACTGGTGAAAAAGGCCGGCGGTATTATCACGGGCCGGATGGCCATCCTCGCGGAAGGAGAAGCCACTTCTCGGGATGACATCCTCTACCTGGAAAAGCTGCCCCTGTTTGACGGAGACGGCAATCCCCTGAACTGATCAACCCAAAGTCGCACCACAGGAAGGGCCAAACACATGAATTGCATATGCGCGTCAGCTTCTGCGCGGTCCTTCGGGCAATGTATCGTCATCATGTGAAGATAACGCAGGGCATCCGAAATCTTATTCGGATGCTCTTTTGCATGTCAAGGCTGCATCCGATCAAGGCTGCATCCGAGCAGCATCCCCAAGGAAGTATCCGCCCATGAGAAACACTTGATTCGAAAGAAAATGGAGAATTCTGCCGGAGAAACCTCTTCCAGTGCTGTAGTGCGCTTTTGAGAAGGGTTTCAGGCAGATAAACAGGTTCCAACTGAAAAAAGCGGATGCTGCACAAAAGACAGACAAGTTCTGCCGGCAAAAGGCCGGCAGGCTTTTTTATGCTCTTGTACAGAGGAATTTCAAATGTGATCAATGCAGCGGAGACCATCGAACTCAGAACGGAGAGACGACGGGCCTGAATCCAAATTCTTTCGCTGTTCAGCATGTCCCGACTGCGGTGAAGAAAACCGCAGTCGGATGTGACGGAATCCCCTCTGAACCGTATCCGTATCCCGGGATGAATTGTGCAGGCGTTCCCGTTTTCATGCTGATTTGGGCATATAAAGAAGAGAAAGAAGAACGGGTTTCACCCGTTCTTTTTTTGGCTTCCGAAGGAGAGTTTGTTCTCCCGATGCTCCAGCAGCCGGACAATATTGCTCTTGTGCCGGTAGATGTTCATCAGGCAGGTGACCAGCACCACCAGCAGCGTCCAGATATCCAGCTTCTGTCCGGAGAAGAAGAGAATATAAAAAAATGTGGATGCTGCGGACGCGATTGACCCGACGGAAACATACCGGGTCACGGCGACACAGAGAATAAAGGTGCACAGACTCAGCAGCATAGGGAATGGAAAGAGCACCAGCAGCGAGGCAAACCCTGTGGCCATGCCCTTTCCGCCCTTGAATCCGAAGAAGACGGGGAAATTGTGCCCGAGAACCACAAAGAACGCTCCCAGTGTCCCGCCGAACAGGGTTCCAGTCAGACTCCTGGCAATGACAGCGGCGAGGATGCCCTTGAGCATGTCGCAAATCAGGGTAAGCAGGCCCATCTTGGGGCCCAGTACCCGCAGCATGTTCGTAGTCCCGCTGTTTCCGCTGCCCTGTGTCCGGATATCCAGACCGTTCATCATCCTGGAAAGAATCACACCAGAGGAAAGGCTGCCCAGAAGATAGGCAATGACAATGGCCAGGAGGGTCTTCAGCATGGCTTACACTTCCTTTTCATTTTTTTCGCGCAGGATCATTCGCAGAGGGGTCCCTTCAAACCCGAAGGATTTGCGGATGAAGTTCTCGAGGTAGCGCTGATAGGAAAAGTGCATCAGCTTTTCCTCGTTCACAAAAAAGACAAAGGTGGGGGGAAGGATCTCCTTCTGTGTGGCATAGTAGATCTTGAGGCGTTTTCCGCCGCTGGAAGGGGGCTGCAGGGAGGTGGTGGCCTCTCCGATCATGTCGTTGAGCAGGCCTGTGGTGATGCGCCGGGTGGCCTCCTGGTACACGCTGTCCACCTTTTCGATGATTTTTTCCACCCGCTGTCCGGTTTTGGCGGAAATGAACAGGACCGGCGCGTAATCGATGAATTTGAGTTCCGAAACAACCTGTTTGCGGAAGGCCTCCATGGTTCCGGTTTCCTTTTGCAGCAGGTCCCATTTGTTGACCACGATGATCACGGCCTTGCCCTCATTGTGAATAAAGCCGGCGATCTTGGTGTCCTGCTCCGTCACGCCTTCCTCGGCATCCAGCATCAGCAGCGCCACGTCACAGCGCTTGATGGCGGACAGAGACCGAAGGATGCTGTAGCGCTCGATGGATTCGTCCTCGATGGCCCGTTTTCGGCGGATCCCGGCCGTGTCGATAATATGATAGGTGCGGCCGTTTCGACGGAATGTGGAATCGATGGCGTCCCTCGTCGTTCCCGCCACATCGGAAACCATGGAGCGTTCATTTCCCAGAATACGGTTGACCAGGGAGGATTTGCCCACATTGGGGCGTCCCACCACGGCAATGGAGATGCCTGGGTCCTCCTGCGCCTGTGACCCGGTTCCCCCCTCGGGCAGTGCGGCCACCAGGGCGTCCAGCAGATCCCCCAGGCCCAGCATATTAACCGAAGAAATGGCAACGGGATCCCCCAGGCCCAGGTTGTAAAACTCATAGAGAGCATCGTTCATGCCGATGTGGTCCACCTTGTTGACCACCAGCACGATGGGTTTATGGGAGCGGCGCAGGATATCAGCGACCTCATAGTCATCCGCCGTGACCCCTGTACGCCCGTCGGTGAAAAACAGGATCACGTCACAGGTCTCAATGGCAATCTGAGCCTGGCGGCGCATCTGCCTGAGCAGAATATCGTCGGTTTTTGGGTCAATGCCGCCGGTGTCAATCAGGGTAAAGGCATGTCCCTGCCACTCCGCATCAGCATAGATCCGGTCACGGGTCACTCCGGGGGTATCTTCCACAATGGAGATCCGCTGCCCGACAATCCTGTTGAAGAAGGTGGACTTTCCCACATTGGGACGACCCACCACAGCAACCAGGGGTTTTGACATAGTATTCCTCCGTTTCGTAACTCCCGCGGCAGTGCGGGAGAGTTATCTTCCTGCAGGTTCCATGAATTCGTACACGACAATGTCCACCGTATCGCCTGATGCGCGGTAGCTGAGGATATTGAAGTGCCGGTCAAAGACCGCCTCTGCCGCATCAGCGCCGCTGGCAAAGTGCCACTGCTGCGCAGGTGCGGTCTGCTCCAGCCGGTCCTCACGGTTTCCCGATGTCCCATTCCAGGTGATGCTTACAGGGCTCAGAATCCTGCGAACCTCGGGATTCAGTTTGTATGTCATGCAAATCCTCCTCACTGTGTTGTCCTGCCGGTTGAATCCGGTCCCCTGTAACTGTCCCTGACCGCCTCATAGGACGCCATGTTCCCGATGTCATGCCTCACTCCCGGCATGCGCCAGGCATGCATCGGTGTCCTGGCGCTCAGCCAGACTCCGAAAGACCCCGGGGCATCCGGGTTCAGGCCCTGAGAGAGCGCCTCCGGAATGCGCCGGATATCCTCGTAGCGGTAAATGTAAAAAGGCGGTACGGCGAGGTTGTTTCTGGGCACCTCCGGCTTTTCCTCATAGCTGGTGATCAGGCCGGTCCCGTCCACGGTGATGACCGCCGTCCGCTTCAGGGCGGAAAGACGGTTTTCCTCATAGGTCATCACGCAGCTGGTCCCCACGCTGCGGCTGTAGGCGATAAAGGGCCGCAGGGAAAAGGAGAGCACATTGTCTCCGGCCATCACCAGATAGTCACATTCCTGCGTCGCGGCCAGAGCAATGTCCCGGACCGCGCCCAGCCGGGTCTCATTGGAGTCCGTTCCATCATCAAGGACCCGGATGTTGTAGTCAAGTCCCTTCGCCCATGTGGAGAAATGCGTGAAAAACCTGTGGTTGGTCACCACGATGAATTCCTCCACCGCATCTCCCACATCCTCCACCAGCCATTCCAGAATCGGCTTTCCGCCCACCGGAAGCAGCGGCTTGGGAAAATCGTGGGTCAGGGGATACAGCCTTGTGGCATACCCTGCCGCCAGAAGAATCGCTTTCACAGTACCGCCCCCACTCCGTCCGCCAGCGCGCACAGCGCGCCCATATACTTTCCCCGCAGTCCGGGGAACGACTTCAGGTACGCTTCCTCCACATGGCGCATCACGGATTCCGTCTTTGCCGGATCGATCAGGGCCATGCAGCAGCCCTTGAAGCCGGCGCCGCTGAAGCGCCCGCCATAGATGCCGTCGGTGTCCGTCATGATCTCATAGAGCCGGATCAGTTCCGGACAGCCGCATTCATAGTTGACGATGCTGGATCTGCCGGATTCAAAGATCAGGCGTCCGAATTCCTCCAGGTTCCCGGAGCGCCATGCATCCACACCCTGTTCCACCCGGGCAAGCTCCGTAAAGAAATGGGTGGCCCGCTTTCGGAAGGCATCGGGCAAACGGTCCCCGTACTCCTCAAACACAGCGTAGGGCACATCCCGCAGGACGGTGTCCCGGAACTTGCCATAGGACATTCCTGCATGGGCAAGGAGGCTGTAGGCCGCCGCCTTGCACTCATCCTGCCGGAGATTGTACGCACTGTTGGCCAGGCTCCTCTCCAGGCCGGAAAAGAACACGGCAAAGGCATAGGGCCTGTCCGTCCCGGATACCAGGGTATAGGAATCATCGGCGCAGTCCAGATACAGCCAGCGGTCCCTGCGTCCGAGCACCTCACAGCTCTGGTCCAGCTTGCCGCAGTTCACGCCCACATACGCATTCTCAGCCTTCTTGGCCATCATGATCATCTCCCAGTCATCCAGGGAAATCCGGTTCACCGCCGCCAGGGCGGTGAGGAATGCGATGATCACGGAAGCGCTGCTGCTCAGGCCGCCAATGGGCAGCTCCCCTTCAATGACGCCGGAAATACCATAGCGCAGGGGATACTGTTCTCCCAGCATCTTTGCCGCACCACGGCAGTGGTCTGCCCAGTCTCCCACTTTGGAGTCCGGGATGTCATTCACATGGAACTGAGCCCTCTTTTCCGGGAAATTCAGGGAATGCAGCTCGCAGATGCCGGAATTCTTCCGACTGTAGGCGATATGGATGCCCTTGTCAATGGCGCATCCCAGAATCTTGCCTGCCTGATGGTCGATATGCGCTCCCAGCGGCGCGATACGGTAGCCGCAGAAGACGATGTTCTCGGGGAAACGGTTGTATAGTTCCTTGTATTTGATGTCACAGCGCATCCGCACAAACCTCTTTCCTTGACAGAATCGTGAGGGGAACGTTTACGGAGCTATTCTCCGGCTTTCCGGGAATAGCTGGCATACCACTGGCAAAACCGCCGCAGACCCGTCCGGATATCGATGGTTGGGCGGAACCCGTAATCCCGTTCCAGGTCTCCGCTGTCCGCATAGGTCACCGGCACATCTCCCGGCTGCATGCCCACCAGCTCCCGGTGGCCCTCAAAGTCATAGTCTTTCTCCAGTACCCCTGCCCGCACCAGTTCCTCCTGGAGCGTCGCGACAAAGTCCAGCAGGTTCTCGGGGGTCCCGCCGCCGATGTTGTAGAGGCTGTAGGGAGGGATGGGCAGCCCGTCCGCGCCTGTCCGGCGCTGCGGCGCGCCGCGCATCACCCGCACAATTCCCTCCACGATGTCATCCACGTAGGTGAAATCCCGTTTCATGTTGCCGTAGTTGAAGATACGGATCTTCTCTCCCGCGACCAGCTTCTGCGTGGCGGAATAGTAGAACATGTCCGGTCTTCCCGCAGGCCCGTAGACCGTGAAAAAGCGCAGGCCCGTGCACGGGATGTCATACAGCTTGGCATAGGCATGGGCCAGCAGTTCATTGCTTTTCTTGGTGGCCGCATAGAGGCTGACGGGATGGTCAACGGGATCTGAGGTCGAAAACGGCACCTTCTGGTTCCCGCCATAAACGGAAGAACTGCTGGCATACACCAGGTGGGACACGCCGGGGCGTCCGTTGTCCGAGGCATGTCTGCAGGCCTCCAGGATATTGTAAAATCCGATCAGGTTGGATTCGATGTACACATCCGGATGATCGATGCTGTAGCGCACGCCGGCCTGTGCCGCGAGATTGACAACCACGTCAAAGTCATGGGCGGCAAACAGGCGGTCGATGAGGTCCCGGTCCGCCAGGTCACCCCGCACAAACACGTGCCTGACCGCGGAGGCCCGGGCCGCTTCCTCGATCAGGGAGGCCCGATACTCCTTGAGCTTCGGATCATAGTAGCCGTTCATGTTGTCCAGGGACACGATGGTGCCGCCTGACATCTCTCCCAGCAGCCGCAGCACCAGATTCGCCCCGATAAATCCCGGGCTTCCGGTCACCAAAATGGTTTTTCCGTTCAGATCAATCTGTTGTTTCATGGTTCTCTCCGCAGTGGTTCTTCAGGTTATTCAGTTTCTCCGGAATTCAGGGAGCTTCGCTCTCCGGGTCCTGGCCCAGCAGTGCGCACAGCAGATCGCCGCCGTCATTGAGCACCAC
>CACYCQ010000339.1:0-11784 GCA_902772995.1 uncultured Eubacteriales bacterium
GCAGCAGGTTCTGCAGGCCCTGCGGCCATCCTCCGGCCGGGATCATCGGGCGGAGGCGCCCGTCTCCCTTGTCAAGGAACACCTGGGGGACGGTTTTGCAGGAAGCGCGGTGCGCTGCTTTCGGGACAGCGGACAGATGCGGGTCCGCAGGGGAAACCGGGATGCATGCGGACCGTTTTCGGCGCGCTGAGGCCGCCGGGAATGGATAAATCCCCGCATGCGCAGCGTCTGAAGAAGAGACGGCTGTATGGAGCTTCCGGGAGGCCGCCTGCGGCTGCGGAGAGTTTTTCCTCCGTGTGGCGGGAGAACCGGGGAATATGGTATACTTTGTCAAAATGCGGATGAAAATCCATGGAATGAGAGGGGGAACCCGACAGTGAAACGGACATTCGGGAGCATTCTGCTGGCGGTATGGCTGCTGCTGGCATGCAGCCCGGGAGCGTGGGCGGATCAGGCCATTGTGCAGTTTGTGGATGAGGGGCAGAGCATGTCCCTGCCGCTGACACTGGTGACCACCGACAAGGGTGAAAGCTATTTCTGGCTGAACATGAGCAGCCTGACCGACGGGCAGCGCACTGCCCTCAGGAGCGGCGAATTCGTGGCAGCCGACGATGACGGCAATCTGCTGGTCAAGACGAGCCTCGCCCAGCAGGAGATCGATCTGGAGGGAACCCTTCTGTCCTTCCCTGCCCAGACGGAGCCGCCGCGCGAGATTCTGGTGATGCTCGCCTTCCAGCCCGTGCCGGAGACGCCGGAGATTGCCGGAAACTTTCTGGAGGTTTACCGGCAGGAAAATCTGTCCGGTGAAGCGATGCCGCAGTCCCAGGCGGAGCCGGGGCAGATGACGCCGGGCGCGACGCAGCCCGCGGAGAACCCGGGCGCGGCGCCGGAGACGGTGCAGCCTGCGGAGAATCCGGGCGCGGCGCCGGAGACGGTGCAGCCCGCGGAAAATCCGGGCGCGACGCCGGAGACGGTGCAGCCCGCGGAGAATCCGGGCGCGGCGCCGGAGACGGTGCAGCCTGCGGAAAATCCGGGCGCGGCGCCGGAGACGGTGCAGCCCGCGGAAAATCCGGGCGCGGCGCCGGAGACGGAGCAGCCTGCGGAAAATCCGGGCGCGGCGCCGGAGACGGGGCAGCCTGCGGAAAATCCGGGCGCGGCGCCGGAGACGGTGCAGCCCGCGGAAAATCCGGGCGCGGCGCCGGAGACGGTGCAGCCTGCGGGAAACCCGGGTCAGATGACGAATGAAACGGTGCAGCCCGCGGAGAACCCGGTCCAGATGACATATACGGCGCAGACTGCGCCTGATGCACAGGAGCCTGAGCTGCAGCTTCCGGCCTATTTTATGGCGGACGAGGACAGCCTTGAGGTGATGAGTACCCCGGGTGGAAACCAGGCGGGAATCATGGCCAGGGGGGATATGCTCAAGGCCGACCAGATGGAAAGGGACCAGGAGGGGGTCCGGTGGATTCAGGTGGAATCCCTGTACGGACTCCGCGGCTGGATGACCCTTGAGGGGCTGACCCAGGTGGAGCAGACCCTCTATGAGGATACCGCGGACAAGATGAAGGAAGAGGCGGCCTTCCATATGGATGTGCCGGCCTATGCCATGGTCCAGGGATCAAGGCAGATTCTGAGCGCTCCCGACGGACAGCCCGCGGGCAGCACGGAGCAGAGCGATGCCCTGCTCATCTCCGGCTATTCGCAGGATGCCCAGGGCAGGGTCTGGCTGAAGGTGCAGACCGCGGTGACGAAGCTGGAAGGCTATGTGGCCTATGACAACACCCTGGTTCTCATCAGCGAGACCAACTACAATGACCTTGTGCGGGAAGCCAAGGACAGCACCCGCTTTACCATGGAGCTGCCGGGGTACGCCACCCAGACGCAGAAGGTCCAGCTCCTTGATGCCCCCGGCGGCAGCCCGGTGGCGGAGACGGCGGAGGACGACGCGCTGCTGATCGACAATTACACGCAGATGGAGGACAACAGCGTCTGGCTGCACCTGGTCAGCGGCGAGACCGGCGCGGAGGGATATGTTCCCGAGGACGCGGTCCGGAAGATCGCGTATGCGGACTATGAGGAAATCCTCCAGAAGATCAGGAGCAGCCAGAGCCTGATGAACGACAGCATGCCGGAGTATGCCAGGCCCGCGGGGGAAGCGCTGGTGCTCTACAACAGCATCGGCGGCTCCGAAATCGGCACTCTGGAAAAGGACGATGTCCTGACCGTGCTCGCCTCCGGTCAGGATGAGGCAAGGGCGGTCTGGTATCATGTCCGCAGTGCCCGCACCGGGGCGGAGGGCATTGTCCCCGCCTCAACCATTCAGGAAATCAGCAAGGGCGAATATGACTGGGTGGTGGACGGGCTCCGCATTGAGAATGAGAACGTGACAGCCGGCGCGGCGGTTCAGGACACCCAGGCGGCGCCTGCGGCGGCTTCCGCGGAGGCGGCAGCCTATGCCATGCCCGCAGGGGAGTCCCTCGTGCTCTACAACGGCATCAACGGGCAGGAGATCGGGGCCCTGCAGAAGAGCGACGTGCTGGAGGTGCTTGAGTCCGGCGCGGATGCCTCCGGCGCGCTCTGGCTGCATATCCGCAGTGCCCGCACCGGTGAGGAGGGCATCGTTCCCGCCTCCACCGTCCGGGAAATCACCCGGGAAGACTATGATCTGGCTGTTGCAGGATTCCGCGCCCAGGGCCAGAGTGCGGAAAGCGCGGTTCCGGAGAACCCCGTGCAGGACGGCAGCGCATCTTCGGCCGGAGCTAAAGCGCCGGAGTATGCCAAACCTGCAGGGGAGTCCCTTGTGCTCTACAACGGCATCAACGGGCAGGAGATCGGGGCCCTGCAGAAGGACGATGTGCTGGAGGTGCTTGAGTCCGGGTCGGATGCCTCCGGCGCGCTCTGGCTGCATATCCGCAGCGCCCGGACCCTTGAGGAGGGCATCGTTCCCGCCTCCAGCGTGAAGGAAATCGGCAAGTCCGAGTATGACTGGAATGCGGATGGCTTCCGGATTCAAAGGGAAAGCCAGCTTCAGGCCCAGGGCGGGACGGCGCCCAACGTGCTGCCCGGAAGCGAGGCGGTCGCGGGCGGCCTGCCGCAGGGAGATGCCGCGGCGAATGCCCAGGGCGACGCGGCTGCGCCTGGTGCCACGCAGGATGCGGACAGCACCGAAAAGAAGGATGAAAGCGCCGATGCAAAGGGCGGGGAGGAGACAGAGAGCGGTTCCTCTCCGCTGAGCGGGGAAACCCAGCTGCGCTATGCCGTCACGGACAATGGCAGGAGCGGAAGCAACCTGCGCCGCGACATGAATTCAAAGGGTGAAATCCTGGAGACCCTGGGCAATGGCGAACTGATGCAGGTCGGCGCCTCCAAAAAGGACAAGGAGGGCAATATCTGGTATCCGGTCCGCCACCTGTCCAGCGGCGTGGAAGGGTACATGCGGGATTATCTGCTGCGGCTGCTGACGGATGAGCAGGCGGCGGCCTTCCTGGATGAGGAGAAAGACGGGGACGTTCAGACGGACAGCGCGCTGCTGGCCATGGGCGTACAGCCCGGAGCGGAGGACATCGGCATCGTGATGAGCCCTGTTGCCTCCCGCTACGGCATGACGAAGGATCCCGGGACGGGCATCGTGCTGATCCTCTATCCCTCCGCGGTGGAGGAGATTCCCGCCAACGGCGCCATCGTGCAGATTTCCAAGGCCACCCCGGTGATCATCACCGGAGAGGAGACGGATGCCTCCGGGCAGACATGGTTTGCCGTGCAGAGCATGGAAACCGGGGAAACCGGCTACCTGAAGGCATCGGATGTGGAGGAAGTGACCCGTGAGGTGGCAGAGTCAGCCGTGGAAGTCCCGGAGATCACTCCGGTCCCGCCGGTGACCACGCCGTCCCCGGAGCCCACGCCCACCCCCGAGGCGACGGCGGAGCCCACGAATGCCCCCACCCCGACCCCGGAACCCACGCCGACGCCTGAACCTCTCGAGCTGACGCTGGGAGACGTGTATCACTACGGGCGCAACACCGGCAGACAGGTGAACCTGCGCAAGGCCGCCAAGAGCAATGCATCCGTGGTGGGACGCCTTGAGGCCGGGACCGTCCTGTGGGTCATGGAGTGCCTCAATCCGGATCCCGACAAGGGCTGGTGCCATGTGCGCTGCGAGAAGGGAGAAGGATATATCAAGTCGGGATTCGTTCAGCTGATGGCCGCCGAAGAGGAAGCGCTGTATATCGCTGAGCTGGATGATCCGGAGACGCCGCCGGAGGGCAAGATCCCCAGCGGCGCCGGAGTGAAGCTGGAAAGCGTCACCGATCATCCTGAAAATTCGGGCGAGCCCACGGCGTCCCCGGAGGCAACGACCACGCCGCCGGAGGAAACGGCCTCTCCCGAAGTGAGCGCGGAACCCACCGCGGAACCCACCGCGACGCCCACGCCGGCCCCCACGCCAACCCCCAGCCCGACGCCGGAGGAGACCGCCACCCCGACTCCCAGCCCGACGCCTGTGGCGGCGCCCACAGCCAGGCCCGTGGAGATGGATGTCTATGCCCGGGTGCTGAGCAACGGCACGCCCCTGCGGGGCAACCCGGATTCAAACGCGTATCTGCAGAACATCCTGGACGCTGAGACGGTGGTCCATCTGTTCCAAAGGCAGACGGGCGCGGACGGCATGACCTGGTACCTGGCCCAGTATGTGGGCCAGTGGGGCTTTATCCGCGCGGACCTTCTGCGCGAGATGGGCCCGCAGGAGCAGGCGGATTACCTGGCGACACTGGAACTGGCCAATGCGACGCCGACCCCGCTGCCCCAGGTGACCCCGGAGCCCTACGGCCTTGAAGCCACCAGCGCCTATGCCAAGCTGATCAGCGACAGCGTCAATCTGCGGCTGACCCCGGCACAGAGCGGAACCTCCCTCGATCGGATTCCCATCAACACGCTGCTGCTTGTGACCGGTACGGAGAGCGACGGAAACTATACCTGGTATCAGGTAAACTATAACGGCAGAGACGGCTATATCCGCAGCGACATGGCCCAGATGCTCACCATCGGGCAGCTGCAGGATTATCTGGCGGAGCAGCAGATGAAGACGGTGGCCTCCGCCAATACCTCCGGCTCCTCCGGAACCCCGTCGCAGGCCAACAGCGGCAACAACGTTTCCTACACCATCAAGGGAACGCCGCTGCAGGATCTGCTGCCCGTGGAGGACAGCTGGAGCAGCAATACAGGGAATACCGCCCCTACGGCGACCATCACCCAGAGCGGCACGTCCTCCGCTGCGGGCGCCAAACCGGAAGTCAGCACGACCCCGGCGGTTCCCATGGTGGAGAATCCCGCGGCACTCCTCTCCAGCAGCGGCACCCTGAAGGTGTACAACGTTCCCTCACTGACCCGTACCGGATCCTTTACGGTTTACGGAACCACCACGGCTTACGGTCAGGTCAGGGCGGAGGCCATCTATGATGCTCCGGCGGCAGCAGGCGGGCAGAGCGCGCAGCTCGGATGGATCCCCGTCGCCCTGGCGGAGAGCGCCTCGGTCGTCCGCAGACAGGTCGGTACGGCAATGGCCGGCGCGGACGGCAGCTATACCATGGATATTACGCTTCCGGAACCGGGAGAGTGTGAACTGGAGATTTCCTCCGGCAACAGCTATGCCCGCTATTCCGTGACCTATGATGACGGCACCACTCCCCTGCCGTCCATGGCTCCTGAAAACACGCTGGAGCCGCTGCCCTCGGCCGCGCCGGTTTCAGGCGGCGGCGGATTCCCGTGGCTGCCCGTGATTCTCATCGCCCTGGTGGTGCTGGGCATTGCGGCGGGCGTCGGCATCTACTTCGTGCGCAAACGATCCATGGAGGATGAGTACGAAACGGATGAGGACGACGAGGACGACGATGACAGCGATGACAGCGGGGACGGAAGAAACGAAGAGGCGAACCCCGGCTCCTACGACTCCGTATGGGGGGATGAGGGTGACGCCGACAGCCGCCCGGGGGAGACTGACCTTCCCGCATATATGCGCACCAGGAACCAGTGGTCCAGAAAGGAAGAGGAGGACTCCTGGCTGCCGGAGGCGCCGGATATCCCCGACGGTCCGGCTGTCAGCGACGTACAGGAAATGCCCGAAGAGCCCGAACCGCCCAGGGCACCGGAGAAACCCGAAGCCCCTGAGGAGCCCCAGGAGGAAAATGCCCCTGTGCGCCGCAGGAGAAGGCGGAACAATGAAGACAATGCCTGACGGATGACCCTTGTGCCGGCTGCAGATCCTTCTGCAGCCGGCATTTTCTGCAGCCGATGCGTTTTCGCGGGGACAATCTCCGTAACGGTGACGCCTGTGCAGACCCCGCAGGGGCGACAAAAGACCGAAGCCGGCCGCCAACCCCCGACGGGTGCCGGCTGGCTCCTCTTTTCTGACTGCGGACAGATCCTGGCGCCGAGGGGCAGCTGCTGAGCACGGACTGCCGGTGCGGGGAAACGAATGAGCATTTTTATGCGGAAATATGTTGAAGTCCGGCGGAGTCCCGGCTATAGTATACTCAGTTTCAGATTGGTTATTCTTCAATCTGTAAGGAAGCACTTCCGAGTGGATATTGAAGAGAATCAGGCTGAGTATCCTCTGCAGGATGTGATGAAGCCCGGGTGACCCTGATCCCAGGCTGCCGTGGAAGGAGCAAAGGAGGTTTTCCTTTGGAATTTTTGAAAACCCATCAGCTGAATATCATGCTGTTTATGAGCGGCATCTGCTGTGTTCTGGTGATTCTGACCCTGATGATGAAGACGCTGTCGCCCAAAGGACGGCACTTCCTCGCGGGTCTGGAGGCGGGATCCATGTTCCTGCTGATTTTTGACCGCTATGCCTATCTTTACCGGGGCAACCCGAGCGAGCTTGGCTTCTGGATGGTCCGGATCAGCAACTTCATGGTGTTTTTTCTGACGCTGTATGTGCTGCACTGCGTCTCGATGTATGTGATGGACCTGCTGCGCCGAAACAACGTTGAGGATGCCATGCCCAGGCGCATGCTGTATCTGTGCGAAGCCCTTTTTTTCATCGGCGTCGTCATGCTTGTGATCTCCCAGTTTACCGGACTGTACTATACCTTTGACGAAGGCAACAACTATCATCGCTCGCCGGGCTTCGTCCTGTGCTATATCATTCCGATTCTGATCATGGCGGTGCAGATTCTGCTCGTCATGCGCTACCGCAGGGAGCTGGGCGACCGGGTTGCCATTCCGCTGATACTGTTCAGCGCGGTCCCGATTGCAGCCGCGATACTGCAGATCTTTTCCTATGGCCTGTCCCTGATCAACATGTCCATGGTGGGAATGTCGATCGTTCTGTACCTCCTCGTGCTTGTCGACGTGAACGAAACGCTGAGTAAGGCCCAGCGGCATGAAATCGAGCTGTACAAGCGGGAAAAAGAAACAGAACATGACATGTTCGAACAGACCGCGGAGGCGCTGACCAGTGCCATCGACGCGAAGGACAAATACACCCACGGGCATTCCAGCCGGGTCGCGGAATATTCACAGCAGATTGCGCGCGAGGCGGGAAAGACGGACGAGGAGTGCGAGCAGATCTATTTTGCGGCGCTTCTGCACGATGTGGGCAAGATCGGCATCCATGACCGAATCATCAACAAGGACGGCAAGCTGACGGACGAGGAGTTCGCCGAGATCAAGATGCATCCCGTTTACGGCAACCAGATCCTTTCCCGGATTCAGCAGCAGCCCTATCTCAGCATCGGCGCCCACTACCATCACGAACGCTTTGACGGAAGAGGCTATCCCGAAAGACTCAAAGGCGAGGATATTCCCGAGATTGCCCGCATCATCGCCGTGGCGGACGCCTACGACGCCATGACTTCCAAGCGGAGCTACCGCGATCCCATCCCCCAGATGCAGGTCCGGGAGGAGCTGGTCAAAGGAATGGGAACGCAGTTTGATCCGAAGTTTGCGAAGATCATGATGCATCTGCTTGACCTGGACACCGAATACCGCATGCAGGAGAGGGAAGAGTGCGACGACGCGTCGTTCAAAACAAGCCTTGACTGTGTCAGCATCGGCAACGAATGCTCCATGGGAATCCACATTTCCGACCAGACCGTGCGCATCCGTCTGTACAGCAGGCCCATGAACGGCTTTGGCAGGGACAGCCTGCCCAGTCTGGTGCTGTTTGACTCGCTGGACGGGCGGATGCACAGTACCGAGGCGAAGAAAAAGGACCTGATGTACCTGGAATACGCCCAGGTACGCCTTGACGGGCGAACCATCCGCGGTGCCGCGCGGAAGATGGTCTCGGAGACCTTCCCGCGCAGGGAGCTCCCGCGCGAGGACGGCGGGGGACATGCGCATTCCAACATGGTCCGCTACGATATTGAGGCGGTACGCAGCAGCGATCATCTGATGCTGAAGATTTCCGATGCGGAAAAGATGTGCCAGATTATCACGGCCCTTCCGGACAGCACGCACTTCTCCTATCTTGCCATCACCGGCGAGCACTGCATCATCCGCGGCATCGGATTTACGACGGATGAGACAAAGATCGCCCCTGACACCATTCCGCGCATCGCCGAGGAAATCAGCTTTATCCGCGGCTGCCCCGAGGGGGATATCCCCAATATCCAGATTGACGGCTGGCGCACGGCGTCGACTTCGGGCGTTCCGATCCTGAATGAAATGAAGCTGCGCTTCCACGCTGTCAGCCTGCCGTTTGCACGTCTGGTGTGGCACTGCCCCTACGTCTGCATCTTCACGTCGGAGAACGGTGAGGTCAGCGGTGACGGCTTCCGGGAATTCGTCCTGGTTCGCCTGGACGGGGAAAACTGGGAATCGGATGCCCAGGCGGAGAACAACATGATCATCAACCGCTCATCGGAGTTCCCGGGCTGGAACGAGTGGAAGGCTGCCTTCAAGCGGGGTCTTGACTGCGAGGTGAGCATCCGCCGCGAGGGCCGGGAGATCACCGTGATCACGGAGAACCTCGGTGTCTCCATCAGGTCCGTCACCCGCATCCGTGATGATGTGGAAAACGTCTACGTCGCCCTGACCGGAGACGAATGCACGATTACGGACATCCACGTGGAGTCGAAATAGCCTCCGGGTCTGCCGCAGCTCCAAAGGGCGGGGAAGATGACGGGACATCCGGGGCAGGGATGCAGGCAAGGCCCGGAAGTGAAGGCCCCCTCCCTGCGGCGGCCGGAGACAAGGACAAAAGGCTCCCGGCTCCCCGCGGTAAATGACAGATTGTTCGACCTGTGAACATGCAGCTTTTCAATCAGCATGTTCTTGCCAGGAAACGGGCCGCAGATCCGCATTGGATTTGCGGCCCGTTTCCTGATTCCCTGGAGAATCGCTGAATGTCCGGTTTTTGGCCGAATCCGGAATCGTATTCATCATGCCGTCCCCAAATGTGATCGGGGGGCCGGTGTTATCCGGCACGGCACCGTTGAGCCGTTTTGACCGGCAAAGGGAGGCGGCCGGGTGCACGGCCTGCACCGGACGCCATCTCCTTTGACCTGCCGCTGTGGGCCTCATGGGTCACATTGATGCGGGACCCTTCACCTCACGCCTCTGCCTGCAAAAGCCAGGATTGCCCGATCATGGGTGAGGCTTCTTTTCCATATCGTTACGCTGCATCACGGGACGGGCATCCGCGTGGACAATACCGCCCGGGGCTATGCAGCGGATGAATCGCGTGCGGCACGGCGCTGCTCCGCCGTCCGCGCGCCAGCTCGGGGGTTGGCCCCTGCCGCCCCTGCAGGCGTACTCAGCACCTTTCTTCTCCGGCCGGGCGCTGTCGGATTCCCTGTCCCTCATTTTTTTCGCGGCTTCCCCATCCGAAGGGCTCCGGGGATTTCCTTGAAAGACATATCTGAAAATGCTATGATTGAGCGACAATAATGCCAATTTACTGGAGGAAATCATGAAACGGACAAGGGGCGTCGCAGCGGGAATCCTGTGCCTTCTGGTGCTGATGGTTTTCGTGTATTCGGACCGGCAGTCAGGATGCTGGGAATTTGCGCGGGAAGATCTGCCCGAAATCCTCTGGTCCAGGGAAACCTGGGAACAGAAGGTGAGAGAAAATGAGGGGTACTGGATCCAGAGGGAGATGGACGCCAGGGAGCGTTCGGAATCCGGGGTCTGGAGTGCCGGCGATGAAGAGGAGGAGGATTTCCCCGGGACCCTCCCCACGGTCTACAATGGCCTGAACCTCATGTGGGGCGAGTACACCCTCACGTGCATCACCTACGGGGAACCCCAGGAGATCTTCGTCTCCTCGCCGAGGTTTGAACGCAGCCTGAAGGGCGTGCAGTTCACAGGCGAAAAGGATACGGTTACGGCCCATCTGACGGTCACGGAGTCCTGCACCGGGATCCATCTGGTCTGCGAGGACCCCTCTCAGGTGGCCTGGGTGACGGTGCAGAGGCGCCATCTGGGGCTGTTCAGCGAGGACACGGCGGCCTATGCGGCCTTTGCCCTGGTCCTGGCTCTGGTGCTCATCGCCGGCATGCGGGCCTCCCCGCAGAGCAGGCGGGACCGGGCCGTGCTCATGGCCTGCGCGTTGTTCTCCTCCCTGCCGCTGCTGTGGCCGGGGATTCTGGACGGACATGACCTGCTGTTCCATCTCAACCGGATCGAGGGGATCGCCTCGGGCCTGAGGTGCGGCCAGTTCCCGGTGAGAATCCATGCGTCCACCCTGGCGGGATACGGCTATGCGGCCTCGGAGTTTTATCCGGAGCTGTTCCTGTATTTTCCGGCGGTGCTGCGGCTGCTGGGGGTCTCCCTGGTGGCAAGCCTGCGCATTTTTGAGCTGTGCATCAACTTTTCCGCCGCGCTGGTGTGTTACACCTGTGCCAGGAGACTGCTGGAGAACCGGGGCGAGGCGCTGGCTGCCAGCGTGATGTACGTGCTGTGCATCTACCGCCTGAACAATCTCTATACGCGGGCCACACTGGGGGAGAGCCTGGCGATGATCTTCTTCCCCCTGGTCCTGCTGGCATTTACCCGGATCCTGGAGGGAGAGACCGGGTACTGGATCGAGCTGGCCCTGGGCATGGTGGGCATCTGCATGAGTCATCTTCTCAGCGTGCTCTTTACCACCCTGGCGCTTTTTGTCGCGGCGCTTGTGCATGCCCGGACCCTGATCCGCAATCCCCGGCGGATTGCCGCCATCCTGAAGGCGGCCCTCCTGACCCTCCTGTGCATCAGCTGGTTTATGGTGCCCATGCTGCGCTACCTCCAGGAGGACATCAACACCAATGTGGGCGTTGACACCGATATGAACATTCTGCGGCTGGGGTCCTTCCTGGTGCCCTTCTCCGGAAAGGTGGGACAGGAGGCGGATGACTACGCCCTGACCATCGGCGTGGTCCCGGGGGTGACCATCACGCTGGGTGTTGGTCTGTACCTGCTCCGCATGTACATGGGGCAGCGGGAGAACAATGAGGTGCGCTGCCGCCGCGAGCGCGCGTTCCTGGTGGCCGGCCTTGTGCTGGCGGCCTGCTCCACGGGACTGTTCCCCTGGCGGGAACTGGTCGGCAGGGCGGGAAGGCTGATGCATGTCTTCCGGCAGATCCAGTTTCCCTGGCGGCTGGTTGGGGTGGCCATGCCCATGCTCTGCATGATCGCCGCCCGGGGGTATCTCATGAAGAAGGAAACCCGGGCCGCCGGCGCGGTCGCGCTGGGGATCCTGGCGGTGCTGACCTCCGGCTATACCATGCAGTCCCGGATGCGGGAGGGCCCGGTGATGGAGGAGGACGGCTACTGCGATACCCGGATCGGCCAGTTTGAGTA
>CACYCQ010000340.1:0-4079 GCA_902772995.1 uncultured Eubacteriales bacterium
GCTCATCTGCGGGGCAGGAGATGTGGCCATGGCTGTGGTGGCTTTTGTCCTGGTGATGCTGTACCTGACGCTTGGCAAGTATCTGGACAAACTGATCCGGCTGCAAATGGGAAGTGTGGTGATCGAACTGTATGGCCCGGCTCCTATATATGCCGGCAGGGTGATGCAGGTGCTCTCGGAGAAACAGGTCACAGTGTTTGACTGGTCCAAGGAGGAAGAAAACGGGAAGGGCAGGATGACCATCTCCATCCGGATCAACCGGAAAAAGGCCCGGAGAATGGAGGTCATATGTGCACTGGTGGACCTGCCCGGAATTGAGAACGTCCATCAGCTGTCGATTTGAGGTGAGAATATGATAGGTTTTCTGGATTCGTTTCGCGGTGCGGGTATGGAGGCCGCGGTGTTCAAACTGGTGGTTGCCTGCGTGTGCGGTGCCGCCATCGGTCTGGAGCGCCTGATGAAAAACAGTCAGGCCGGCATCGTCACCCATCTGCTGATCTGCCTTGGAGGTACGCTGGCCTCCCTGACAGGGCACTATGTATACCTGGTATCCGGGATCCAGGCGGATGTGTCCCGAATTGGAGCACAGGTCCTCTCGAGCCTCGGTTTTCTTGGCACAGGAACCATTATCGTTCTGCGCAACGGTCAGGTGCAGGGACTGAGGACAGCGGCAGGACTGTGGGCGGTGGGCATTATCGGGGTGAGCATCGGCGCGGGATTCTTTGAAGGGGCTGTGCTGGTGACCGCGCTGGTGCTGGTTACAAGGATTCTGCATGGGATCTTCACCCATGGCCGGAGTGCGTACATCTCCTATGATGTGGCATTCGGGTTTTCGGACAAGCTCGTCCCTGAACGCTTTGAATTCAACCTGATACGAAGCGGCATCAGCATCAGCTCACGGGAATACTATGAAAATGACGGTAATTACAGAGTCAGGCTCCGGGTCCGCGTGTACAGGAGAAACGGTCTGGATGAGCTGAGAAAACATATTGCCCAGGAGCAGGGTCTGGAAGATATCAGCATCCATGAGGCCTATACCAGCGATCAGCACAGAGAGGAGTAATGAGCATGAGGAAAGAGAGAAATCCCAGAGAGCTTTCCGTCGCGTATATCGGCGGCGGATCCAGGGGATGGGCATGGAACTTCATGACGGATCTGGCGCTGGACGGGGACATGTGTGGAACAATCCGGCTGTATGACATCGACCGCGATGCCAGCTGCCGCAACCGGATCATTGCTGAAAAAATCAGCGCCCATCCGAAGGCGCGGTCCGGATGGAAAACCGTGGTCAGTGACACGCTGGAAGCGTCGCTGACTGGGGCGGACTTTGTGGTTATTTCCATTCTTCCGGGCACGTTTGAGGAAATGCGGGCGGATGTGCATCTCCCTGAGAGGGTGGGCATCTATCAGCCCGTCGGGGACACGGTGGGGGCCGGCGGCTTCATGCGGGCCATGCGGACCGTTCCCATGTTTGTGACCATCGGGGAAGCCATCCGACAGTTTGCCCCGGACGCATGGGTGATCAACTACACCAATCCCATGGCCCTGTGCATCCGGACCCTTTATGAGGTGTATCCCGGAATCCGGGCGTTCGGTTGTTGCCATGAGGTTTTCAATACACAGAGGCTGCTGTGCCGGATGCTGGAGACAGAGGCGGGAATTGCGGGCGTGAAGCGGCAGGACCTGGTGACATGCGTGACAGGAATCAACCACTTCACCTGGTTTACCCGCGCGTCATTCCGGGGCATGGACCTGATGCCCATGTTTGCACGGATGGCGGACAAGTATGCCGAGACGGGGTATGATGACGGGGAAGACACCAACTGGATGAACCGTCATTTCCGGTGCGGCCACCGGGTCAAGTTCGATCTGTTCCGTCGCTTCGGAGCGATTGCGGCGGCCGGGGACCGGCATCTTGCCGAATTTGTGGCTCCCTGGTACACCCGGGACCCGGAGATGGTGCGCCAGTGGCAGTTTTCCCTGACGCCGGTAAGCTGGCGCCTGGAGGACCTGCAGCAGCGCCTGAAGCGCTCGGATGACCTGATTTCCGGCAGGGAACAGGTGGAGCTGGAGCCTTCGGGAGAGGAAGGGCATCTCCTGATGAAGTCCATTCTGGGGCTGGGGGACAGGGTGTCCAATGTGAATGTGCCCAATCAGGGACAAATTCCCAACCTGCCCATGGGCGCCGTGGTGGAAACAAACGCCATATTCGGATACGACAGGGTGGAGCCGATCTGCGCCGGAAATCTGCCATGCAACCTGCTGCCGCTGATTTCAAGGCATGTTTTGAACCAGGAAAATACCCTGAGGAGCGCGCTTGCCTGCGACCGGAAACTGGGATTGACCACCTTTATGAATGATCCCCAGCTGTCCGGGGTATCCCTTCAGGATGGAGAGCGTCTGTTTGAGGATATGCTGGAGGCGCAGAGGGCATTTCTCCCTGACGGATGGTTTGCCTGATTACGGGAAGCAAAATGAAAAGAGGCCGACATTGCGTCGGCCTCTTTTCATTGGAAATTATCCTTCAATCAGAATGGTCTTCTTCTCGGGAAGTGTGGGAACATCCTTTTTGGGGAGCTGCACATGGAGCACGCCGTCTTCAAATTTGGCGGAGACATCCTCCTGGGTCAGGCCCTCGCCGACATAGAAGCTGCGCTGCATGGAGCCGGAATACCGCTCCTGACGGATCACACGTCCCTCATCGTTTTTCTTGTCCTGTTTCAGATCCCGATGTACGCTGACATTCAGGACTCCTTTTTCAAGGGTCAGGGAAATGTCTTCCTTTTTAAATCCGGGCAGGTCAATGTCCACCTCATAATGGTCCTCATGGTCGCGCACGTCGGTCTTCATCTCGTGCGGGGCATGCTTGCCGTACAGCCTGTGACTGAGATCCTGGTCCATCTCCCGGAAGGAATCAAACCAGTCATCAAACAGATTGTCTGAAAAGATACTCGGCATCAACATACGTCATTCCTCCTTTATCCGCCTGATCATGAAGCGGAGTGTCTGTTGTTACCTGAGCATCGGCGGAGAGGATTCGGGAAACCGGATCCTTTTCCCTTTGTTCACCCCGTATTATACTCGGGTTGTTAGCAATGTCAATAGGTGAGTGCTAAATATTTGCAAAAATGTGAAAGTTTTAAAAATCTTCCGCATAGAACTCTGACGTCTGATCTTCTGGCCTTATTCAGCAGGGAGGAGCTGACTGCCGGCAATTGAATAAAAATGTATTCATCCGTCGCTCAGCGTGTAACGAGAGACCGTAAGTTTCAGTGAATGCAACGGAAAACCGACCGGGGTCAGGATCGAGATGGAGAATAGACGATCTGATATGATTTGACCTGCAGCAGACAAAAGCAGGTGTGACAGGGGCTCAGAGTGCATTCCAGAGCAGGACCTCAGCCAGTACTGCGCGGGGGACAGAAGTCGCTGAAGCCTTCAATACCACGTGGTTCATGAGAAGCACTGCGTTTTCGGAAAAAGGAAGTCCCGCCGCTTGCGAGACTGTGATCGAAGCAGCTAACAGCGTCCTTCCCGCTGACCGGAAGTCAATGGTGCCTGCCGACAGGGTAAAGAAGTGAATGCGGTGAAGACAGGCCTGCAGATTTACAGGCATCAAGTGAGGATGATGCACAGAGGGGGTCGGGATTTGCTGTCCGGCCGGGAGATGGTGCACAGGACTGCTGAAAATGTTTCTGCTGATCTGAACTGGCGTGACAGGCGCTTGTGAGGAAGAGAAGAGTTTGACCTGCTGAGATACTTCAACAGAATGTCTTTATTGTTCATCGATAATTCAATTGCAATCTTTCCGGTTATCATGTAAAATTTATAAGGGTTGGTGATTTGAAAAGTATGGTACATTGCCATGCCAACAGTTTTTGTGTAAAAAGAATTTCTGCAAAGAAAATGGATAAATCTCTCCTTTGAGAAGTATATGAGGCAAACGTGTTCATCTGCAATAGTTAATTGTTGAACTGTATAAATGGAGATGTAATTAACCAGGCTGAAAAAGCGTGTTAAGTAAGGAAAAAGTGCGCTTCCCTGGATGAAAAGCGGGAAAGAAGTTGCTTGAAAAAGCC
>CACYCQ010000341.1:0-10470 GCA_902772995.1 uncultured Eubacteriales bacterium
TCCGTATACGCGCGAATCTTAGCATAAACACGGGAGGCAGAACAAGAGGAGGATTGCCCGGTTGACAGGTGCTCATGTCGCTCAAACGGGCCCCGGAATGCATTGCGGTTGCGGCCGCCTGTGGCGGCAGGTATAATGCAGAAAAGATACGGACAGTCATGAAAGGGTCACGGCCGGCTTTTCAAGGGAGAGTACAGATTGAGGAAAAACGAGACCTATGAAGATAAAAATGACAACAGGATCGATTCTGGCGCTGGTCCTGACGGCGGTTGTTCTTGTGCTGAGTATCTGGTTTGTGATGGCGATGGTGGTCCCCTCCAGAAACGGGGAGATCAGCGAAATCCTGCAAAATACGCCGGAGGCCCGAACAACCTCAGTGCCGGATGCGCCGAAGACGACGGAAAAAGCCAGAATTACCCCCATCCCCGCACCCCAGAAGACCTCTTCAAAGGAAGCTGACGGGGATGGAAAACCCCTCCGGACGGAAACCGTGAGCATCGTCTGCGGAGGGACCATCGCAATTCCCAAGGCAATCCGCGACTCGGCGGTGACCCCGATCCGTACCTTTGATTTCGACAGAATCTTTGACGGGGTCAGGCCGCTGTTTGAACAGGGCGACCTGTCCATGGTCACACTGGAGACCCTTGCCACGGGAAGCCCCTTCAAGGCAGACAGAATCAATGCACCGGTCTCTTTGCTGGACACGCTGGCCGGGATGGGGATTGATCTGGTTTCCCTGGCTACGGAACGGGGGCTGGACAAGGGAGCGCAGGCCCTGGAAGTGACGCGTATAGCGCTGATGGAGCGGGGCATTATGGCCGCCGGGGTGACGGAAATCCAGGGACAGCCGGAAGAGTCTCTCATGAATGTGGGTTCCCTCCGGGTGGCGGTGCTGGCCTATACCTACCCCATCAGCGAAGAAGGGCTGGCGGCCAGCAAAAATCATCCGGAACAGGAACTGTGCATGCTGGACCTCGACCGGGTGCTGGAGGACATCCGAAGGGTGAAAAACGGGGGAGCCCAGGCGGTCATTGTCCTGCCGCACTGGGGAACCAAGAACCGTCCGGAGATGCCTCAGGAGATCCGGAAGATGGCGATTGCCATGGCTCAGGCCGGTGCGGATCTGATCCTGGGCTCCCATCCCAATGTGGTGGGAGGGACGGAGCGCCTGAAGGTCCGAAGGGCCAACGGGCTGGAATATGAAACCCTTGTATGCTATTCCCTGGGTGCGCTGATGCTGGATGGCCGGACCCTGGATAACTGCGCCTCTGCCATTGTCTCGGTCCCTCTGTCCTATCATCCGGAGGAACGCCGGGTGACGGTGGGCGAGGCAAAGTTTACCCCGGCGTACATCTTCCCGGATGAGAGCAGCGGACGTCCCAGGTGGCGGGTGATCAACCCTTTGGACCTTGAACAGATGGAAAAACTGTCCGAGGCACAGCAGGAAAAGGCACGGGAGGCGGTCAGGCTGGTGCAGGAGCGGGTGCTGTCCCCGGGAGTCGACGGAATGGAGCAGAGCAATGAAACAGATCAGTGAAGCGGGATGGCAGATTGGACATATGAAGAAAGGCCCGGGAAACCGTCTGAGCGATGTTCCCGGGGTCCGGGTGGGCCATGCCACGGTGAGAGGTGCGCGGCATGCCACCGGGGTGACGGTGATCCTCCCCTGCGAGGACAACATGTATGCCCGCAAGCTGGTCGCTGCCGCCCATGTACTCAACGGGTTCGGCAAGACGCAGGGCCTTGTGCAGATGGAGGAGCTGGGAACCCTGGAAACGCCCATTGCGCTGACCAATACGCTGAATATCGGACGGGTGCATGATGCGCTGACGGGATACATGATTGACAGGTGCCGCCGGGAGCACATTGCTCTGCAGTCCGTCAATCCGGTCGTGGGCGAGTGCAATGACGCCCGGATGAACGAGATTACCGAGCGGGTGGTCACGCAGGAGCATGTCCTTGAGGCCATCCGGACGGCGAGTGCGGATTTTGAGACCGGAGACGTGGGTGCGGGTACAGGCACGGTGTGCTTCGGACTCAAGGGAGGCATCGGGACAGCCTCCAGGCTGGTGACCTTTGGAAAAGAGGTCTACACCCTGGGGGTGCTGGTCCAGAGCAACTGCGGGACGCTGGAAAACCTGTGCATCGGTTCGGAGCGGGTGGGTGAGCGCCTGGCGCGGAAGATCAGGACCCGAAAGGAGGAGCCGGACAGGGGATCCATCATGATGGTGCTGGCCACGGATCTTCCGGTGAGCAGCCGTCAGCTGGGGCGCGTTGTGCGGCGCATGTCCGCAGGCCTTGCCCGCTGCGGGTCCTATTTCGGTCACGACAGCGGAGATGTCCTGATCGGCTTCTCCACGGCGAACCGCATTCCCCACGGAGGAATGCACAGGGTGATGCAGGTATCCATGGTCACCGAACACACGCTTGAATTTGCTTTTGAAGCGGCGGCAGAGGCTGCGCAGGAGGCTGTGCTCAATTCCCTGATCAGCGCGCACGACGGCGTGGATTTGGAAGGGCGGCCGGTGTTTTCACTGGCGGGCCTGCTGAAGGAAGGAGAATGACGGTGAACACGATTCAGGAAAACGGGTACAGGGAGAAGATGGAAGGCCTTGTGGAACCCGAGCTGGCAGCAATCCGGAAGGTTCAGAGGATCACGACCAACGGGCAGCATGTGGCTTGTGATGTCTATCTGCCGGAAAACGCGAGGGGCATCGTGCTGCTGCTTCACGGTTTTACGGAATCCGCGGAGAAATTCAGGGAAATGACCTGGGTGTTCCTGCAGGAGGGCTACGGCGTATTTGCGCCGGACCATGTGGGACACGGACGCAGCGGACGGCTGGTGCAGGACAGATCCCTTGTGCATATCGACCGCTTCATGCATTATGCGGAGGACATGGAGAACCTGATCCGCGAACTCATTGTGCCGGAGCTTCATGGAAGGCCCCTGATGCTCTACGGCCATTCCATGGGCGGCGCGGTGGCGGCATGCCTGCTCATCCGAAACCCCGGGATGTTTGCAAGGGCCATTCTCACCTCCCCCATGATTGCGCCCTCGAGCCCGATTCCCCTGTGGGTGGGCAGAGCCCTTTCCAAATGGATGGAGCGGCGGGGGAAGGGAAACCGGATGGCCTTTGTCGGGAAAGCCTATTCCAAGGAGAACGACACCTTTGAGGCCTCCTGTGACACGAGCAGGGCCCGCTTTGATTATTACTGGAAAAAGCGTGCGGATACGGTTGCCTACCAGACCAACGGGCCGTCGTACACCTGGGTGCGGGAGGCCATTGACCTGAGGCGCTTTTTCCTGGATGCGCAAAACGCGGGGAAAATCACCACGCCCTTTCTGCTTTGTCAGGCAGGACAGGACACCATCGTCAGCCAGAGCGACCAGAACAGGTTTGTTGCCCTGACCCGCTGCGGCAACCTGGTGCGCTTTGAAAGGGCCAAGCACGAAATCTATATGTCAGAGGATGAGACGCAGCGCCTGTACCTGAGCGTGGTGAAGGCATACCTTGGACAGCCTTTTGACAGGTGAAAAAGCCGGCAGGCCCTCATGAGAGGGCCTGCCGGCATTATGGATAATGCGGAGAAGAGACATGGATAAAAGGGATACAGAAAGCAGACAGAAAGGAAAGGAAAACGAAAAGGACCGGCGCATTGCCACCATGGAAAGCGAGGAGCCGGTGAAGGCCGTGCTGAAAATGGGCGTGCCCCTGATTGCCGGCATGATGGTCATGGTGCTCTACAACCTGGTGGACACCTTCTTCATCGGACTGACGAGGGATGATTACCAGCTGGCTGCGGTGAACCTTGCATATCCGGTGATGATGATCACCGTGGCCCTGTCCAATATGGTGGGCACCGGCGCCTCCTCCCTGATTGCCCGGTGCCTGGGAGCCGGTGACAGGGAAAAGGCGCGGCACACCCTGACCACGGGATGCGTCCTGACGGTGGCGGGAGGCCTGATTCTGGCCGTGGCGGGCAATCTTCTGATGGAGCAGATCGTCACGGGCCTGGGTGCCCAGGAGAACACCCGGGCATATACCCGGTCGTATGTTCAGGTGATCCTGACTGGGAGCCTGTTCACCATGGGCAACTACACCCTGGGACAGCTGCTTCGCAGCGAGGGCTCCGTGCGCTACAGCGTGGCGGGCATGGTGCTGGGAACCGTGGTCAATATTCTGCTGGACCCCCTGTTTATCTTCGGGCTGGGGATGGGGGTGCGCGGTGCGGCCATCGCCACGGTGGCAGGCAATGCCGCAGGGATGGCGGTCTCCCTGGCGGTGTATGCCACAGGGCGTTCCCTGCTGCGGCCGGGCAGGCGGTTCCTGTGCCCCACGGGGGAAATCCTGAAGGAAATCTTCTGGGTGGGAGTGCCCGCGACACTGGAAACGCTGCTGACCTCGGCGGCCTATATCGTCAACAACAACCTTGCGGTGGCCTACGGAGAACTGACGGTGGCTGCCATGGGCATCGTGCAGAAGCTGATGTCCCTGGGCAACTATATCTATCAGGGCTTCGCCGCAGGCACGCAGCCCATCATGGGCTACAACTATGGCGCCCGGCACCATGACCGGATGCTTCATGTCCTGCGCGCGGGCCTGAAGGTGGTGACGGAGACAGAACTTGCGGTCATGGCGGTTTTTGCCTTCTTTGCGCCTTCCCTGGTCGGCATTTTCACCGCTTCGCCGGAGGTGACGGCCACAGGAAGCAGGGTGCTCCGCACCCTGATGTGGAATCTGCCTTTTGTGGGTGCGGTCTCCATGTGCCGCATGTCCTTCCAGGCCATGGGAAAGCCCCAGTACGCCTTCGGAATTACCCTGGTGAGGCAGCTGGGACTGTATGTGCCGCTGCTGCTGCTCCTGAACCGCGCCTTCGGGTTTTCCGGCATGATCTGGGCGCAGCCGGTCACGGAGATGATCATGATGGCCTGCTCGGTGCCGCTGCTGATCGGAGTGATCCGGAAAAGCCAAAGACAAACCGCCGGCTGATGCCGGCGGACAGGTCCCTTACCAGGGAGAGGGAGTAAAGAGCAGACTGCCAAGGTGACGGCAGTCGGCACCGCCCCAGGTCAGCCCCTCGACGCAGTGCTTGCAGTAAGCCACCACGGGAAGGGAGATGTGCGCCTTGCAGTAGTCGCGCATGAGGCGTCGCTGCTCTTCTTCGGAGTGCGGCGTGAACAGCCCTGCGCCCAGGACCGTGAAGCGGTGGGGGGCAAGGTCGATGTTCTTGGGAGAGGTAGGACGGTACAAAGAGGCGCCGCAGAAATCCGCCTCTGCTCCGTGCCGGGGCAGTTCCCGCACGGAAAGATGGGCCTTTCCCATCAGGGAGCGCACGGCAGCCTGTTCACCGGGACAGTCATTGGTGCGCCAGCAGTCCTGCAGGAGCACCTCCTTACCGCGGTAATCGGGAAAGACAAACTCCGGGTCCTGGTCGATGAGCTCCCAGATGGAGACCAGGTTCACTTCGGGATGGGATTCCTTCACAATCGCTTCGCAGTTGTGGCAGATATAGACGACCGTGTCTCCGGGCTGCAAAAAGTCGGGATCGCGGCAGACTCCCTCGCAGCAGCCCAGGAGTTCAAGGGACAGATGGGAGGATGCGTACGCCTGGATGTGCCGGGATTCCTCAGGAAAGGTGCGGGAAAAGGCGCAGCTGGGAAGATAGTAGCTGGACATGTGAACCTCCGTTGAATGGTCAGGGTGCGGGACACCTGGAAAGGAGCGGACAATGAATGATGTGACAAGACAGCTCAGGGAGCGGAAATCCGTGCGGGTATTTGAAGAGAGGGACCTGGAGGAACCCCTGGTACAGGAGATTCTGGAGTCGGCGGTCATGGCGCCCACCGCGGGCAACCAGCAGCTGTATACGATCCTGCGGATCAGGGATGCACAGATCCTGGCGGAGCTGGCCCGGCTGTGCGATAACCAGCCCTTTATTGCAAGGGGCAGACTGGTGCTGCTGTTTCTGGCCGACTGTCTCAAATGGCAGGATGCGTTCCGCCTGGCGGGCTGCAATCCCCGGAATCCCGGGGTGGGGGACCTGCTTCTGGCGGTGGATGATGCCCTGATTGCAGCCCAGAACGCTGTGGTGGCCGCGGAGTCGCTGGGGATCGGATCCTGTTATATCGGGGATGTGATGGAGCACCGGGAGGAAATGGCCAGACTGCTTGATCTGCCGGAGACGGTTTTCCCTGCAGCGCTGCTGGTCATGGGCTATCCTGCGGCGCAGCAGAGGGAAAGGGAGAAGCCCCGGCGCAGCCCCATGGAACAGATCGTGCAGGAGAACCGCTATCACCGCAGGACAGAGGGAGAGCTTCGGCAGATGCTGTCAAACCGCTGTGCGGAGGAAAACTACGAAGCCTGGATGAAGGCATTCTGCCTTCGCAAGTACAATTCGGACTTTTCAAGGGAAATGACGCGCTCTGTGGCCGCCTATCTCCGGGACTTCGCCGGAGCGGAGAACGGGACCGGCGGCTGAGAGGGCCGGCAGGAATGCCGGACTGTTTTTCCCGGATTCCTTCCCGAAGGATATTATGAAGGAAATGACCGACCCGTGCAAGGAGAATCCGGGAGGTGTCCGGTCATGACGGGATGCCCCGGCGTGACGGAGGGGGGGCCTGCGTCCAGGGAAGACCGGGGATGAGTCAGGAACAAAAGAGGAAGGGGAGCCCGACAGGACTCCCCTTGATGTTTGATTCGGAGGATGCTTGAAAAGCGGGATCAGAACAGAATCCTGCCGGCGTCCTCCCTGCGGGCAAAAGGCCCGGGGATCAGCCGGAGGTCCCGCGTGCACCCGAAGTAGTCGCGGTTGAAGAGGATCGGACTTCCGTCCGGATTCTCAAAGAGTTCTTCGGGTTCAAAGGCTTCGCCCGGCAGCTCCGTATCGATCATGAGCAGCTGCATGTCCGGCAGATGCTCGAACAGGTCAGTGCGAAGCTTCACGCCCTCAGCACCGGACTCGAGGCTGAGGAAAACCTTTTCATTGACCACCTGGTGGTTGTCCTCTCCCTCGCAGGGGAGCGCGCCGTTCATGTAGACGTTGCCGTTCATCCAGACCGGAAGATGGTCATAATACATGTCCCTGAAGCGCCTGTCCTTGGCAGTGGCATAGGTGAAGCGGGAAAGGTACTCCTCCTGGGTGGGATACCCCTCATAGGGCTTTGCGCCGGCGGTAAAGGTCATCATGGATTCCAGACCGTTTGCGCGGGCGAAGGAGAGGTACTCCTGGGAAACGGGCTGCTGGAGGAAGATGTTGTTGTAAAAACGGGCATCGCCGTGAAGGATGGTCATGAAGCCTGCAACCTCGGTTTCATGGGGCACGTGATAGGGGGTATAGCGCGGGGTGGCAAAGCGGACGCCGCCGTTGTTGACGCCCTCCCCCACGTAGGAGAAGGAACCGGCGATGAGATTGTGCACGAAGTCCAGTCCCTGGGTGCACAGCCTCGCGGACACGGCGGACAGGAAAATGATGTTGTCGATGAGCGTGGGCCCGTGGGAGACCTCGACGAACAGGTCTTCCGCCAGGGCGAGTTCGCCGGTAATCTCGGTTCCTGCCGGAGGCTGGTTGTCATGGAAGAGGTTCTGGGCCACACGGGTCCCCTGTGCCTGCCAGTCTAGCCACAGACCGCGGGCGCAGTGGTGGATATGGTTGCGCGCACGCTGGAACGGCACCTGAGCACGCTGGTGGAGCACAGGGCGATCATCGATGCGCTGACCGACGGGAAGCCGGAAAAAGTGCAGCAGGCCATTCGCACCTATGTGGATTCAAGTCTCAGGGCGCTGAACCTCTCTGTGGGAGAGTAGACGGATAAAGGGGGGATCACGGAATCGGGCAGCCTCCGGACAGACATGCTCCGGAGGAGGACAGGACCAACAAGGGCTTCAAGGAAGCGTCGCCAGACACCATGAACCGAATGAAGGAGAGATACCCATGCGTCCAAGCCAGAAACTGAGAGAGCTTTCTCCGGAAGCGGATCCCCTGCGCATCGGAACGGGATGGAAGCCGGAGGACCTGGACAAAGTCCAGGTCATGATTGAAAGCACATTTGGAGACAGCCACCCGGGTTCGGGACATCTGGACCGGCTGGTGGAAGAGGCCCGCCGGGGGGTAACGGAAGCCGGGGGCATCGGGGCCCGCTATTACTGTACGGATATCTGCGACGGGGAGAGTCAGGGCCATGACGGGATCAACTTTTCTCTTGCCAGCCGGGAAATGATCGCCGGCATGATCGAGATCCACGGCAGCGCCACCCCCTTTGACGCGGGGGTGTTTATCGCCAGCTGCGACAAGGGCATGCCGGGCAACCTGATGGGACAAGCCCGCCTGAACCTGCCTTCCGTCGTGGTGACGGGCGGAACCATGGCCGCAGGTCCGGAGCTGCTGACCCTGGAGCAGCTGGGCATGTACAGTGCCCAGTACGAGCGGGGAGAGATTACAAAGGAACGTTTTGAGTGGGCCAAGCGCAACGCGTGCCCCTCCTGCGGAGCATGCAGCTTCATCGGAACCGCGTCCACAATGCAGATCACGGCTGAAGCCCTCGGACTGGCGCTTCCGGGCAGTGCACTGCTGCCGGCGGACAGCCCGGATCTGCTGGAATATGCCCATCGTGCGGGTGAACAGGCGGTACGTCTGGCCACGATGCCCGGGATGCGCCCGCGGGACATCGTGACGATGGAGAGCTTTGAAAACGCCATTCTGGTCCATGCGGCGATTTCCGGTTCCACCAATGCCCTGCTGCATATTCCGGCCATTGCTCACGAGTACGGCATTGAGATCACCGGGGAAACGTTTGACCGGCTGCACCGGGGTGCCCGTTTCCTGGTCAATCTGCGGCCCTCCGGATGCTGGCCGGCGGAGTTTTTCTACTATGCGGGCGGTGTCCCGGCCATCATGGAGGAGATCCGGGAACACCTGCATCTGGACGTCATGACGGTGACCGGGCATACCCTGGGGGAAAACCTGGACGCTCTCAGAAAGGACGGCTTCTATGAGCGCTGTGCCCGGCGGCTCCTGGAGTCGAACCGCAAACGCGGCCTGAACCTTACCCGGGAGGACATCCTCCGTCCCTATGAGCATGCGCTGGGCACAAACGGGTCCATCGCGGTGCTCTACGGGAACCTTGCACCGGAGGGGGCGGTGATCAAGCACACCGTCTGCCCGAAGGAGATGTATGAAGCCGTGCTCAATGCGAGGCCTTTTGACAGCGAGGAGGAGTGCATTGACGCGGTCCTGCATCATCGGGTACAGCCGGGAGATGCGGTGTTTATCCGCTATGAAGGACCGAAGGGAAGCGGAATGCCGGAGATGTTCTACACATCGGAGGCGATCTCCTCGGACCGCGAACTGGGCAGGAGCATCGCGCTGATTACCGACGGCCGCTTCTCGGGCGCGTCCACAGGCCCCGTGATCGGTCACTGCAGCCCGGAGGCACAGGCCGGCGGCCCGATTGCGCTTGTGGAGGAGGGTGACCTGATTTACCTGAACGTGCACGAGCGCCGACTGGAAATTGTCGGGATCCGGGGTGAGAGAAAGACCCCGGAGGAGGTTGAGGCCGTGCTGGAGATGCGCAGGGCAAACTGGCATGCAAAACCCCCCAGATACCGGAAGGGAATTCTGGGACTGTATACCGGTATGGCGGCATCTCCAATGAAAGGCGCCTATCTGGATCTGGAGAACCTGTGAGACAGCGCCCCGCCGCCTTCCCGGCGGGGGATGAAATGCAAAAACCCCTCCGCCTTCCGGAAGCTTTCCGGAGGGCGGAGGGGTTTGCATATCAGGGGAGGTCGGCAGATGAGCCACCTGAAGGCGGCGCATCCTCTGCGGTTTGCGGTGCCGGATGTCAGACTGCAGATGATTTGAGTCTGGAAGATGTGGCTGGAAAAGGAACGCCCAAGGCGTGCATGGCCTCTTCCCAGGAAAGCTCAAAGCCGAAACGGTGCTCCTTTTCCCAGGAAAATGCACAGAGAGATTCAGCTTTGCTGCTCTGCCACCCGGACAGGAGGGCCTTGTAAGTCTCCAGACTGATTTCCTGTCCGTTTCGGGAACAGGGATCCGTCTTCCCCTGCAGTCCGTCATCCTCGCGCAGAAGATGGTCGGTGACAACAAGCCCTTCCCTGCCGGGGACCAGACAGACCACCCCCCAACCCAGATCGGTTTCATATTCGATCAGAATGCTGCCGTTGCGCAGACGGGAGATCTCCAGAGGGGTCGAATCGTTGTCTCCTGTCCGGGTGGCACCGGTCAGGGAAAAGAGGCGGCGCGGGATACCGGTATCCGCGGACCAGATCGACAGATTGGAGGACCAGAGGTCCTCGTTCATTTCCAGAAACAGCAGTTCCCGATTCCCGTCCCCGTTCAGATCTGCCAGCCCTACCGGACAGACAGGACAGGAGATCAGATCAGTTCCTTCCCAGGTTTGCAGACGCAGTTTCTGAAAGGCATGGATGGCTGACTCGTGCTCCTGCAAAA
>CACYCQ010000342.1:0-3029 GCA_902772995.1 uncultured Eubacteriales bacterium
CATGTCCTCAATGATGTCCGCCAGGGTCCTGGCAAGACGGGATTCATCCTCGATGATCAGTACGCGCATGAAGGACCTCCGCAGTCAGTTTTGATCATTATAACATACAAGCCTGAAACAGAGCTGAAAAACTCCGGCGGAAGGACTTTCCCGCGGAACAATTAGTGCATTTACAAAAGATATGGCTTGATTTATGATATGGAAGGAGGAGTCTCCCGCGCCGGAGGGTGCGGGGGGGCAAACCCGCTGTAACCTGTGAGGAATTTCAGCTTTTTTTCAGCTTGCAATGGTAAAGTGTCCAGACTACATGGTGACGGAGGCGTGAATGTGAAGAAACCCGGAAAAAAGAAAAAAAGAGGCCGGCACCTGATCATTCTGGTGCTTCTTTGTGCGACGGTGGCCGGCGTGGTGGTCTACAGATCGTCCACGGGGCAGAAAACCGAGAAGATGGATGCCTATACCGTGGAACGGGGGACGGTGGAAACCTCCAAGACCTTCAGTGCCATGCTGGAGGTGCGCAACAGCGAGACCTTCTACAACAGCGCGGATGTGTCCATGATCAAGGAACTGTATGTTTCAGGCGGGCAGGAGGTCAAAAAGGGCGATCCTATCCTGACATTGAGCAACGGCAAGCAGTTCAAGGCGGGCATTGCCGGAACCGTGAACCAGATCCGTTTCAAGAAGGGCGACTATGTATGGCCCAACATCAATCTGGCCCAGGTCTGTGACCTTGAACACCTGCAGGTAACCATTCAGGTGGATGAATATGATGTCAAAAAGGTGGAAGTGGGCGAGCAGTGCATCGTGACGGTGGTTCCGCTGGATCTGCGCCTGGAAACCACCATTGCGCATGTCAACCGCGTATCCGCCAGCAACGGACGGGTGGCGTACTACCCGGTGACCGCCTATCTGGATGCCGTTGACAAGGTGCTGCCGGGAATGACGATCAGCGTCCAGATCCCGGACCAGCGGGCGGAGGATGTCCTGGTGCTGCCGGTAGCCGCGCTCTCGTATGATGAGTCAGGGAACCCCTGCGTGAAAAAACTGGAGGACGGCGAGTATGTGCCTCACCGGATCGAGGTGGGGCTGTCGGATGGCATGACCGTGGAGATCACTCAGGGTGTCAGCCAGGGGGATACGGTGTATGCCAGGTCCTACGCCACAGAGGAAGAGGTCAGTCTGCTGACCCGCGCGATCCGCGCGGTCTTCGGAGTCAAGCAGGTCATCAATCCTGAAAATACCGGCCGAGGCTCCAGGGGAACGGGCAATGGTTCCGGAGGAATGCCCGAAGGAATGCCCGAACAGATGCCGGAAGGAATGGATCGTCCGCAGGGCAGGGACGTCTTCCCGGGCAGAGAGGCGGATGCGGGAGAGAGGACGGCTACGCCGCAGGAAGGCCGCAGACGGCAGGAGGGAGAACGCTCCGCCCGGGGAATGTCTTCAGGGAGCGGAGAGGCCAGACAAAGGGAATCCGGGCAGACGGCCCTGCCTGCAGGCCAGGGTGAACAGCAAACCCGGCAGAACACGCGCAATGAAAAAGGAGAGTCTGAATCGTGAGGAGACAGAGACTGATCTGTATGGCCGCGGCAATGGTGCTTTCCGCAGCGGCGGGAAATGCAGACACCGTGCTTGCCGGCAGGGTGATTCCCGGGGAAACGGAGAGCATGCTGGCTCCCTTTGGCGGGGTTGTCCGCAGCATCGACCTTCGGGAAGGCAGTCTGATCCATGTCGGGGACAGGGTGGCGCAGATCCAGACCACCCGCGTGATGGCACCCGAGGACGGAACCATCACGGGTATCAATGCCCAGGAAGGGGATTCGGCGGATCAGACAGTGCTCTATCTTGCGCCGGTGAGCCGCTATACGGTGAACGCCAGCATCAAGTGGGCCTACGAGGAAGCGGAAAACACGTATGTGAACACCGGGGAGAGGGTGTATATCCGCTGCAGGGAGGACGGCAGCCACCAGGCGGTGGGCATCGTCACGAAGACGGACGGGTCCGACTATACCGTGGAGACCACGGCGGGGGAACTGTACCTGGAGGAAACCGTCTACATTTACCGGATGCCGGATTACCGCAGCGAATCCAGAATCGGCAGCGGAACCGTCACAAGAACCGGCCTGAGGGAGATTTCCGGCAAGGGAAGCATCGTCCGGATGGCGGTGGAGGACGGAGACGAGGTGGAACGGGGACAGACCCTGTTCGAGACGGTGGAGGGATCCATTGACGGACTGGCAGCCATGAAGCCTACACTGACCTCTACCCTGGAGGGCATTGTTGCCCAGGTAAATGTGAAAGGCGGGGCCACGCTGACCAAAGGGGACACCCTGCTGACCTGCTACCCCACCGGGACTTTGCAGATCGAGTGTGACATTCCCGAGGAATCCCTCAGGAGTGTCGTCATCGGAAAACAGGTCAGCATCTATTTTGATTCCGTAGAGGGACGGACCTCCGCGAAGGGGACGCTTGAGGAAATCTCCTATGTGTCAGAAAGCACCGAAAACGGGGAGGCAGTCTACAAGGGATACATCCGTTTTGAAGAGCAGGACGGAATACGGGTGGGTATGAATGTCAGCGTAACACTGTGAGGGGGAAGGGTAATTGAAGAAAATTGCATTTGTCATGGCGTTTATCCTGACATTTCATTTTTCCCTTGCAGGCTGGGCCAACGGGGACGGACTGTTCAGGGAATATGAAAATGTGGATGAACTGCGTGCCGTGATCCGCAGCATGAATCTGGAGTTCGATGACGGGATGACGGAAGTGATGACCGCCACGACGGTCCGCATGGTTGCCGCGGAGGACAGAAACGAGAAGAATTTTGCGGAAAATTCCCCGGGAGGCGTGAAGCTGAGCGTGGAGCTCGCGGCCGCGAAGGCACAGGAGGAAGATCCTGAAGAGGAAACAGGAAATACGTCCTCTGAGACAATCGACGGGGAAAAGACCCCGGACAAGAAGGACGAGACCCCGGATCCGGAAAAGAAGGACGAGACCCTGGATCCGGAAAAGAAGGACGAGACCCTGGATCC
>CACYCQ010000343.1:0-5214 GCA_902772995.1 uncultured Eubacteriales bacterium
ACCGCAAAACACGGTACGGGTCATGTCGCTGCAGTAGTCCCCGAGCAGCAGCCCCACATCGATGATGACGGCATCCCCGTCCTTGAGCCGCGTGACCGCGTCCGAGCCGTGGTGGGGCTCTGCGCAGTTGGCGCCATAGCACACCAGCGGTTCAAAACTGTTCCCGCTGGCCCCCCGCGCAAGCGCTGAACGGGTATACAGCTCCGATCCCTCCAGTTCGGTCATTCCCCGCCGGAGACCGCTCAGCACATCCCGCATCACCTGATCATTGAGGGCGGAACTGCGCTTCATGGCTTCAATCTCCGCCGCATCCTTGATCATCCGGGTCCGGTCAATGGCCGGTGACCCCACCACAGGGCGCACGTCCCCCCGCTTTTCCATGAGCCGGATGGTAAACTGGCTGGGCCATACCTTGTCAATTCCCAGCACACCAGGCCGGATGCCCTCCGCAAGGACCGCCACGGCATCCTCGGTGTCGTCATACTCCACCAGGTCCGCATCCACATTCCCGGAAAGGGCAAACAGCCGGTTGGCATACAGGCGGCTGTTGCCCTGCGTATCCACATACAGGGCCAGCATCCGTTCACCGGGTTCAATCCGCCTGCCCGTCAGATAGAAAATGGAGGAAGGCGCTGTCACCAGCAGCTGCTCCAGTCCCTGTTCCTGCATCTGCGCCCTCAGGCGCATCAGACGATTCTCGTGCATATTACTCCTCCTGTTTCCCCGCGGAATACGGGGTTTCTTTGTCACAACCGGTCCTCTCTGTTTTGTCGCCGCAGCCTTTTTTCTCCCGCCCGCTTTCCTCCCCTGCCCTGTCATCTTGTATGCAGACGGTGTGGATTTCTGCCCGTCAAAACGCCCAAAATGGGCAAAATCCCCATGAGAAATCCGTCAAAGTTTGCTTCAGGTGATTGACGATGGCAGGGCATTTGGGTATAGTAGCCCCGTTCTCAATTGTTCCGCATCACTGCAGTATTGAAGGAGGACTACTCTCATGATTTGTGAAACAAAACCCTTTGGCACCACCAAGGACGGCCAGGCCGTCACCGCATACCAGCTGGTCAACAGCAACGGGATGAAGGCTGTCATTCTGAATTACGGCTGCATCATCCAGTCCCTGTTTGTCCCGGACAGAAGCGGACGCCTGGTGGACGTGGTTCTGGGATATAACACCATTCAGGAATATGAAGAAAACAACGGTTATCTGGGGGCCTTCATCGGCCGGGTGGGCAACCGCATCGGGCGCGGCGAATTTGAGCTCGGCGGAACGCTCTACCACGTGGCCACCAACGACCGGGGCAATCACCTGCATGGCGGAATCAACGGCTTCAACAAAAAGATGTACGATGCCCAGATCAACGGGGACGAACTGGTCTTCTCCCGCATCAGCACCGACGGTGAGGAAGGATATCCCGGAAAGCTGCTGAGCACGGTCCGCTACCGCCTGGGGGATGACAACGACCTGCATATCTCCTATTCCGCCATTTCCGACAAGGACACCCTTTTCAACCCCACCAATCACAGCTACTTCAATCTTTCCGGCGGCGGCACGGTGCTTGGACATGAACTCTCCATCTGCGCGGACCACTTCTGTGAAGCGGACGAAAACTGCCTGCCCACCGGCCGCCTGATTCCCGTGGACGGTACTCCCTTTGATTTCCGGGAGGCCAAGAGCGTGGGCCTGGACATTCTTGCAGATGACGAGCAGCTGCGCAGGGGCAACGGCTATGACCACAATTTCTGTCTCTCCGACACCGCGGACTTCAAGCGCGTGGCCTGCCTGTATGCAAAAGATACCGGCATTGAAATGTGCTGCAGCAGCAATATGCCCGGCGTCCAGCTCTACACGGCCAACGGTCTCACAACGCGGCCGGGCAAGGTCCGGGAAATGGGCCGCAGGGATGCGCTCTGCCTGGAGACGCAGTTCTGGCCGGATGCCATTCACCACCCGGATTTCCCCTCTGCAGTGCTTCGGGCAGGGGTCAACTTCGTCTCCCAGACGGTCTATCGTTTCACCATCCGCTGATCCCGCAGGCGCCGCCGACGCGGCGCCTTTTTTTGGAAAAAGCCGAAGGTGTTCTTGTCATGCAGGACAACTTGTGTATAATGAATCCGCCTCCGGGCATCCCATTCCTTCAGAAAGAGAGGAGGGGCATCTGCCCCGCAAGGATCATGGAATCACCCAGCCTTTCGCAGCTGCTCTCCTACGTGGACCAGGCCCGCCGGGAATTTGGAGAAATCCCGCCATGCGGGGAGGAACCCTATCTGGAGACCCTGCTGTATATTGAAACCAACCTGATCACCGTCCACCGCCGCTACCCCGCCAGGGTAACCGAGGAAAACCTGATTCCCGGCATCGCCAATGCCCTGTACCGGCTCTATACCCAGTGGGAGAAGGACCGGCTGACCCGCTTTGACGGGATCATCGGGGAAGGCGGCAAGCGCATCGCGCATGCCTGCCTCATGGCGTTTGATCCCCATGTGAATCCGGATATTCCCCTTCGTCTGCCCCGGGAGCAGTTCCGCACGCGCATGACCGCACCGGTGCGCTCCCTGCTCCGGGTGTACGATTCCGTGCGATTCTGGCAGGAACACGGCGAAGGGTATTATCCCTTCATCCTGGGGCAGCTCGGGGAGCTCACCGCGCCCATGCCCTATGTGGGCGCCCCGCCGCCTGAAATTCCCGTATCCAAAGCGCACTGCGCAAACTGACAGGCCACAGGCCTGTCTTTTTCTTTTCGGATCCCTCAGGGAGCCGGAGCCGTCTGGCCAAAGTCCTCCCCGAGGGCCAAGGCCACCATCGTGATGTCATCGGTCTGCTCCGTCCCCCGGGCAAAGCTGTCGATGTCCGCCAGAAGTCCCTCACCGGCCTGTTTCCGGCTGCCCTGCAGCGTGCGCATCCGCTCCAGAAGCCGCTTCTCCCCGTACATTTCTCCTGAGGCGTTCAGGGCTTCCGTCACTCCGTCGGTATAGAGCAGCAGCGTGTCCCCCGCTTTCAGCTGGAGAACTTCCGCCCGGTACCTGGTTCCGCTCATGCCGCCCAGCACAAAACCTGGCCGCATGCGCAGCAGGTTCATCTGCCCGCTGATCTCAAGCACCGGCGGATTGTGTCCCGCACAGACCATCTCCGTCCTTCCGGTGGCCATATCCAGCCGTACGATCAGAGCGGTGACAAACATGTCATTGTTCTCGCTGTCCAGACAGATGTCCCGGTTCGCCAGCGTCACCGCCTCGCTAAGAGGGCGCTCAGATTCCAGCCAGGTTCTCAGCTTGGCCCTGGCCGACATCATGAACATGGCTGCCGGCACTCCTTTTCCGGAAACATCGGCAATCAGGAGTGTCAGCTGCCCCCGGTTCAGGAAGAAATCGTAGAAATCCCCTCCGACTTCCCGGCAGGGACGGGTCATGGCAAACAGATCCACCCCGGGAATCTGTTCCGGCAGCATCGGCAGGACCGACAGCTGGACGTTTTTGGCCATCTCCATCTCCATCCGGATGCGCCGGTTGATTTCCTCGTGGCTTTCATTCAAAGACCTGACGGTGGCATTGATGCCGTCGCTCAGATGTTCGAATTCCCGCGACACACGGACGTCGACAATTTCCCGGGTCTCTCCGTTGGTGATCCGCTCGAGCACCTTCTCCACCTGCTGCAGGGGCCGTACCACGCTTCTGTCAAGAAACACTCCAAGCAGCACCGTCACCAGGCCGAAAATACAGCAGATGGGCACCATGCTGTTGATCAGGCCATGCCACCAGGTGCGCTCCATCTCTTCTGTGGGAATCAGCGCCAGAAAATGCGCGATTCCCACCGTAAAGGATCTGTAATACACCGGTATCTCCTGATAGACGCCCTTTCTCATCTGTCCGTCGCTCACAAATTCCCCGGCAAACTCCCCGGCAAAGGACGTTTCCTGCGCCGTTTCCCCTTCAGGAAGGATTTCCATCTCCATCCAGCCTGTTTCCCCGATCCTGCGGGCGATGGCCGAGCGCATGGCCACACGCGGAAACTGGTCATTCAGGTGTTTGAGGTCCATGCCCAGCAGGATCAGTCCTTTTTCAAAGCGCTGGCCTCCCCAGACCAGGGACTCTCCTTTCCTCAGACTGTCCCCGTCATCTGTCACGAAAATCTCCGTCTGCAGATACGGAAGATCTGCCATAAACTTTTTTCCCGCACTTTTTTCAGGAAAGCCGTTATCCGGGGACAATGGATCGCTGCTGAGCATCTCCCCTCCGGATTTCTGAAAGAGGATGATGCTGGAATCCGTTGCTTTGACCGCACTTTGAAGGTCTTCCGGAGTAATCTCCTCCTTGCTGAGGATCAGACTGCATACCGCATCGACCATTTCGGAGATGCCGTCATCCGTCAGGATTATGATGCTGTTGATCACGTCCATACTGGCATCGTGAAGGAGATCCTGAGCCTTCTTCTGGACGCGGTTCGACTCCAGGATGGAAACGCTCACCAGGGTCAGTGCAATCCCGATGGCCACCGCCATCGCGAAACGGATGCGGATAATGCGGATCAGGCTGGGTTTCGGTTTCATAATACGCCTCCTGCACGTGTTCTTGTGGTTTGGGATCACCCATGATACACTACATCTCCATCGGGCCCTCTGTCCGGCAGCGCCAGCGTCCCCGCAGATAATGGGCGGACAGCATCAGAAGATAGGACAGATTTCCCAGCACCATGCAACCCCAGACCGCCGGAAGTCCCAGGGAGGTCAGCATGATCACCCCCTGTGTCAGGGCAATGCGCACCCCCCACATGGACAGCAGGGAAAAAAACATGGGCGCGCGGGTATCCCCGATGCCATTGAATACGCCCTCCAGAATGACGGCCGCACCGAAGAAAGGCTCTGACACCGCCACAATGCGCAATACCTGCGCCCCGGCGAGGATCACCTGGGGGTCCCGTGTAAACAGGCGCATCATCCATTCCGGAATGAGGAACAGCACCAGACCGGTCAGCGACATGAAAATGACGGTCATGGCAATCCCCGTTCGGGCCGTATGCCGGACCCGGTCTTCCCTTCCCGCACCTGCGGCATGGCCGCAGGTCGCCGCAACAGCCGCCTGGAGCCCGTATCCCGGGATATAAAAACCCTCTTCCGCTGTAATGGCCAGGGAATGCGCCGCCAGGGCACGCGTGCCCAGACGGGTCACCTGAGACGCGAAGACCACATGCCCCAGGCAGGAAATCACGCGGGTCACCGC
>CACYCQ010000344.1:0-8507 GCA_902772995.1 uncultured Eubacteriales bacterium
AAGTGCGGTTTGAAGCTGTGCTCTGGGACAGGCGATGTTCATTCGGACAAAGCCTCTGCCTGCCTCGCCAAAGAACAGTCCGTCATTGAGCTTTACATGGTGCTGGAGCAGCCGTGCCATCAGGTCTTCCTGCGACAGTTCCAGCGCCCTGCAGTCCAGCCACATGAGGTAGGTGGCCTGGAGGGGGGTGATCTGAATCCGTGGCCAGTGTTCCCGGGCGTACTCCATGACCAGGTCCCGGTTGTCCATAAGGTAGGCGCGCAGGCATGTCAGCCATGCGTCGCACTGCGTGTAGGCTGCACGGGTGGCGGCCAGGGCAAAGATATTTCCGCTGACACAGCCGTTTCTGCGCATTGTGGAAGAGATGGATTCCCGAAGCTTTGCATCCGGGCAGCAGATGGCGCTGAGCAGAAGTCCCGCTACATTGAAGGTTTTGCTGGCCGCGCAGAGCATGACCACACGGTCACCCTCCTGCGCCAGCCCCAGGACGCTCTCGTGACGGGAAGGTGCAAAGACAAAATCCGCATGGATTTCATCGGACACCAGAGGAACGTCGAACTGTCTGCACAGGGAAAGCAGTTCCTCCAGTTCCTGACGGTCCCATGCGCGTCCGCAGGGATTGTGGGGATTGCAGATCATGACGAGTTTGGCATGCCCGGCGGAAAGATGCCCCTTCACCTCTTCCAGGTCCATGCGAAGCAGTCCGCCCTTTTCCGTGAGCAGGCTTTCCACCAGGTTTCTTCCGCTCTCCCGGACAGCATCAAAGAAAGGACCGTAAACCGGGGTGAAGATAAGCACTCCGTCCCCGGGATGTGTCAGGGCCTGGACACAGACGCGAAGCCCTGTGACCACGCAGGGGGACAACTGTATCCACTCCGGCCTGAGGTCCACCTGATGCCAGCGTTTCCAGTATCCGGTCAGGGCTTCCCGGTCCTCCTCCCCCGAGAAGGTATAGCCCCAGGTTCCCTGGGCAGCCGCCTTTTCCAGTGCCTGACGGATGGCCGGAGGAGAAGAGAAGTCCATATCTGCCACCCACATGGGGGTCATGTCTTCATCTCCGGTCTCCCGGAGCATCAGGTCCCACTTGATGCAGTTGGTTCCACGGCGCTCAATGCCCTGGTCAAAATACATTTTGTCAAACACTTCCATGATACAGGTTCTCCTTTGTCTTTGCTCGTGCGGAAACCGGAAGGAGCGGATGAGACACAGACGCGGTCAGGCGGCAGGCGCTCCCTGAAGCAGGATATTTCCCGATGATTATACTCCACCTGCCTGAACTTGGCAATTTGGCAGAGGCATGCGTGAGAAGTCTTCCTGTGTCTTGCGCCTGTGCAGCGGTGATGATCTGAAAAAAATGCGTCCGAAGGAGCAAAACATGACAAAAAAATGATTGCCCGTTAGTGCATATTTCGGTATACTCAACCCAGATGAGGTGAAGGGAGGAGAAAGCGGTTAACGAATTTCCCGGGGCTGTGGACATCACGGCAGGGATGCAGGAAGAACCCCCCGACTGCTTGAAAGGAGTGCGTACCTCTTGAGTGAAACCATTGTTGGAATTCTTGGCCTGATTACCATCGTGGCGATTGTCATCACGCTCTTCAGGAGCAAAACACAGCCAGCGATTGCATTTATCGTTTTTCCAAGCATACTTGCACTGATCCTTGTGATTGGAGGACGCTACAGTTTTGACCAGTTGGCGTCCATGATCAAGCAGGGATTTACCAGTACCGGGCCCACCGCTGCCCTCTTCGTGTTTTCGGTGCTGTACTTTGGCATTATGACCGATGCGGGAATGTTTGATGTGATCATCGGAAAGCTCATGACCCTGGTGGGAGACAACCTGATCGGCGTGACCCTGGTGACGGCCGTTATCGCACTGGTCGGGCATCTGGATGGCGGTGGAGCCTCCACCTTCTGTATTGTGATTCCCGCCATGCTTCCCGTTTACAAGCGGATGCACATGCGTCCTACAACCCTTCTGCGAATTGCCGTATTGTCCATGGGCGTTCTTAACCTCATGCCCTGGGCAGGACCGACCATGCGCGCGGCGTCCGTGCTGGGCATGGAAGCTGGTTCCCTGTGGCAGAAACTGCTGCCTATTCAGATCTTCGGCATTATCCTCTCCCTTGGACATGCTGCACTGGCCGGATGGCAGGAGCAGCGCAGAGGCGCCGGTCTGCATGGCAAGCTGGCTGCCGAGGAGGGAGAGATCACTATTGCTCAGGCAGAGGAGAAGACCGAGAATGATCTTGCCCGTCCCAAGCTGTTCCTCTTCAACATCGGACTGACCATCGCAGTCATTGTGATGCTGATCTGGGACGTGTTCCCCAGCTATTTCCCCTTCATGCTGGGTGTGTCCGTGGCCCTGTTTGTCAACTATGGCTTCAGTGCAAAAATGCACAAGAAGATTATCAACCTGCATGCAGGCCCTGCGCTGATGATGTGCTCCACCCTCATGGGAGCTGCAGTGCTGATGGGCGTGCTGACCACTTCCTGGATGACCAACGATGCAGGCAAGCTGGTAATTGCCGGCGCCAAGGTTATGGAAAACCTGACGGTTCCCAGTGTGGTCCGCTGCCTGGCGAATCTGGTGACGGCCATTCTGCCTTCTTTCCTTGGACAGCATCTTCCGCTGGTCATCGGCATTCTCTCGGTCCCGCTTGCGCTTGCCTTCGATACGGACAGCTACTTCTATGGTATGCTGCCGGTCATGATTGGCATCGGACAGGCCTTTGGCGTGGATGCCCTGCCCATCGCCGTGGCCATGGTGGTGTGCCGCAACTGTGCGACCTTCATCAGCCCGATGGTCCCGGCTACCCTGCTGGGAACAGGTCTTGCCGAGGTGGATATCAAGGACCACATCAAGGCGAGTTTCCTGTATGTCTGGGGATTCTCCATTCTGTGCATGCTTTTTGCAGTGATCCTGGGGATCATGCCCGCGTAAGAAAAGGATTCCTTCCGGGAGCGCCTCGGCGCTCCCTTTTTTTGTCTTGCAGCGGGTGGATGCAAAGCGGCGGCGTGAACCGATGGACAAAACGTGGATAATCCAGTATACTTCATAATAATCTCGCGAGCTATCCATGACCCGGGCACAGAACTGTTGAATACCGCAGATGAAGAAAATCCCACGTGCCGGGCAGATATGAGACGCGGATACCCTGCAGAATAACCGGAGAACAAGGAGGATACAGGAATCATGCCAGAGAAAAGCATACGGGAGATGTCCAGAAGGGAGAAATTCCATTATTCTCTGGGGGCCAAGACATTTCGTACAAGTCTGATGGGTTCCGTCATTCTTGGTTTTCTTGCGCTGCTGATCGGTCTGGGAGCATATACCTATGCTATGGTTCAGGAGCATATTTCCATTTCTACTGAAAGCGTGAACATAGCACGAGGAATTGTCCAGAAGGTCGTGGATATAGAGCCGCTTTATGAGGAAATCCGGCGTATCTATGATGGATTGACGGAAGAGGAACGCGCACAAAGCGGGGAAGAGGCCTACCGGGAGAGATTTGCCGCACTGACCGAACGGAATGACTATCAGGCCCTGAGAAGGGTGATGAAGGATTTTGTTTCCTCCAGTACGCTCAATGATATCTATGTGGCGTTTGTCGATGGGGAGAGAAGTGTGCTGGTCATGATCTGTGATCCCATCGAGAATGACGAGTTCATGATGCCCGGAGAATGGACCCCCATCGAAGAGAAGGAAAGCAGAAAGTATCTTTCCTCGAACGGGGAAAAACGTCTTTATGATCTGGGACCGGAACCGGAAGAGGGATGGATGTGCACAAGCGTAGCTCCTTTCCTGGACAAAGATGGAAGAATCAGCTGTTTCATGATGGCAGATGTGACGCTGAGGGAAATCGGGAGATCCATGAATCGCTTTGTTGTTCAGTATACCCTGATCCTGTCTCTTGCCGTGGTGCTGGTGGCCGGTTTCACAGCCAGGCACATGAAACATATCCTGGTTGGACCCATCAACGATATTGCGCATGCCGCGGAGCGGTATGTTCAGGATAAGGAAAACGGTGCGGAAAAGGAAGAACACTTCTCAACGCTTGGAATCCACACAGGAGATGAGCTGGAAAACCTCAGTCTCGTGATGGCGGATATGGAAACCAGTCTGGAGCACTATGAGGAAAACCTGGCGAAAAGCACCGCAGAAAAGGAACGCATCAGAGCGGAACTGAACATGGCCGCTGAAATCCAGTCGAGCATGCTGCCCAAGATTTTTCCCGCATTTCCCAAACGGCATGAGTTTGATCTTTACGCCATCATGCATCCGGCAAAAGAAGTCGGAGGGGATTTCTATGACTTCTTTATGGTGGATGATGACCATCTGGCCATGGTGGTTGCGGATGTTTCCGGGAAAGGCATCCCGGCTGCCCTGTTTATGATGATTGCGAAGATCATTCTCAAAACCAATTCCCATTCAAAGCGAATGCCTTCTGAAGTGCTGAAGCGAACCAATGCCAGACTGATGGAGAACAATAAGAGGAACATGTTTGTGACGGTGTGGCTGGGAATCCTGCAACTCTCTACCGGCAAACTGGTATACTCAGATGCGGGACACGAGCGGATGGCGCTCTGCCATGCGGGCAAATGGGAAATTGTTCCCAAGACAAGTCACTGCGTGGCACTTGGAATTCTCTCCCCCGAGGAACTGGAAGCCATGTCACAGCGGATACAGTATACGGATGCGACGGTTCAGCTTCAGCCGGGAGATCTGATTTTCCAGTATACCGACGGGGTTACGGAAGCCGTCCGGCATGACAGGGAGATGTTCGGGGAAGCCAGGCTTGTTGCAACTCTGGCTGAAACAAATGGCTGTGATCCGGTTCAGCATATCTCCCATGTTCTTGAGAGTATTGATGAATTCATCGGTGATGTTCCCCAGTTTGATGATACCACCATGCTGTGTCTGTGCTACAAGGGGATGGGCGATGCACCTTCTTCGAAGAAATAGGATGGACATGAGCACTGGCGGAGCGGTATACTTCTGCCGTTCCCGGAACGATTTCTGCAGGAAAGATCCTGCTGATTTGAAAAGATAATGGAGTGAAAACAGACTATGTTGACAATGATCCTGCAAATGTCGGGAGTGACGGCAATCTATATTCTGGTGACCATGCTCATCTGGGCAAAAACACGGGATAGAAAGCTGATGGGTCAGCAGATTGCTGCCATTGGCATCATCTACGGAATCTGCTGTGTCCTGTCCACGCACTTTGGCGTAAACTATGTGCATATGATGCTCAATGTACGGGATATCGGGCCTTTGGCTGCCGGCATGTTTTTTCATCCTGTTGCAGGTATTATTGCCGGTCTGATTGGTGGAATTGAACGCTATATTGCAGGCACGTACTTTAATGTGGGCAGTTATACACGAATTGCCTGCAGTGTTTCCACATGTCTAGCAGGTTTCCTGGCAGCATTTTTGCATGAAGTGATCTTCAGAAAGAAGAAGCCGTCCGTCATCTATGCGTTCTTCATGGGTGCAGTGATGGAAGTTTTCCACATGTATGTGGTACTCATCACTCACAGGGATGACATGGAGATGGCCTTCTATGTGGTTCAGATCTGTGCCTTCCCGATGATCATATTTACGGGACTGGGACTTGGAATCAGTTCACTTCTGCTCAAAATCAGAGCAAAAGAGTGGAAAGGGTTCCTCAAGAGGGCCGACAAGGAAGATATCCCCATTTCCCATAAGTTTCAGCTCTGGTTGTTTGCGGTTACAGCTGTGATTCTGGCCTTCACCTTTGTGTTTTCATATTTGATTCAGGCTCAACGCTCTGTTCAGGACGGATACGACATCATCCAGGGAGTTACGGATGATATCCAGGATACCTACAATAAAATCAAGATCACCCGCGGCAGCATGAGCCAGATGATGGAGGAGAATGCACGCCAGCAGGCAAGGGTGATTGCCTCCATGGTGGACAATGCCGGAGGAGTCAGCCATATCGACAACGAATCCCTTGAAAAAATGAGAAGCATCTATAATCTGGTCTCGGTGCTGGTAGTGAATGAGAAGGGCAAGAGGGAAGTGATGGTTGGCAGAGCTCCCCTGTATGATGAACTGTTGGAGAAGGTCCTGCGGGGTGACAACTATTCTCTGGTTATTAACCCCTCGGATGCCCTGATTGCGTCCGCTGCACGATGCAAGGACGGCATGGTGCAGCTGCTGGCTTCCGCCAGTACCATGGCCAACGCAGTGAACATGGCCGGACTGGATGCTGCCCTGTCCAATTTCCACGTGGGCAATACAGGAACATTTGATATTATTAATACCAATGGGTATGTGACCAACGGAACTCATCAGGGAACCGTTCTTGAATCATCGGTGCTGAAGGAGACCTCCAACTATCTCAGCGGCAACTACTATCAGGCGAATCTTTTTGGAGATCCTGCGATCTGCCGCAAGGAACGGTTGGACGAAGACTGTACTGTCCTGGTTACACTGCCTCTGGCAGAACTGTACGCCAGCCGGGATACCCAGGCCTATGAAACGATGTTTGCGGACATTTTGCTCTTTGCAGTGATCTATGTGCTGACATCCCTGCTGGTACAGCAGATCGTGGTGCGCAACCTGGAGCTGGTCAATGAATCCCTGAATCGCATTACGCACGGCAACCTGAACGAGGAAGTATCTGTACGCAATTCCACAGAGTTTACATCTCTTTCGAATGATATCAACCAGACGGTGACCGTCCTCAAGGGCTATATCCATCAGGCAGAGAAACGCATTGAAGAGGAACTGATACTGGCAAAGACGATTCAGGCATCCGTGCTCCCCAAAAACTTTGAATTCCCCAGAAATGACTTTGAGCTGTTTGCCAGCATGGATCCGGCCAAGGAAGTCGGTGGAGACTTTTATGACTTCTTCTTTACGGATTCCAACAAACTGGCACTGGTGATTGCGGATGTTTCCGGAAAAGGGATTCCTGCGGCGCTGTTCATGATGAGAGGCAAGACGGCCATTCGTTCCATGGCGGAAACCGGCGCGACACCCGCAGAGGTGCTTCGCAAGGCTAATTCTGCGCTGTGCGAAGGAAATGATGCAGAAATGTTCATTACGGCATGGTTGGGTATCCTGGATCTGCAGACCGGCAGAATGGAATGCGCAAATGCCGGACACGAGTATCCGGTTCTCATGAGGAACGGCGGCGACTTTGAACTGCTCAAGGATAAACATGGTATGCCGCTGGCGGTCATGGAGGGAATCTCCTTCAAGGAATATGAACTGCAGCTGCAGCCGGGAGATCGTCTGTTTGTATATACGGACGGAATTCCTGAAGCCATCGATGAAAAAGTGGAGCAGTATGGTTCTGAACGGCTGGTTGCGGCTCTTAACAGCATGAAGAATGAAAAGATGATGGATCTGCTGCCGGGCGTCCGCCAGGATATCCGGGAATTTGTGGGCAATGCGGATCAGTTTGATGACATCACCATGCTGGGTATCACATACTTCGGAAAGGAAACGGAAAGATGAGCATGAAGGAAATCACGCTTGAGGCCAAGATTCAGAACATCCCCGAAGCCACGATGTTTGTGGATGCGGAACTGGAAGCCCTGGAATGCGGAATCCGTCAGCAGACTCAGATTGACGTGGCCGTTGATGAGATATTTACCAATATATCCAGTTACGCCTACGAACCCGGGACCGGAGAGGCGACGATCAGGTTCGAGTTTGATGAAGCAACCCGCACAGTTCGCATTTCATTTATCGATACGGGGATGGAATTCAACCCTTTGGAAAAAGATGATCCTGACGTGAGCCTGTCTGCGGAAGAGCGGCAGATTGGCGGACTCGGTATTTTTCTGGTGAAAAAGACCATGGACAAAATGACCTATCTTCGTACAGAGGGACAAAACATCCTGACCATTTACAAGAAGATCTGAGATGATCCTGGTTGTTTTTGATCAGGAGAATGCACATTCCCTCAAGGCTGCGGATGATGTCACAGTTCCCCTTGGAGTCTCTGTGCCGGAACATGGGACCTGACATGGGACAGGGAAGGAGCCGGGCGGAGTATGGGAACGGAGGCTTGTGGCAGCATCCCGTGGAAGGTTTGTTGGAGTCGCGGGTTTCTTCTGCTCCCGTACCCTTCTTTGGCGGCAAACGTGCGGATGTCTTGACCGGGGAGGAGCATCTTCCTGAGTGAACCTGCGTATCCCCGGCATCCTCCGCAACAGGAAAATGATAGGTTAAATTGGGCCTTGAAAAGAAGGATAAATATGATATAATAGCTAAAGGCTATTGACGGGTACAAATCAAAAACTAAGGAGTTTAGGAGGTTGAAACCATGAAAAAAAGGATTTGCCTGGTGTTGGTCATGCTGCTGGCCATGGGACTGGTCTTTGGAGCAGTGGCAGACGACAAAATCGAGCAGCGAGTCGGCGTTCTGTCCCTGCTCAATGCCACGGAAGAGGATTATGAAGACCTGCTCAACGTCAGAAAAGTGACCGGAAAGGTGCTGGGCCGGGAAGGGTATTTGAAGAAT
>CACYCQ010000345.1:0-9019 GCA_902772995.1 uncultured Eubacteriales bacterium
CCTTCGCAAGCTGGAGGAGGTGCTCTCCGGAAAGACCGCGGGAAATTCCGCGACCGCTCCGGAAAAGATCACCGCCTCCCAGACGGAGGCCCCTTCCATTTCCCTTTCGGAATCCGAAATCCGTCAGCTCCAGACCCGTCTGCGGGACCTGGGCTTCTATGCCGGCGACATTACCGGCAACGCAGGTTCCAAAACGCTGGACGCCGTGCGCGCCTTCCAGAAGAAGTACGGCCTCACCGTGGACGGCATTCCCGGCCCCGGGACCCTGCAGAAACTGGAGGAGGTCGCCTCCGGAAAGACTGCGGGAAGCACCGCGCCCGCCCAGGAAAAGGCTTCCGCCTCCCAGACAGAGGCCCCTTCCATTTCCCTTTCGGAATCCGAAATCCGTCAGCTCCAGACCCGTCTGCGGGACCTGGGCTTCTATGCCGGCGAAATCACCGGCAACGCAGGTTCCAAAACGCTGGACGCCGTGCGCGCTTTCCAGAAAAAATACGGCCTCACCGTGGACGGTATTCCCGGCCCCGGGACCCTGCGCAAGCTGGAGGAGGTCGTCTCCGGAAAAAGCAGCACCGGCTCTTCGGAAAAGACGTCTTCCACAGGGGGCGCGCCCGCCGTCTCCCTGTCGGAATCCGAAATCCGGCAGCTCCAGACCCGACTCCGGGAGCTGGGCTTCTATACGGGCGACATCACCGGCAATGCGGGAGAGAAGACGCTTGAAGCCGTGCGCACCTTCCAGAAAAAATACGGCCTGACCGCGGACGGCATTCCCGGCCCCGGGACCCTGCGCAAGCTGGAGGAGATCAGCGCGGCTCGCACCTCCTCAAAGAAGGACGCTTCCTCCAAACAGTCCGTCTCCACCAGCGCCGCACCCTCGCCCAATGCCCACGTCTCCCGTTCCGTCATCGAGGACGCCCAGACCAAGCTCAAAGCCCTTGGCTTCTACAGCGGTGAGATCACCGGCTCAAGCGGCAGCAAGACGGTGGGCGCCATCCAGGCATTCCAGAAAAAATACGGTCTGACCCCCGACGGCATTCTGGGCAGTTCCACCCTGAACAAGCTGAACAGCGTCTACCGCACGCAGCAGTCCGGTTCCTCCCAGAAAACCGCAGAAGACAAAACCGCCTCCGCCAACCGGCGCGTCTCCTCCGGCACCATCCGCTCCGTCCAGAGCAAGCTGAAGGATCTGGGCCTCTATTCCGGCGACATTACCGGCACGGCCGGAGAGAAAACCGCCGCTGCCGTCAAGGCTTTCCAGAAGAAATACGGTCTGACCGCAGACGGCATTATCGGAAGCAGCACCCTGCGCAAGATCAACAACGTCCACGCCGCCGCAAACAGGAAATCCTCCTCTTCTTCCTCTTCTTCCTCCTCGTCCCGCAGGGTCTACAATCTGGACTGGTTCGCCGCAAAAAAGAACCACGTTCTGGGCCAGCTGGGGCTCAACAAGGGGCACTCCCTGCGTCTGCTGGACCTCGGGACCGGAAAATCGCTCAATGTGGTCATCCAGTCCACGGGCAACCACCTGGATGTGGAACCGGCCACCTCAGCGGATACCAAAGCCCTGCTGTCCATCTATCATGTCACCAAGCCGGAAAAGATCACCTTCCTTCGCCGTCCCGGCATGATCACCACGGAATACGGCTACCGGATCGTCTGTTCCATTTACGGTCAGCCCCACGGCAGCGAACTGATCCATGCCAACGGCTACAAGGGGCAGTTCTGTCTGCATTTTCTCAATTCCAAGACCCATGGCTCCAGCCATGTGGACGGCGACCATCAGGATGCCATCCGCAAGGCCGTGCTCCATTACGGCGGTTCGGATGTCGTCCGGAAAATCCGGTCGCTGGACGACCTGTGAGCCCCTCCGCAGCGCACCTGCACAGAACAACAACCGTCCCCCCTCAGTTCCTGAGGGGGGACGGTTGTTGTTCCGGTTTGGTTTTCCCGCATCCGGGGCCGCCTGTCAGGCGGCATTTCCATGATTTATGACCTGACGATGCCCGATTCGGAAAAGCCCTGTACCCGGGCGGAAATCCGGGACTGAAAAAAAGCTTCCCCTCCGGCATGCCGGAGGGGACTCATGTTTTTCGGATCAGAACAGCCTCTCCAGCCGCTGGAAATAGGTCACCTTTTTCCCTCTGAGGATATGTATCCGTTTCTGTTTCGACTTGAAAATCCGGATGCAGCCCGGGCCGGACATCTGCAGAAAGTCGCTGTCCGCTCCCAGAATCGCGCCGGAATAATTGTCCGATTCAAATTCGATGCAGGTGTCGTCGGACATGACAAAAGGCGCGCCCAGGGAACGGTACGCCCTGTGGTGAAGTCCCGCAATCTCCGTCAGTTCAAACGCATGAAGTCCCTTCTGCAGCAGCGCGCCTCCCAGGGAACGGTTCAGGGCCGAGGAGCCCAGCTGTGTGCAGACGCACAGGCCGGTTCCCCGGTAATCCTCAAACTGGTCCCCGTCCAGCCGGACACGGATGCGCTGGGTCCGGATGGGATTTTCCAGGCGCACCTCATTCATGGCGTACAGCGTGCGCTCCCCTGTCTCCGCCTGCAGCATGGGATACACCTCAATGGGCAGGTGCCCCTGCAGCAGGTCGGTGACAAACTCCTCGATATTGTTGTCCTGGTAATCCATGAAAAAGCCCAGTGTGCCGGTATGCACGCCGATGAAGGTCACCCTTGCCAGATCGTTCAGATAAAGGTGAACCGCATACAGGAACGTCCCGTCTCCGCCTACGACGATCACCGCATCCGGGTCTCTGGCATCCTCCCTGCAGCCGCACCTGGTCAGAAGCACGCGCAGGCGTTCAGCGGTCACCTGGCTCTGGGGATCCGGCCGGACCACCAGGGCAAAGCGCTCCACCTGCTCCAGAACCGGTTCATTCACAGCCTTCGCCTCCCGCCCCCGCGGCAGGGGCCCCGTCCTCATCCCTCAGGTCCGGGTCCCAGTCGCGGCAAATATCCACCCATCCGTTAAAATTCTGGCACCGCTCCAGCTCTTCGCAGCTCATGCCCGCGGTGGCATTGCCGCTGCCGCCCGCCACATGCACCCTTGAAAAGCGACGAAGCGACACATCCAGGAACGTGCGCACCTCCTGCGGGATGCCAAAGGGACAGACCCCGCCGGGCGCATGTCCGGTCATGGCTTCCACCTGATCCCACGGGACCATCTGGGCCTTGACGTGGAACTGCTTCTTGAAGGCACTGCTGTTTACGCGGGCATCTCCCGCCGCAACGATCAGGACCGCCTTTCCCTCAACCAGAAAGGACATGGTCTTGGCAATCTGCGCCGGGATGCATCCGCAGGCCTGGGCCGCGTGTTCCACGGTATCGCTGGCATGCTCCCGGATGACCAGACGGTCCCCCAGGCCCACCTGTCTGAGATATGCAAGGGCCTTTTCACAGGACATGATTCATTCCTCCGTTAACTGCTTCGTTTCGGGGGCTTTGCGCCCCTCTTTTTCGATCTTGTGTTCCGTCTCCCTGCGGATCGCCGCCCTGAGTTCCATGAGGCAGGGGGAAAAGGCCACCCTCTCGTTCCCGTAGGTCAGGTTCAGCTCGTATTCGTGGTCCTCCCAGGAGCTGATTTCCGATTCATTGTGCGAAATGACCGCCTCCAGATTGTCAAGCGCCTTATAGATGCGTGCCTCCGGAGTCTCAAGGGCATTCATTTCCGTATAGAGCGCGTGCATCTCCTCGCGCAGCGCAGAAGGAAGGGTGTCCACCCATTCCCGGAGATGGCGCTCCTCTGCCTCCTCATCCGCCTTCGTTTTCAGAAAGGCAGGGATATCTCCGGTAAAGGCCTCTCCCAGATCATGAATGAGGCACATGCGGGTCACCCTGTCCATATCCGCCTGCGGGAACTCATCCCGGAGCAGGAAAGCCATCAGCGCCAGGCGCCAGCTGTGTTCCGCCACGCTTTCCACCGCGCCGCCCGGCGTCCGGCAGTGCCGCGGGGTATCCTTCAGCCGCGCCGCCGTGTGCAGGACATCCAGCAGTTGTCGACTTTCCATTCATGTTCCTCCATCTGTCCATTGGTTCTTTCCGCCTTCGGCCGTCAGACTCCAGGGAGCCGGCAGCGCAGTTGGGGACGCAGGGGCCCGGAAAGCCCCGAGGGACGCCTGAGACAGGAGGAGATGTCCGCAGGGTCTTCCCTGCTCTGAGCTGGCCGCTTCCGGTCTCCTCCCGGATGCGATTCTTTTTTCCCTGACCCTGTCCGTCCGCCGCCCCCATTCCCGCATCATGGAAGGCGGATTTTTCTTTTTCCATACGTTACCATGGAAAAACCCGTTTTTCAACCAAAAGCTCACCCTGCCCTCCCGGGCAGCTTCCCCTGCTGACGGGATCCCCTCCCCCAGGATGTCTTCCAGAACGGGCAGCACTCATCTTCCCGCACCGGACTTTCCCCGGATTGACGCTTTCCCCCGCTCCGGTTGACGGCTGTCCCGGCTGGGAAGACTTCACAAACCGCCAACGCTTCCGCTTTCATTTCCGTTCCCTGCCGGGACTTGAAGCCTGCACGCAAAAAAGCCGAAGGCCGGTCCTTTCCGGATCGGTCTTCGGCTGCTGCCGGAATGCGGCGGTGCTCAGGGGTTCTCCTGCGTCCCCTGCTGCCGGTTTCCACGTCCCGGTCTGTCTGAAGACGCAGGCATCCCTTCCATCCCTTCAGGCATTCCCCATGCCATCTGCGTCTGCTCTTCAGGCTCCTCCTTCTGCGATTCCTCCTGCTCCGCCCCGGCGTCCTCCCCGTCACGGGTGCTGACGGAGACCGTCATTCCGATACGGGTGTTCCCATCGGGGACAAAGTCCACATAAGCGGGATAGTTGGCCTCACTGCCCACCTCGGATTTGCTGATATGTGAAATCATGGAGACCGTTCCCGTCAGCTTCTTGGAGTTGTTTTCATCATAGTTGAAGGAAATATCCACCGTATCCCCCTCATGGATGGACACGAGGTCATATTCATTGACGCTGATTTCAATCTGCACGGCATCGAGGTTGTACACGGTCAGCAGGGTATCCCCCTTGCTGACGGTCCTGCCGGCCGCGGTGTCCACGGAGGCGATAATCCCGTCCGCATCCGACCGGATCTCGTTGCTGGTGGCATACAGGCCGTCAAATTCTCCCGTGACCGTTTCAAAGAGCAGATCGCCTCTTGAAACCTTGTCCCCGTCCTTGACATGGAAGCGCAGAATGCTCCCCGAACCGTTCACCGCAATCTCCGCCGTCCTTCCCACCTTGCCCCGGCCCACGCGGGTCTTGGGCGAGTAGTTCGGGCTGCGGTACAGGTATACATTCTCCTCCATCAGCAGTTCCCCCGAGGTCGTCTCCACGGTATATCCGGTATCCGTGACAGCGGTGACGATTCCCACCGCCTTGTGAGCGCCGTCGGTGGTGCAGTTCATGTACAGCGTCTCCCCGATATTGACATACTTGGTCTCGCTGCTGTTGTAGGCCTTTTCGATATCCGCGGCGATCTTGTACTTTCTGTCCGGAACGATGTACATGACCGCCCCGTACCTGGAGGTGACATCCTCCACCTTGTCCCCCTTTTCAGCAAAGATGCCGCCGATGGTGCCGTCCGCCGTGGCATACACCTTGCCGGTATTGATGGTGGCCACCACGTCGCCGTCCTTGATCATGCTGCCGGCCCTCAGGCTGAAGTTGCTGATGGTGCCGCCGAAGGGTGCGGTGACGGAAATCACCTCGCCGGACACCACCGTGCCTTCAAAGGTGGTCACAGCCAGGGAAGCCGCGGGAAGAAGCATCACGGCCAGAAGAATACACAGGATCTTTCTCATCTTCGTTCTTTCCTTTCTAAATTGTCTTGGTTCCCCTTACATCCTTCGCAGCGCGTCAATGGGGCTGAGCTTGCTCGCCCTTCGTGCCGGGGACCATCCGAAGATGATGCCCACGGCCGCGGAGAAGCCCACGCCCAGCAAAATGGCGCCGTAATTGATCACAAAATCGGTGTCCATGGCCTTGCACATGGCCATGGACAGTCCAAGTCCCAGAACCACGCCGGCCAGGCCGCCGATGAGGGACAGCAGGAAGGATTCGATCAGGAACTGCATCTGAATCTGTCCCGGTTCCGCGCCGATAGCCTTTTTGAGGCCGATCTCCACCGTCCGTTCCGTCACGGAGGTCAGCATCATGTTCATGATGCCGATACCGCCCACCACCAGGGCGATGCTGGCGATGCCGCCCAGCAGGGCGGACATCATGCCCATCATGGTATCCATGACTTCCTGGATGCTCTCCATGGTCGTGATGGTGAAGGTGTCCTCCTCATAGCTGAAGAGGGCATCCAGGTACTCGTTCAGTTCCTCCTTCACGTCAGCCGTGGATTCCGGACCGTCCATGTACACGGTGATATTGTTCACCAGGGTCGCATTGTTCATCTTGAGCGCCGTGGTATAGGGCATGATGACCTTGGGGGATCCCGCAAGCATCGTGGCAACGGAATTGTCGCCCTTAAACAGGCCTACCACCGTGAACGCCAGCCGGTTGAGATAGATGGTCTGGCCGATGGGCGGAATGCCGTAGAAGAAGGATTCCACGATCTCATCGCTGATCAGGCAGACCATGGCGGAATTCTCGATATCCAGCGGGAGAATCTCCCGTCCGCTCTGGACGATTTCATCGTAGACCTTGAAGTAGTAATCGTTGGTGCCCTGGGCCGAGACGCTGGTCTCGCTGGTGTTGCTGCGGGCCACGGTCAGGGACAGACTCACCGTGGGGCGCACCCCCACCACGTGCTCCAGCTTGCCGATTTCCTCAAAGTCCGACTTGTCCAGTCCGCCCTTCAGGTCGCTGCCCGGTGCACTGACCGAAATCGAACCTGCACCCATGGACGTGAAGGAAGAGGAAATGGAGCTGGACACGCCGGAGATGGTGGTAATCAGGGCAATGACCGCCGTGACGCCGATCATGATGCCCAGAATGGTCAGGAAGGAACGCATACGGTTCTGGCGGATGTTTTCAATGGCCATGGAGCAGTTCTCAATGAACATGACAAAATGGCCCGTGAACCTGGAAAAAACGCTCATGCGAAGGTCACCTCACCCTCTGCCTCCGTCATGACGCCGTCGATGATGTTGACCACGCGGCGGGCATTTCGGGCAATCTTGACATCATGGGTAATCATGATGATGGTATGGCCTTCCCCGTTGAGCTCATGGAACAGTTCCATGATCTGTTTGCCTGTGGTCTGATCCAGGGCGCCGGTGGGTTCATCCGCCAGCAGCAGGCTGGGATGGGTCACCAGTGCCCGGGCAATGGCCACGCGCTGCTGCTGTCCGCCGGAGAGCTGGTTGGGCATATGGTGCAGCCGTTCCTCCAGTCCCACGCGGCAGAGCATTTCCTCCGCCCGCCTGCGGCGCTCCCTGGGGTTGACCCCCGCATAGATCAGGGGAAGCTCCACGTTTTTCATGGCGTCCATGCGCTGCAGCAGCTGCGAGTTCTGGAAAATGAATCCGATCTCCCTTGAACGGATGCGGGACAGCTCCTTTTCGGTCAGGTCCCCCACCAGGCTTCCTCTCAGGATATAGGTCCCGGAGGTGGGCAGATCCAGACAGCCGATGATGTTCATCAGCGTGGACTTGCCCGAGCCGGAGGGGCCCAGGACCGAAAGGAATTCCCCTTCATCCACATCCAGGGAAATGCCCTTGAGGATGGTCACCACTTCGTCTCCGAGAGGATACTGCTTGACGATGTCCCGCATGCGGAAAAAAATGCCGTCGGTTCTCTCCTCATGCGGCTGAACAATGGAATCCTGCATAGCTCCTCCCATCAGCGCCTGTTCGACATTCCGCCGCCCATGTTTCCGCCCGGACCGCCGTAGTTCCCGCCGCCCGGACCATAGTTTCCGCCGTTGCCGTAATTTCTGTTTCTCTGCTGTGTACCGGTTGAATTCTGGTTTGTTCCCATGCCGGCCAGACCGGAAAAGAGTCCTCCTGCCGCCTCCTTCTTGGAAGCTGCAACCTTGTATACGGTCTCGCCCTCAGACAGGCCGCTGGTGATTTCCACAAACCGGTCATTGCTCACACCCACGGTGACCTCCCTGCGGACCATCTCCTTCCCGTCTTCCTTCACCAGCACATAGGCGCTGTTGTTCTGGGCAAAGCTCAGCGCATCCTTGCTGAGCAGAATGGCATTTTCCGCCTGGTCAAGCGGAATGGTGACCTTCACCTGCATTCCCGGAAGGACATCCTCCGCCACGTCGATATCACAGCTGACCGTATAATAGGCCGTATTGCCGCTGGAGGAGGAAATCCGGTTGATGTGATCGATGGTGGCATTCATGGACCGTTCCAGCGCGGTAAATGTGATGGAGCAGGGCTGCCCCACATACACGGAGGAGATGGAGAACTCATCCACCCGCATGCTGACCGTCATCTGGGAAAAATCCACGATCTGGATGAGGTTGTCGTTGGCCGCCACCTCATCGCCCTCGTCCACCATGATCTGGTTCACCTGGCCGTCAAAGGAGGCCCGCAGCATTTCACCGGTGGACATGCGGATGAGCCGCGTGTTTTTCTGCACCGGCTCGGATTCCTTGACATAGATCTTCCGGACCGTCCCCGCCGCATCGCAGCTCAGGGTTTCCGAGTTTTTGACGCTCATGCTCCCGTTGAAGCTGAGAGAATTGGACAGGTCCCCGCGCCGGGTGGTAAAGGTGTCATAGTTGACCTGCGTGGCCTTGCGGATTGTGGGAAGGATGACGAAGACCATCAGGCCCGCAATGAGCAGCCCCAGGAGAATCAGGAGCAGAATCCGCTTCTTCCATTTTCCTTTTTTCTTCTTCGGATTCACTGGTCCACCCCCCTGCTTTCCAGTTTGAAAGAGGGATCCAGGGATCCCCTGTACACGCCATAATAGTAGAATTCCGACTGCGTGTCCGAACTCAGCAGGTAGTTTCTGCTGTTCACGGTCACCTCGACGTCAAAGCTGCGGCCTGCGGAATCCATGTGAATGCCATAGAGAAAGTCCTTGCTGACCATGCCGTCAATGCGCA
>CACYCQ010000346.1:0-18025 GCA_902772995.1 uncultured Eubacteriales bacterium
ATATATAGACTCTGCCTTTATATTATCGTATAATACGACGGATGAAAGTTCTCCGGAACCGCCATCGTTCGACCGGACCTCTGCCCGTGTCTGAGCAGTTGAAGGCTGTTGTGGCGCTTTCGAAGATATCGAACCTGTCAGGCGCATTTCATGATGGTTCGTTATCGGCTTTATCTCCCGCAAATCATACATAGAGAGGTGTTCATATGGCACAGATTGCAGACAGAGTTTACAGGAACGCGCGCATCTATTCCGTTGCACTGGATGGAACGGAGATCCATGCGGAGGCGCTGGCCATCAGGGATGGCAAATTCGTATACGTCGGAGACGAGGCAGGCGTCGCGGAGTGGATTGGCGAATCCACAGAGGTCATCGACTGCCAGGGAAAGAGCGTCATCCCCGGCCTTGGCGACGCGCATATGCACCTGGCCCACTCCGGAAAGAAATTCGGAACCTGCAGCCTGAGCAGCATTGTGCCGAATCCTCAAACGGACACACCCGAAGGCGTAATCCGGCAGATCCAGGAGTTAATATCCGCCTACGCCGCAGAACACAAGGATGACCCGGTGATCCGGGGCCTGGGCTGGGACAGGAGCTGGTTTTCCGGCGGCCTGCAGAACATCGTGCGCCCGTTCACCCGGCATGATATCGATGCGGTCGTCCCCGATAAACCTGCCGTGATCATGTCGGGCTGCGGACACAGGGTTCTGCTGAATACAAAGGCGCTGGAAGTGGCCGGCGTGACGAAGGACACGGACGACCAGAACGGCCTGATCGTCCGGGAGGCGGACGGAAGCCCCAGCGGTTATATCAAGGAGCCCGCCGTCTATGGTCCGATCCTCGAAAAGATCCCGAATTATGACTTCACGCCGGCGGAACACCGCGCCTGCATGAAGAAGGCGTTTGACATGTTCAACGAAAAGGGATACACGCTGCTGTGCGACTGCCAGCAGGGTGCGGCCTATCCGGTCCTGACCGAAATGGCCAAAAACGGCGAGTTTACGGTTCGGGTATCCGGCGTTCACAATATCAACGACGCCACCCGGGACGCCGACATGGCCAGGGCCATCGCCAACCGCACAAAGTTCGATGTCGGTGATCTGTTCGTCTCAGATACGGTAAAGTATTTTGCGGACGGCTACTTCTCCATGATCGAGCCTTTTTCGGAGACCTCCATGGGCCATCAGCCGGGCACCCGGGAGCCGCTGCTGTGGGATGAGGATCATATGATGGCGTCGATGGCGCTGGCCAATCAGGAAGGCTTCAACATTCATACCCATGCCATGGGAAACTATGCCATCCGCAGGGTCATTGACTGCTATGAAAACGCGCAGAAGCTGTCCCCGAATCCCGAGATCAGAAATATCATTGCCCATGATACATTTATCACGCCGGAGGACCGGGTGCGCATGGGCAGAAGCCATATCATCGCCAGCAATCAGCCCGGTTGGTTCAGCGATACCCCGGCCAGCGAGCCGGTCCTGGTCGCCGACTGGGGTGAAGAGCTCGTCAGACAGACCTACCCGAGCAAGTCTCTGATCGATAACGGCGTGGTGTGTGCTTACGGCTCAGATTTTCCCGTCAATATTCCTTACGGCCTTGCGGGCATTCAGGTGGCCATGACCAGAGTGCCGGTGAAGATGGATCTGGCTTACGATCTGTTTAAGGACGTACCGGCCGCCATGCCGGAAGAATGCGTCACCCTGAAGGAAGCGCTTCAGGCCCATACAATCCACACGGCCTATCAGGCACATCTGGAGAATGTCACCGGCTCCATTGAGGTCGGAAAATCTGCCGAGCTGGTCGTCCTTGACCGCGACATCGAAGCTACTCCCGTCGAACAGATTCAGGATATCCAGGTGCTCGAAACCGTGTTCAAAGGGAAAACCGTGTTTAAGAAGAAATAACCTTTATCATCCAAGCAGCCGGCCGACGAAGTCTTTTTCGTCAGCCGGCCGCTTTTTTATTTCATCAGATTCTGAAAGCCGTACTGCTTCCGGGATCCACAAGTGATTGTTACGCTGTTTCTGCGTCTTCCGTCGAAATGGACAGCAGATGTATCGTCAATTGGAAAATGTCTCGCATATGCATGGGGCTGCAGCGTACTGGCTTGGCAGAGCAAAGTACAAACAGTCTGCCCCCATGGATGGCTGGATACACGGATGCACGAGTATTTGACGGGGCTGCATTGTCATCAGAGGCTGTGCGTGCTGATTCGGAAGCGTTGCCGCCGGTACACGCTTTGCACACAGGCTCAGAGGCCGTCATAAAGATCAAACATGCTCACCTGGACACCCTTGCCGGTTTCTTTGTGTAAAGGATCGACATCTGCTGCTCTGGGAATCCTGCGGCTTTTTCTTGCGGCATCGAGGGTATCCCCGACAAGCTTCATCCTGTCTTTGAGAACAGCCCTGCATTCTTCCATATCTGCGGGATTTTCGATTCCAAGCATTTTGTTGTAGGAATCGATCCCCATGATGATGGCTTCTGCCTGCGTAAGGAAGGTCTTGGCCATCCCCGGATCTTTGACCGTATTCTTCTGCAGATCCCAGCTGACAACCTGACTTCCCGTATTGCTGACTGCCTCGGCAAATCTGGTGATATATCCGACAAAAGCTTTTTCCCGGGACGTGACATCCGGATCAGCAGGATTCTGAACGCAGCCGGCTGGCATGAAGTGCTCTTCAGGAACAGCAAAACGGCGTATTTCGTTGTCTGCGACCGTCTGCTCAGAAAGAATGCGGGTAAACATTTTCCCTTCCATGCTTTCAAGATCCTCCTCAGTACAGATATGGAGAATCATGTCCGCTTCATTCGCCAGCTTTTTTCTTTTCTTGTCCTGCGAAACAGAGACGCGGTAGAGAACTTTGTTGATATCAAAATCCTCCAGATAATGCTCGAGCTCCTCTTCCTCGATGGCCTTGAGCTGTTCAGGTTTTGCCTGCTTTGCAATGTACTCCAGCATTCTGCGGTTCCCGGTATAAATGATTCTTTCACGCGACATCCCGGCCATGTTGGCTGCGATCTGTGTCGGGGCCATCTGAACTTTTGAAAGATTCGTTCCTATCAGCGCGCAAATGCCGAACTTGGCACCCGCCAGGCATTCGTCCAGGGGGTTTTTCCCGTCATGAGTCTCCGCATAGCTGCGGCACCTGTTGCGAAAATCTGTGAGTCCATTTTCGTATGCGGAAATGCTCTCAGGATCAATGTCAAGCGTGTCTGTCGCAAAGCGAACGCCGATATCCTCGCTCATCATCCAATAGTACATCTCTTCATCTGTCTTGTTGAGCATATCCTGAATCAGAATGAGAGATGCTGTCACCTGTGGATCTGTTGCAGGTCCGGATGGCTCTTTGCTGAACAAACAATCGAACAATGCAGGGTTAATCAGGGGATAAACAAACAGCCGAAAAGAAAATGCCCAGAAACCGATCAGCCACCTGCGCTGGCGTTCCGGAATGGTCGACAATTGGTTGATGACGCTCATCTGATTGAGCTTTTCCTGATTCGCTTCCATATTGAATCTGCCCTCCCGTTTGATTCACTTGATTATATTCCAAGCAGGATAGCATTGCAATAATTATTTTGAAAGCTCCAGAAAATTGCATTATTAATCACATTTTGTCTTCCATATCAACTCACAGTCATGCAGCTGCCATACTCCCAGATGCAGGAAACCAGCCGAACAGAAGGAGGAAACTATTCGCCCATCCCGAACTCCGTGCAGAGTTTCCGGTATCTCTCCATCTCGTGTTCCTTGATTTCCCTTGTGGGATCCGTCAGGGAGTGGTCAAGCACATCCGCATCCTTCAGGATCTCGTCCATTGGCCCGTTCACCATCGCCTTGCCGTCATGGTGATCGATGGCCGTGCAGATGATCTCTGTCTCTTCCTGTGTCGTCATTCCAAGTTTGTTCAGCACCTTGCACGCATACACTGCCCCCAGATGCGCGTGATTCTCATAGCTTCCGGATTTATATGCATACAGATCATGCAGGAGTCCTGCCATGGCCGCCAGTTCCGGATTTTCTCCCCTTTTCTTTGCGATCACGGCCGCCATCAGAGAAACCCCGTGCAGGTGGGCGACTGCTTTCGCGCGTTTGTCATCCTCCCCGATCTTCTCCAGAACCTGATAAACCTGTTTCTGAAGCACCTTTATCCTGCTCATTTTCCTTTTCTCCTTCTCTTTTCGCAGTCCTCTTTTCATTGTTCCTTTTTTACTCAACGATATCCCGGATGGTTTCCCCCGGGATCATCCGAATGAACGGACTTGGCTCCACCGGCCACTCTCCCCACCGATTCTCCCTGACTGATCGGGATATCAGGATCAGCTGCGTCCTGGCCCGGGATATGGCCACATAGAACACCCGTTTTTCCTCTTCAATGCTTCCGCTCTTCTTCGCGCTGAAAGACGGAAAAACGTCGTCCTCCGCGCAGGCGACTATCACCGTATCAAACTCGCAGCCCTTCGCCTGATGTACCGTAATTATCGGGATCTTGTGCAGCTTGCGGATCAGCAGGTCGATCTGACTGCCTGACAGTGCGGCATCGTTCAGAAAGTCGTTCAGGAAAGCGGCGCCATCCTCATATTGACTCTCCCGGATCACATGCAGGAGGTCGGAGATAGCCATCTGATTCCCGTCTTCAGGGAACCTCCTTTTCAGCCTGCACCGGTCAATGATGCGCTCCACCATTTCATCCACCCTGTCCTGCGCCAGAATCCCGCCGAGCTCCTCAATGAACTGGAACAGCCCTGAAAATCTGGGCAGCTTTTCCTCCAGGATGCATCTGCGCTGCTGCGATGTCGGGATGATGCACTCTTGCAGAAGATGCCACAGGACTTTTCCGGTCGCCGTGATATCTCCAAGGGCATTATGGGCATTTTCGTTGACAATGCCGTATTTTTCACAGAGGGTTGCCAGCCGGTGGTTCACCAGTTTCGGGAAAAACTGCTTGGAAATGACCATAGTGTCATACTCCGCCAGAAGATTCAGCGGGGGCAGCCCGTTTTCCCTGAGCTGACGGGCAACCAGCGGGGCATCAAATCTCAGACTGTTGTGTCCCACCAGCACAGCACCGTCCACAAATGCGCTGAAGCGCTGAAGGGCTTCCCGTGCTTCTGTCCCTCCGCCGTCCAGAAGGTCCCGCATCGTCATGTGATGCGTCCTCTCGGCGCTTTTTGAAATCTCTACAGTGGGAATGACCATCTGGTCCAGCGTCCCGATGATTTCCCCTCCTTCGCCCAGACGGATCGCGGAAATCTGGATAATCTGGTCCCTGGCCAGATCCAGTCCTGTGGTTTCCGTGTCATAGATGACAATGTTGGCCTTCCTGGCTGCATCCACCAGACGGGCATACGGGTCTCCATCCCGGAAAGAACCCGGATCAATCATGGACGTCAGGGAAATTCCCACCTCTCCAAGCCCGCTCATCTTCTCCACCGTCTTCTCGCCCACTCCTCTGACCTGGTTGATCATGATTCTCGACAGGCTGACCGCATCGCTCCTGTTCAATACGACCCGGCAAAATGCCAGGATGTCCTTGATGACGGGCTTGCGGAAGAATTTCATATCCTCGTCGACCGTAAAGAAGTGGAGTTCCTTTCCGCTGCCCTGCCGTTCCAGGCAGATTCTGCGCAGCTGGCTGTACACGGATGCGATCTGATTGTGGGATCTGGACAGGATACAGATCCTCGCGGGATCCTCCGGGCAGTGTTCCTCAAGATACCGGTAAATCCATGCTGCAAGCCCTTTTTCGTCCCGCACCCGGACATTCAGGATGGGATCTCCCGGATAGTCGCTTTTCGTGACAATCTCCGGAGGACACATTTTTCCGACAAGCCCGGGATAGGTTCCTCTGAGATAACCGAATGTCGCCTGCGTCAGCAGCCGGGTTGCCCTGTAGTTCTCAGAAAGCATGAAGGTTTTTGCGTCAAACTCCTGAATAAATGAACCGAGAACCTCCTCCGGGCTGGAGCCCCGCCATTCGTAGATGGTCTGAAACACGTCCCCGCACATCATGACGTGATTGCCGGGAAACAGCTGCTTCAGCATGTCATACTCAAGCCTGCTGGTATCCTGCATCTCATCGATGAAGATGTAGCGGTACCGGCTTCTCCAGCGCTCTTCGCCCTCCCTGGTGCATAACAGCCGGTACGTCTGGCAGATCAGGTCGTCAAAATCCAGCAGATTGGATTCCCGGAGGCGTTCATTGTACAGGGAGACAAGTTTTCCCGCCGAGCTGTCCATCAGGGAAATGAACTCCCTGTCTGTGATCTGTCTGTGCTCCTCCCGGCTGTAGAAGGTTACAAGCCGATCAAAGACCTTCCCCTGGTGTGTCTTCAGGTCCCGGTAGACCTCCTGAAAATCCCTCTCTTCGTCCTTCGAGGACAGTCCCAGCCTCATCCTGTGACGCTTGAGTTCCCCCACCAGTCCCGAAAACACCCCTCTGCCCTTCAGGACCGGCGCATTCTCGCTCAGGCCCAGAGAGACCGCCAGCCCCCTGAGCACATCCTCCTCGTCCACGTCATCCATGACATTCGGAAGGGAACAGGACTGCGGAGCCGTCGCACTCTCCTCCCTGAGCACCTGGTAGGCAAACCCGTGAATGGTCCGGACCGTAACCCGTCCCGCAGCCTCGCCGGAGTACTCGGCAATGTCCTCCCTCATCTCATCCGCCGCCTTGATTGTAAAGGTCAGACAGAGGATCTCCTCCGGAAGCGCACGCCCGCGCTCCAGGATCCTGCTGACCCGTTTTGCAACCGTGAACGTTTTTCCCGTTCCTGCGCTGGCATAGAGAATCAGGTTCCTGTCCAGCTCGTCAATGACTGCCTGCTGTTCCCTGTTGGGTATCCGCTGTGTCATGATGCTCTCTTCCTCCGGGATCGTTTTTTCCCGTCCTTTTTCTTCAGGGCATATCCTCTTCTCCTGGCTGCGCCTGCTCAGCCTGTGTTTTTCCCCGTCTGCCTTTTCGCCTGCCTGTCCTCTCCCCGAAAAGCCGCGCGGGGCTCTGCTGTGCAGAACCCCGCCATTCCATCGGTCAGATGAAATTCATGTCGCTCATGAAGTCGCCGCGTATCTGTTCGGTCTCCCGGACCTTCATGCGCAGCGAAAGTGCAGTCCTGGGTCAAGCCGGTGAGGTCGGAGATAATCCTCACATCCCTGACATCCGCCGCACGGGTCTGCACATCACCATCATCCATGGACGCAAACATTCCGGCAAACCGGGCCGCCGTATCCATCACCGCCGCATCGGCATTCAGCTTGTCCTTCTTGATCAGGTCCCTCTGTGGCTTTCTGATCATCGGGAGTTTCCGTCATGAGCTGATGGATCTCAAAGATCATGACCCGGTTACGTGTTCTGCGCAATCGTGTCTTTTGATTCCCCGGACATCCCCTCTTCATCTGCACAGCGCATGACCTTCAGAATCTCCGGATACCGCGCGATGACCCGGGAATAATTCTCCCGCAGATGGGGGAAAGTACACCCGCTGCAATCCTTGATTCCCCCCTGCTTATAGCGGAAGTTTCCCCCGCACCGCTTTCCGAGGGCATAGAGCGGACAGTAGCAGAACAGACAGTTGAATTCTCCCTCCCGGACGCCCCTGTGACAGGGATAGTAGGGGCATGCGGTATTTGCAAAAAAACGTTCACTGTCCATCTGGGCCGCCTCCTCCCGTTTAGGGGCATTATACCTGCTCCTCCTCCCTTTCTCAACCGGTCCGGGGAAATCACGCTTCTTCCCTGCGTCCCCTCCGCACCGGATCATGTCAGCAGCACCCTTCCGCCTCCATGACAAAGCGGACATCCGCCCCTGAAACCCTCCGCCCTCATCCGATGCGCCGTAAACAGGCCGGACAAGGCGGGAGGTTTTCCTGCATTCCGGGTTCCTGGAACCATTGAAAACCGCGGGAGCCGGAAGCAGATGCTTCCGGCTCCCGTTTTTTACTTGTTCTCGGGGCGAACCTCAAGGCTCATATGCTCCCCGCTGTGCTTGTCCGTCACGGCTGTCGCCCCAGCCCTTCTCGTCAGGGCAGGCTCCGCCGCCGCCTTGGATTTGGAATACCCCTGGATCTTTTCACGGGTCAGTCCCTCCTCCTCCGCCTTTGCCGGATCCAGCTCATAGACCGCCACCTCGTAGGTCATCTCTTTCTGGCCTACTTTGGATCGGGCGCTTTCGATGACTGCCAGCAGGTTGTCCCCGCCCAGTTCCGGATGCTGCTCCCTGATCCACAGCGTCATTTCCGTATTCCGTTCAAGTCGCTCCTCAGGAGAATACTGGGCACTGAAGGAGGTGGTGTTGTAACCGTTCACCAGGTAGGCAGCCGTCAGGCCCGCCCCCGCCGCCAGCATCAGCGCAAGAACGATGACGGTCCTCTTTGTGAACCTGAGTCCATCCGTCCCGCTCACCACCATGCCCATCCTCCGGGTTGCGGGGATAGACATCTTCAAAAACAGGATCAGCAGAATGGATTCGATAGGGAACATGGCCAGGTTCTTGACAATGCGCATCAAGTCAAAGAGCGCATAGTTCTTGCCCAGGACCATGGTATAGTACAGCGCCATGATCGGCGTGGTCATCAGGACATTGACAAAGAGATTGACGCAGAAACGCGAGAGGATCACCCGCGTGGCGGTCACCTCGCACCGGTACAGAAACAGGGCGAAGATCACGGAGCCTGCCACCTCGGTGAGGATAAACAGAGGGAAATAGACCCCGTCGGGAAAAATCAGAAATCCCAGAATGTCTGAAATGACGGCTCCCAGGGCCGCCACCAGGGGGCCATAGACCATTGCGCCGTAAGCGTTGAGGAAAAAAGTCACACCGATGCGCAGATCGCTCGCCAGAGGGATTCCCACCGGCTTGAGCGCCACACGCAGGCCGGTCATCAACGCCGCAAATATCAGCATCCTGGGGCTGTGCAGGTCCGCGGCCGCCTGTTTCCAGTAGGCGCGGCAGAAGGGGGAGGAAAAAGCGGTCTGTGTCTGCTCTCTTTGGGACATACTGTCTCCTTTCTTCGCCTTCAGTCAAGGGTTCACTGCCGGAGAGGTGCCGCTTCCTGCGGGGGTCCCTGTCAGCAGTTCCATGCGCGCCTGGTCAATGGCCGAATTCCACGCCTCCACCGATTCCGGTCTCTCCGGTGCGCCGCAGATGCCGCAGGGAGACAGTTCCGTGAAGGGATACCGTCCCAGATCCTGATAGGTCAGGGGCGACAAGGGCAGATAACGGCTGTTGACACTCTGGCAGTTGCTCTTCGTGTGATAGCGTCTGCCGCCCACGGGATTGTAGTAGATGACCGTGGCGGGGTCCACCTGAGGCAGTTTCCGTCCGTCATCATCCCAGATGATGATCTTCACGTTTTTCTGACCCTTCAGGTTGTTCCACATCCACAGATGATTGTATCCGTTCGCGTCCTCCTCGCGCTGGACACGGACGCAGCCATGGCTGGCCCGGCTGCCCAGGGCAGACTCGCAGCGGGAAAAATCCTCGGTTCCATCCGCCCTCTGAATCGAAGGCACCAGATGCAGCAGATCCCCTCCGTTAAAGCGGATCGCGTAATTGCACCACAGTTCTCCCGCCCAGAAGCCGCCCGTCCAGCTGCACAGGAAGAACTCACCGGATGCGGTCTCGTTAAAGTCCTCGTTGACGCCGGCGGTGGTTCCCGTGCTGCACAGCAGGGTCGCAATCAGGTGCCCCTCCTTGTAAAGGTAGAGCCGCTGGGTCATCTTGTCAACAATGATCCCGTAGGTGGGATTGGGTACCACTTCCTTGAGCCTGAAGCCCTTGACCCAGCCGTCCTCCAGTTCGTCGCAGTCATTATAGGCGCTCACATGCGCCCAGCCGTCCCGCTGCTCGATCACGTTGACCGCCACGGAGGTTCCATAGATGAATCCCCGGTGGGCATCCACCACCTTGCGCGTGCCGTTGGGGCCCGTGGACAGGTACACCTTCTCCACCGGATCCACATTCAGGACGGTGACCGGCCGCTGGAGGCGCTCCCATGCGGCTTCCTCGTTCAGGGGGTCAAACTCCCCGAACCATGAATTCTGCAGCGCGTGCCTGGCCTTTTCCACCTGCTCGGCCCTCTGCTGCTCGGCAGTCTCCCGGGCCTTTCTGGCAGACTCCTCCTGCCGCAGGACCAGCTGCTCCGCCATGGCCCGGCGGGTGGAATAGTTGGCCTGTCCTGTGACCTCCAGGCCCGCGGCCTTCTGGAAGTTTTTGCAGGCTTCCTCGGTGGCCTTTCCGTAGGAGCCGCCCTGGTCTCCGCTGTAGTAGCCCAGGAGGGTCATCTCCTTCTGGAAGCGGATCACCTCATCGCCCTTTTTCCCCCGCTCAAGGGGATAGGTCACCAGGTTCTCCGTCAGCACCCCGTACCCCCGGATACTGGGGTCAGAGAGCGCATAGGTAAAGCGCATGATCCCGGTGGGCTTGGTCCCTTTCTCGTGATTGTTGCCTTCCACCGTGTGCACATAGATCATTCCCGATGCATCCCGGGTCACAAATTCCACAATGCCCACGTGGTCCAGACGGTTGTAGGCATACCATTCGATGAAGATCAGGTCACCCGGAGAGGGCACATAGGGTGACGCCTTGACCAGGGTGCCGGTGCTCAGCCACAGTTCCCCTTCCTCTCCCTTCAGTCCGTCATTGGCCGTCACATATCTGCCCCGCTGCTTGTACCAGGAAGCCGCTTCCTCGCAGCTGCTGGCTTTGGGATAGTCCGTTCCAAGCATGGAGGTGCCGTACAGCCGGTCCGCCTCGTTCACGCACCAGGACACGAATTCCGAGCAGTATTCGCCATAGGCGTTGCCGCCCCATTCGCCATACTTGGTATACCCGCCCTTGGTGGCCATGTATCCCAGTTCACCCACAGCCACGGAAACCAGTTCCTCACCCCGCTGGTCGCACAGGGCGCACAGGGGCCACAGCAGCATCAGCACCAGCCAGATCCAGGCTGTTTTTTTCATTGGTTATCCTCCGGTGATGTGATAAATTGAGTCCATTATAGAAACCTCCCGGGGTGTCGTCAAGTGCAGCGCTCCGACAGGGACTCCGTCTTCTTCAAACCTCATCCCCGCGGATTTTCCGTCTGCTCATCGGAAGTCTCCCGGATTTCCTCCTGAAAGGCGCTCCAGGGCTCCGCATTCTTCGGGAAAGCGCAAAAGAACATGGGTTCCTTTCTGACGGGATGCACCAGGGTCAGTCCCGCGCCGAAGAGCGCAATCTGCTCCCCGGGGGCCCCGTTTCCGTACCTCGCATCCCCCCACAGGGGGTGACCGCTGTGGGCGAACTGAACCCGGATCTGATGGGACCTGCCGGTTTCCAGGCGCACCTGCACCAGCGTCAGGCCGTTCCGCCTGCCCATGACCCGGTAGTTCAGCCTCGCCTCCCGTGCCCCCGGGGTGTCCTTCGGACAGACGCTGACCCGGTTGGTCCTTCCGTCCTTCAGGAGCCAGTCCACCAGCCGTCCGTCCTGTTCCATTTCACCCCGGACCACCGCCAGATATTCCCGCTTCAGGGTCTGCTCCCGGACCTGAGCGCTCAGGCGGGCAGCCGCCTTGCTGGTACGGGCAAACACCATCAGGCCGGATACCGGCCGGTCCAGCCGGTGGACCAGTCCCAGGTAGACGTTCCCCTGCTTCCCGTACGCCCGGGCAAGGTACTCCTTCATGAGGCTCTGGATGTCCGCATCCCCGGAGCTGTCCGCCTGGGACGGCATGTTGCAGGGCTTGAGGCACACCAGCACGTGGTTGTCCTCATACAGAATCCCCACGCCGCGGTATTCCTTCACGAGGGGCTCCTTTCCCAGCGGCCGCTGGTGCCGCAGGGCAGCACGCCGCCGCTTGAAACCGGCAGGCACAGCTCCTGGGCGTCGATGCGTCCGCCGTGGGCCGCGCCCACGGTCATGTCAAGAATGTTGCCCAGCACCGAGGCCTGAAAGCCCGTGGTATAGCCGTTGATCAGGAAAAAAAGCGGCTCCTGGCTGAGCGCCCGGGCGCAGGTCCCGGCCAGACGGTACAGTTCATCCTCCAGATGCCACACCTCGCCTCCGGGCCCGCGCCCGTAGCTGGGAGGATCCATGAGGATCCCGTCATACTGTCGTCCCCGCCGCGTTTCCCGTTCCACGAACTTGAGGGCGTCCTCCACGATCCAGCGGGTCCGCTCCTCGGGAATCTGGCACAGTTCCCGGTTCTCCCGGGCCCACTGCACCATGCCCTTGGCCGCATCCACATGGCACACCTGGGCGCCCGCCGCCGCGCAGGCCATGGTGGCCCCGCCGGTATAGGCGAACAGGTTGAGCACCCGGACCTCCCTGCCGCGGGCCTTTTCCCCCTCGATCAGCTGCTGCATCCATCTCCAGTTGGCCGCCTGCTCCGGAAACAGCCCCGTGTGCTTGAAGCCCGTGGGCCGCACGTAAAAGCGCAGCGTCCCCAGGGAAAGCACCCACCGCTCCGGGAGCCTGCGCATAAATTCCCAGGCTCCGCCGCCTCGTTCGCTGCGGTGGTACCAGGCATCCGCCCTCTTCCACTCCCCGGGCTTTCGGCAGGGCCAGATGGCCTGGGGGTCCGGGCGTCGGAGGACAATTTCTCCCCACCGCTCCAGCTTTTCGCCGCCTCCGCAGTCCAGCACCTCATAATCCTGCCAGTTGTCCGCCAGAAACATCGTCTTACTCCTCCGGTTCACCATAGAAGACAGGGAGATACTCCGCCTCTGCCTCCATCATCTCGTCCACCACATCCTCGGCATAGAGCAGGTCCACGCCCATCAGGGCGGGATCGATCTCCATGCCCCTGCGCAGGGCCTCCCGGCTTCCCACGGCTGCCGCCTCGGCATAGAGGGAATTCACCAGGCTGATCTGCTGCAGCGTCTGTGTCAGCTCCGGCGGCAGCGGTGCGCGGACGCCTTTCAGCACGCCGCCCTTCACCCTGCCCGGCACCTGGACCCATCTGCCCTCGCTGATCCCGGGCAGGGCGCCGTCATTTTTCATCACCAGGCTGTCAAACTCGGCCTCCGTCCGGCCGTCCAGGGCCTCCAGCAGCGCCACGGGCCGGGCGTCCATCTGTCCCTGTCCCCGGACAATCCCCTTCCAGGCTGCCATACCCTCCTGGTCAAAGACCCCGTGCACCGCCACCATGGCCAGCTGCCGCTTGCGCTGTTCATAGTCGCCCGCGCCTACGCCCGAATAGATCACGGTGCGTTTGGGGCTCAGGGGCGTGTCGGCAAGCTGCTCGTACTGCATGACGCGGTCGCCTGCGGGAATCGCCCCGTACAGGTCGATGAGCATGGCGGAGAGTTCCTCCCGGCTGTCCTTTTTCATTTCCCGGACCGTCCTGGCGGTCAGGTCGCGTCCGGCGTTGTCCACCATGCGGCTCACAAAGCCCAGACCATACAGGCCGCTCACCTGCAGGCGCACGTTCTGCTCCGTCAGTCCCAGGTACAGCGCCAGGCGCTTCCGGGTCTGTCCCGTCACTCCGCTCACGCCCGTGGCGGGGACCCCCAGGAACCGCTCCGCCGCCTCGCAGGCCCGCGCCAGGTGCAGCCCGCCAAAGGAGCTGTCGCACAGGATGAGGCGCGCGCCCTCCGGGCAGCTGCGCTTCATCTCCCTGGCGATCTTTCCGACAAAGCCCACGGCGCGCAGGGTCTGCATGAGTCCTCCCAGCCCCCCGTAGAGCCTGGCCTGCTTGTACAGGCCCACCTGCGTCAGCAGGTCCACCTCGCTCTTCCAGCAGGCCTCCTCCAGGAAATCCGCGCAGCAGATCACGGCGCGGCTGCCGAAGATGGCCTTTTTGAGCTGGGTGGTGTAGTAAAAGCGGCTGCTGCCGCCCATGTTCCTGTCGATGGCCTGGGCCGCACGCGCGGTCAGCTCCGCCATGTCCAGGTCCATGTCCACGAACCATATCTCGCGCTGCCTGCGGTGGCGCAGGAAGCAGTCTTCCAAAATGGCGGGCGCAAAATGAAATGCGCCCGCCCCGGCTATCACGATTTTTTCCATAAACTCCGATCCCGCGTTCAGGCCCGGACGACAAAAAGCGTTGCCTGTACGCCGTTGATGTTCCATTCCCTGCCCTCGCCCTCAAGCGCTGCACAGGTCAGGTCCGTGGCCAGCACGCCCCGGCAGATGTTGTCCCGGTAAAGCGCAATCGCCTCCTGCAGCGCCGCGCTGTCGGTCTGCACGCCCACGCGGATGCGGTCGGTGACCTCCAGGCCGGACTCCTTGCGCATGGTCTGCACCTTGGAGACGATCTCGCGGGCGTAGCCCTCGGCGATCAGTTCGGGGGTCAGGTTGGTGTCCAGCGCCACGGTGACCTCCTTTTCACTGGAGACCACATAGCCCGGCTTGCGGATGGGCGCGGTGAGCACGTCCTCGCTCATGAGCTCCACCGCCGTCCCCTCCAGCTCGAAGGTCAGCGCCTTTCCGCTCTCCAGCAGGGCCACCACTTCGTTGCCGTCCAGGGTGGTCAGCTTCTCGCCGATGGAGCGCAGGAGCTTCCCGTACTTTTTGCCGAGGGTGCGCATCTGGGGCTTCAGTGAATAGGTCATGAAGGCGGTGGTGTCATCGGTGAACTCCACGCTCTTCACATTGAGCTCATCCCCGGCCAGGGCGCTGTAGGCCTCCGGCAGGGTGACGCCGCTGACGATCATGCGGGACAGGGGCTGGCGGACCTTCAGGCCGGATTCGGCGCGGGCCGCGCGGCCCTGCACCACCACGGCAAGCAGGTCCTTCATGTGTGCCTCCATCTCCGGATCGATCATGGCGGGGTCCGCCACGGGGAAGTCGGTCAGGTGCACGGATTCCGGCGCGTCCGGATTCACGGAGCACACCAGGTTCTGATACATGCTCTCCGCCATGAAGGGCGTAAAGGGCGCGGTCAGGCGGCTCATGGTCTCCAGCACATGGTACAGCGTGGCAAACGCGGCCTCCTTGTCGCCGGCCATGCCCTTGCCCCAGAAGCGCTCGCGGCTGCGGCGCACGTACCAGTTGGACAGGTCATCCACAAAGTCGATCATGGCACGGCTGGCTTCGGTGATGCGGTAATTCTGCAGGTGATCGTCCACCGCCTGCACCAGGGAGTTGAGGCGGGAGAGGATCCAGCGGTCCATGAGGGTCAGGTTCACCTGGGAGAGCGGATGGTCCTTGGGATCAAACTGGTCGATCTGCGCGTAGAGGATGAAGAAGGCGTAGGTGTTCCAGAGGGTGCCCATGTACTTGCGCTGGGACTCCTCCACGGCCTTGGCATAGAAGCGGTTGGGCAGCCAGGGCGCCGCATTGCTGTAGAAGAACCAGCGCACGGCATCCGCGCCCTGCACGTTCAGCACGGACCAGGGATCCACCACGTTGCCCTTGTGCTTGCTCATCTTCTGGCCGTCCTTGTCCTGGACATGGCCCATGACGATGCAGTTTTCAAAGGGATTGGTGTCAAACAGGCAGGTGGAGATGGCCAGCAGGGTGTAGAACCACCCGCGGGTCTGGTCCACGGCCTCGGAGATGAAGTCCGCCGGGAAGCGCTTCTCGAACTTCTCCCGGTTCTCAAAAGGATAGTGCCACTGGGCAAAGGGCATGGAGCCGCTGTCGTACCAGCAGTCGATGACTTCCTTTTCCCTGTGCATTTCCCCTCCGCAGTCGGGGCAGGTGAAGGTGACGGCGTCGATGTAGGGACGGTGCAGCTCGATGTCCGCGGGCACATCCTTCCCCAGCTCGCACAGCTCCTGGCGGCTGCCCACCACGTGGACCTTGCCGCAGTCCCGGCAGACCCACACCGGCAGGGGCGTGCCCCAGTAGCGCTCGCGGGAGATTCCCCAGTCGATGACGTTCTCAATGAAGTTGCCCATGCGGCCTTCCTTGATGTTGTCCGGCATCCAGTTGACCTGGCGGTTGTTGCGCATGAGGTCATCCCGCACGGCGGTCATCCGGATGAACCAGGACTCGCGGGCATAGTAGATGAGGGGAGTGTCGCAGCGCCAGCAGAAGGGATAGTCATGGGCAAACTGGGGAGCAGCAAAGAGAAGGTTGCGCTCCTTCAGGTTTTCCAGGATCCGGGGATCCGCGTCCTTGACAAAGACTCCGGGCCACAGGGTCCGCTCATCCAGGCAGCCCTGGGCATCCACAAAGTTCACAAAGGGCAGGCCGTTCTCCCGGCAGACCCGGTAGTCGTCCTCACCGAAGGCCGGCGCGATATGCACGATTCCGGTGCCGTCGCTCATGGTGACATAGTCGTCGCACACCACGTACCAGGCCCGCTCGTTTTTGCGCAGGGCCTTGCGGGTAAAATCAAAGAGCGGCTCATATTCCGTGCCTGCCAGCTTCTCGCCGGGCATCTCCTCCAGAATGGTGACCTGCTGCTCCCCGAACACCGCGGGGATCAGGGCCTTGGCCATGATGTAGATCCGTCCGTCCTCCGCCTGGAAGCGGGCATAGGTCTCATGGGCGTTGATGCACAGGCCCAGGTTGGAGGGCAGGGTCCAGGGGGTGGTGGTCCATGCCAGCAGGTAGGTGTTCTCCTGGCCCTTCACCGGGAAACGCACCGTGGCGGATGTTTCCTTCACGTTCTTGTACCCCTGGGCCACCTCGTGGCTGGAGAGGGCGGTTCCGCAGCGGGGGCAGTAGGGCACGATCTTGTGGCCCTTGTACAGCAGCCCCTTTTCATGGATCTTCTTCAGGCTCCACCACTCGGACTCGATGTAATTGTCCTCATAGGTGATGTAGGGGTTCTCCATGTCCGCCCAGAAGCCCACGCGGTCGCTCATCTCTTCCCATTCCGTCTTGTACTTCCAGACGGACTTCTTGCACTCCCTGATAAAGGGTTCGATGCCGTACTTCTCGATCTGGGGCTTGCCGTTGATGCCCAGCATCTTCTCCACTTCCAGCTCCACCGGCAGGCCGTGGGTGTCCCAGCCGGCCTTGCGGAGCACGTCATAGCCCTTCATGGTGCGGTAGCGGGGGATGAGGTCCTTGATGGAACGGGTGAGCACATGGCCGATATGGGGCTTGCCGTTGGCCGTGGGCGGGCCGTCATAGAAGGTAAAGGCCTCTGCGCCGTCCCGCAGGGCCATCATTTTCTTGAAAATGTCCTTCTCCTTCCAGAACGCAAGAACCTCCTCCTCGCGACCTGCAAAGTTCATGTCCGTGTCGACTTTCTTGTACATGGTCTTCCTCCTCTGAAAACTGGGAAATAAAAAAACTCCATCCCGATTGGGACGAAGTCAGTTCGCGGTACCACCCAAATTAGCGCCGGAAGGCGCTCACTTGATGCCGTAACGGGGCAGCCGTCCGGGCCTTGTCCGCCCGGCCGCTGGGCAGGTGATCTCCCGGACACTCCCTGACCGGAATCCCAGCTCCTCCGGCTCTCTTTGCAGGGGTCACGTCCCGGCGTCCTGCCTCAAACGCGTTTACGACCGGAATCATACCCGTTTTCAGATCATTTGTAAAGACTGGATTTTTTGGCTGTCGGCTGTTTGCCGCGGCATGGGCCTTCCCGGCGCCTCCCGCCTCCCAGGTTGCCTCTTGCATCAGGGTGTACAATGTTTCCTGCGGCAAGTGCCGACAAAACGTCTCCCGGAGGCAGTATGCAGACCACCCTCTTTGACAACGACTCCTCTTCCAACCGGCCCCTGGCGGACCGGATGCGGCCCCGGACACTGGATGAATTCATCGGGCAGGAACACCTGGTGGGAAAGGGCCGGCTCCTTCGCCGGGCCATTGAGGCGGACCGCATGTCCTCCTCCATCTTTACCGGCCCGCCCGGCTGCGGAAAGACCACCCTGGCCGGGATCGTGGCGGCGTCCACCCGCGCCGCCTTTGCCCGCCTGAACGCCGTCACCTCCGGGGTAGCGGACGTGCGCCGGGTCATTGACGAGGCCAGGGACCGCCGGCGGATGACCGGGCAGGAGACCTTCCTGCTGCTGGATGAGTGCCACCGCTGGTCCAAGGCCCAGAGCGACAGCATCCTGCCGGCCATCGAGCAGGGCACCGTCCGCTTCATCGGTTCCACCACGGAAAATCCCATGGTGTCCATGACGCCGGCCAT
>CACYCQ010000347.1:0-11167 GCA_902772995.1 uncultured Eubacteriales bacterium
AATCACCTCCGTGACAGGAGGGACACCACTTTGCACGGCCTGAGACTGTCGCTGTTCCACAGTTTCACGGCCTGCATTCGGATAAAAAAACCTGCAGAGGAGATCCTCTGCAGGATAGGATGCCCAAATCGGGTCTGTCAGGTCTTACTTGCCGGCTGCACTGCTCTGTTCACCGGCGATACGTCCGAAGGTGAAGATGTCAGCGATGGCATTTCCACCCAGGCGGTTGCCGGCATGGATGCCGCCGGTCACTTCGCCGGCCGCCCACAGGCCCTCAATGGGAGTGCCATCCGGGCGAAGCACGCGGGTGGTGGTGTCAATGCACAGGCCGCCCATGGTGTGATGCAGGGAAGCCTTGCGCGGGCTGATGCAGATGCCCATCTCCGGATCGGCCTCAACCGCGGCCAGATCGATGGCTCCGGACAGCACTTCCTTGCCGAAGTCCTCATCCTTCTGATTGAGTACATACTGATTGTATTTCTCGATGGTCTCGCGCAGCTTCTCCTCAGAGAAAGCGGGAGTACATCCGGCGGCAGCTGTCTTGGTCGCCTCTGCCAGTTCCTTCAGGGTGGAGCCGTACCAGATATGTCCGCCCTCGACCATGCCGGCCACACGGGCGTCATACGGAGAACCGGTCAGCATCTGATCCGGCTTGGAGATATCTCCGCGTCCGGCGTAGATGATGTAGAAGATGCCGTTGTCCAGCGCCAGGGAGGCCTTGGCCAGCACATCGCGCTCGGCGTACTCGTTGACAAAGCGGTCGCCGTTTCCATCAATCCAGATCTGCTCAGCGGCGTCCGCCCAGATTCCGTCGGTCATGGTTCCCTTGACCGGGGAGGAGGAAGGCATCATCTGAGCCACGCACATGCCGAAGGTGTCCGCACCGATGGCGGTGGCCATGACGATTCCGTCGCCTTCGTTGGTGCCCAGGTTGGTGGAGAGGGTATGGGCGGTCAGGTTATCGCCCCAGTACTTGTCATATTCCTTGACCATGGCGGGATTTGCGCAGTAGCCGCCAGTGGCCAGCACGACGCCCTTGGTCGTGTTGATGGTGATCTGGGTGCCGGTCGGGGTCACGGCCTTGGCGCCCACCACAGCGCCGTCCGCATTGGTCAGCAGCTCGGTGCCGCGGGTCTCGGTGTAAATCTTGACGCCTTTCTCTTCAGCCACCTTGATCAGCTGCGGGATTCTGTCCGCGCCGCTCATGAAGCTGTGAGTCCGGGGCCACATGGCGCCCAGCACCGTGCCCAGTCCCGGATATCCGCCGTATTCTGCGGTCTTGCCATAGGAGGCATTCAGTCCGATGGTGTTCATCCATTCAAAGGAACCAAGGGCATTTTCCGCCAGCGTTCTGGCCAGCTCGATCTTGGGCGCCACAAAGGAGCCGTCCAGCATCTCGCGCAGACCGCCAGTGTAGATATGCCACATATGCAGCGCGATGGAGTCAAATCCGGGCATATCCACGCCCACGGTCTTCCCTTCATTTGCTGCATAGAAGTCCTGGATGTCCTTCTTGAGCTGCTCGAGCACTTCCTTCCACTCGGGGAACTCGTCGAACTTGAGAGCGGGATCATCCGGAGAGATGGCCAGATAGCCGTCCATGGTATCCTTCTGGGAACGGGTGAGCAGCATGGTGTTCTGCGCATCCTGATCCACGGCATTGTAGGCTGCGCCGGCGACCATGGTATTGCCGCCCATGACGCTGCTCTTTTCAATAAGGATCACCTGCGCTCCGTTCTCCGCCGCGGTGATGGCAGCGGAGAGTCCGGCGCCGCCGCCGCCCATGACGAGAACGTCCGTTGACCAGGTCTCGTCGGGACCGGCAGGCTCACGGTAGGGGCCGGCGTTCACGGCCGGGACTTCCAGTCCGGACTTCTTGACGGCATCCTTGACAGCGCCAACGATGGCACGGCTGGCAAAGGTGGCGCCGGTTACCGTATCCAGGTCCAGGGTCTGATGCTCAATGATCTGAGCGGGAATCCTGTCCCTGGCCACATGGGTGATGTTTTCGGTCTCAGGGTACTTCTCATATTCGATCGCGGTAATCTTGCCATCGTCAATGGTCACGTTGACGATCACCTCTCCCTGCATGCCCCGTGCGGTTCCGGTAAACACAGCCGGCTCTGCACAGGCCGCTGCCATCATGAGCACCATGACGGACAACGCCAGCAGGATACTGAGCGCCTTCTTCATTGCAATTCCTCCTTTGTGAATGTTTTATCAGGCTGGATACAGAATAAGGCTCAAGTCAGGTGGACAGTCAACCCCCTTTTTCCTTTCCTGAGCTGTCGCAGACACATCCCTTTTCCGCCGGCATCAGGGCCCCTTTTCCCTTTTTCCCCGAAAAACGTGCTGGCAAAGCCTGATGTTTTGAGGTATGCTACCCTTAGCTGGAATTTCCCATCCCGGACGGCTTTTCACGTCCTTCATGAGCGCCTTTTCCACGGGCAAAGACGTCGCTGCAACCTTCCAGTCACCTGCAGGGTTTGCGGGCCTCGGGATCAGTCAGGAGGAGAACAGATGAAACTGTCCATTGGTGAACTTGAAAAGCTGACCGGCATGAACCGTACCGCCCTGCGCTACTATGATGCAGAAGGGGTTCTGGACCCGCAACGCCAGGAGAACGGCTACCGCATGTACTCCGAGGAGGATGTCATGAGCCTGGTCCAGCTCAAACAGCTGAGCGCCTTCGGTGTGGAACTCTCCGAACTTCCCGGGACGCGCCGTCCCACCGATGTCCGGGATGTGCACCGGGTTCTGGTGGGAAAAGAGCAGGCCATTGAGCAGGAAATTGAGGAACTCTACCAGAAGCTGTCCCGTCTGCGGCTTCATGTGGATGCTTTCGGATCCTGCGCCTCCGGCGAGACCCAAATCAAAGAAGGGCGCATGGTGGGAGCCTACCGCCTGTACTACAGCGGTGCCCAGGCCGGGTCCTCCAAGGTATCCCGCATCTTCAAGCGCTGGATGAACGCCGTTCCGGACACCTATTCGGTGGTTCGGATCCCCGCACAGGCCATGGATATGCCCCCGGAGACCCTCTGTCCCGTCGACACGGGAATCGGGCTGCTCAGCGGTGCATTCCACCGGATTCAGGAAACCTACGAGGAGCCCATGGAATACACTCCTCCATGCAAATGCCTGCATGCCATGATCACCGTCAAGCATCTGAACCGGATTCCCTCGGCAGTCCTCGCCCCCTTCCGCAGCTACCTCGACCAGCACGGGCTGATCCCCCTGGGGAACTTTTACGGCTGGGTCGTGTATTCTCCCGCCAACCATCAAAGCGACGCCTTTCATATTTCCATGCGCCTCGGGATCAACTGAACCTGCGGCAGACTGCTTCCCCCCTCCCCGGATTCTGGCCCTGGTGTTTCCCGTGTTCCTGTCCGTATCTACCTCCCCGAGCCGTATCCAGGAAGCAGTTACGTATGACGTACGCCGGCGCAGGGAGTCTGTACCGGGCAGGAATGACCGGACGCCCGGGGCTGTCGAAATCTCCCGGGCAGGACGCATGAAAACACCCCGGAAGCACAGCTCCGGGGTGTTTCCATATCATTATCTTTTCGGGTCCGGAGACCTCTTGTCTTCACATCCGCCAGTAGGACAGGCCGCTCTCCTTGAGCTGTTTGACACTGAAGACGCCCTTGACATCCAGCAGCACCTTCTCATTTGCCGGTCCCGGCCTGAACAGACCGCTGATCTGCTCCAGGGACATTTTCCTGAACTGGTCATGCGCCACCGCCAGGACGATACAGTCCGCGCCGCGGGCATCCTCCAGGGACATCAGCTTCACTCCATATTCCCGTACGGCGTCCTCAGGGTTGGCCCAGGGATCCACCACCACGGGACGGATGCCGTATTCCCTCATCCGGATGAGGATATCCTCGACCTTGCTGTTGCGGGTATCCGGGCAGTTTTCCTTAAATGTCAGACCCAGGATGACCACCTTGGCATCCCGTACATTCTTTCCGGCGAGGATCATATGCTTGATGGCCGCATCTGCCACGAACTGCCCCATGCTGTCATTCACTTTTCGTCCGGCCAGCACAATCTGGCTGTGGTAGCCGAGTTTTTCCGCCTCATAGGTAAAGTAGTACGGGTCCACACCGATGCAGTGCCCGCCAACAAGGCCCGGACGGAAGCCCAGCGCGTTCCACTTGGTGTTCATGCCGTCCACCACCTCATTGGTATCGATTCCCATGCGGTCAAACACCATGGCCAGTTCGTTCATGAAGGCGATGTTGATGTCCCGCTGGCTGTTTTCCACAACCTTGATGGCCTCGGCAGTCTTGATGGAGGACACGGGGTAGGTTCCCACCTCGATGACCAGATCATAGACCCGGCGGATCTCCTCCAGAGACTCCTCATCCATTCCGGAAACGATCTTGCGGATGTTCTCCAGCCTGTGAACCCGGTCGCCCGGGTTGATGCGTTCAGGACTGTAGCCCACTTTGAAATCCGATCCGCATTTGAGGCCGGATTCCTGTTCCAGGATGGGAACGCAGACATCTTCGGTCACTCCGGGATACACGGTGGATTCAAACACCACGATGCTTCCCGGATGCAGGTGACGTCCCACCGTGCGGCTTGCGCTCTCCACGGGATGAAGGTTCGGCGTCTTGTCCTGGTTGACCGGCGTGGGAACAGCAACGATAAAAAACCGCGCTCTGTCCAGATCGGACTCCTCTGAGGTAAATTCAACCTGACATGTCCGGATGGCCTCATCCCCCACCTCATGGGTGGGATCCTTGCCCTCACGATACAGGCTGATCTTCTCCCGGTTCAGGTCATACCCGATCACATTCACCTTGCGTGAAAATGCCACCGCAATGGGCATGCCCACATAGCCCAGTCCAACCAGGGCAAGACTTTCTTCCCGGTTGACGATTCTTTCATACAGGGACATAACATCCTCCTTCTCCAAGCGGAGTTCCTGCTCTCCGCAGGATTCATTGTCAAAGTCAAGTTCCGGATCCGGCAATGCGGTACCGGGGCGGGGTAAACGGTCCGGCTCCATTTTGGCGGTCTTTCGCCAGGGTTTACAAAACCCTCAAAACATGTTATGTTGTAGCAAGAAGCCCATGCTCCCATCCATTTGAAAAGGAGGAATCCCCCCATGAGCCTGCTTGATAGAATTCGCAGCCTGTTCGCCCCGAAAAAAAAGGCGGAAGCCCAACCCGAGGTGATTCCTGAAAAACCTGTTCGCATGGAGAGGCCCTGCAAAACCTGCGGGAAGATGATTCCCTACTACACCAGCTGGAAGCACCTGCCCAACTACTGCCCTGAATGCAAACGGGCGTGGCGGGCCGAGCACTCGGCAAAATGGACACCGCCCGACACCGGCAGCACTCCGCCGATCGCACCTGCTGATCCTCCCGCCGCTCCGGCAGACGATCCGCCGGCCCGGCTTTCCCGTAAATGCAAGCGCTGCGGCCGCCCCTTTTCCTTCAGCAGCACCCTGATCCACTATCCCAATTACTGCACCACCTGCAGGGCCCTTTTCAAACGCATGAATTCATGAATCCGGTTCACAGGACGTCATCTCCGGGCAAAGGGACAGCATCCATCAGGAGAAAATCTCCCTTCGCGATCCCCGGAACCGGAAAAACTCCTGTTTTCAAATTGCAGTCAGGACTGCGCCGCCGTCAGGGGGGCGCAGTCCTTTTTCAACCGGGTTTCTCAAAAAGAGGCAGACATCCTGCCTTCCATGGGAGAGGATGCCCCCGTTTCCGCTCCCGCATTCAAAACATCCTGCACTCCCCCTGATGCCTATTTTTTGCCCTTTCCAAGGAGAACCCGGCGGACCTGCCGCAGGGTGTCCTTGAACAGAGGGTTTTTCCCGTACACTGCAAAGAAAAGTACATTTGGAACAATAAAGCTGATGATTCCATTAATCACCAGGGAAGGCCATGGGGACAGGTGAACCAGGGAACACAATCCACAGGAGATGCCGCAGCAGGTCACTCCCACCGCGACATAGACAAGGAAAAAGCGGACGTACCGGGAGAGATACTTTCTGGGGAAAACCTCAGCGAACAGGTTATGCAGCAGCCAGGGAAGCTGAACGACCACAATGGAGAATACGGAGGAAAGCAGTACCCCGTAGAGGCCCAGCCATCGAACCGTTGCCAGATTCAGTCCCAGATTGACCAGCGCGCCGACAAGCGGACGCCAGCGGTCTTTTCGCCAGATCCCTGCCGCATCCTTGAACATGTTGACCAGCTTGTTGATCCCCATGGAGTAATAATAAATTCCGAAACAGATCACATATTCAAATGCAAGAAGGTTTTCCGGGCCCATCCAGATGTGCATGAAGGGCTGATACATGCAGATCAGCATGGCGGTGGACAGCCCCATGATCCATGCAAACAGCAGGCTGATGCGCTCCAGGTCACGGTAGTTTTTCTCTTCGCTTTCCGTGACCAGGCTGTTTCCCACACCGGCAATACAGGCCCCGATCACCACCTCCACCATGGTCCGCAAAGATGTGATGACAAAATAGTAATTCTGATAAATCGCCAAGGAAACCAGACCCATGAAAGAGGAGATGACCAGCGTGTCCGCCGAGTTGAAAATGACATAGGAAAACTTGGAGGTGAACAGGTCCCTCACTCTGCGGACAATATCCCAGACCTTTTCCCTGGGCAGCGACCCCCGCGGCTTGTACGTGGGAAACATTTTGTCAACCTGGACGGCAGTCAGGATGTTGATGCCGACCTGGGCCACCAGCTGAATGCCCAAATAAATATAATAATTCTTGAAAACAAACAGCGTGATGATTTTCAGAATATACTCGGTCAGGTGGACCACAAGCCCGACCTTGCTGCCCACATCCCTGCGCTGATGGGCATCCAGCAGAGAACGCTTATAGGCGAAAAGCCAGTAAGTCAGTACGGTGTTCCCCAGATTCATGAAGTACAGAATGTACAGATTCATGTCCGCGGGAAGTTCGCCGTGGATAAGGTTGCGCAGGAAAGGCGTCAGCATCAGACCGAGAACCGCGATGATGGCTCCAATGCACCGGTAGAAGATGCGGTACAGCCGAAGCAGTGCGCAGATGGACGCTTCATCATCCTCTGCGATGGGCCTGTACATGCTGAAGACCATGGCGCTGCCCACACCCAGTTCCGCCAGGTTCAAAAAAGAGAGGATGGATTTGAACAGGCCGCTGAGTCCCAGGTACTGCACCCCCAGGGTATTGAGCAGGATGGAGCGCATGATGAAAGGAATCACCATGTTGACCATCTTCAGCATGCCGTCAAAAACGATGTTACGCGTGGCATTCCGGGTCCGCTGTATCTTCATGAATGCAAGCATTCCTTTCTTTCATCAGAAGTGGCACCGCGTGAAATCCAATACGGGAGGCGCCTGCCTTTCCAGGTGCATCTCCGGATGCCCCCATCATCTTCATTATAAGCCATTGTGAAGTTTTATCAAGCCGAAAGGTTTCCCTTCCCGCCGCGCGGAGGATCTCCCCTAAACAATCCGCCTATGGCGGAACGGCCCCCGGGGAAAGGGGCCATCGGTTCAGTTCATCCGCCTTCAGCCTGCAGCAGGGTCAGTCCCGGGCAGGTTTTTTTCAGCTTCCCTGCGGCACGAAACCCGATGAAAGACGATACGCCCCTCGTCGCGGGTCATGGACAGGGATCCGTGGATCGCAGATATGCCGGATCCCTTCATGCACGTCGGTCAAAGGAAGCGGGTCTGCCGCAAAAGGACTCCGATGCCGCTTTCGGGGGATTTCCCTGCCGGCGGAGCCTCCGCCTGGTGATCCCTTTCTTCCGGAAAAATGCGCCATAACCTACAGTGGAGAAACCGGGGGCCCCGGTTTCTCCACTGCTTTTAAAACAATCTGAATGAAAATCCTCCCCGGGATTCCAGATGGCAGTTCAGGATTCCGATACTCACGCGAGCTTTTTTGCAAAGCGGTCGCGATTCTCCTTCTCGCTGCTGCCCTTGGTGATCTCTCCCGCGGCCTCCAACGCCATCCGGGTCATCATGGGACCAAAGAGCTCATAGATCATCACGCTGAACAGGATGATGTTGCGGATCAGGGCTGCGCTCTCTCCGTCCAGAGCCTGCGCGGTGACCACCATTCCCAGTGCCACGCCGGCCTGCGGGAACAGGGTAACTCCCAGATACCTGCGGACCATCGGATCACAGTGCATGGCGGTGCTGCTCATCCGGGCTCCAAAGTATTTGCCCAGGCAGCGGACCACGATATACACCACGCCGATAGCCACAATCTCGGGATAACGGAATACGCTCAGCTCCAGTCCGGCACCGCTGATGACGAAAAATGCGGTATACAGGGGTGCGGTCCACTTCTCGGAGCGGTTCATGATGTCATGGGAAAACTCGCTGCGGTTGCAGAGCACCGTGCCCAGCATCATGCACACCAGCAGCGAGGAGAAAGCGATCTTCACCTTTCCCAGCTGAAATGTGATATTGGACAGGGCAATGGTCAACAGCACAAAGGAAATGGTCATGGACAGCCGGTTGGTGTTGGAATAGAACAGCTTTTCGATTTCCGTGAGGACCAGACCTGCCACCGCACCCAGCAGCAGCGAGCCGACAATCTCCACAAACGGATTGACCACCACCGCAATCACGTCGAGGGCTGCCCCCATCTCCATAGCCTCGGCAATCCCGAAGGACACCGCAAAAATCACAAGGCCCACGGCATCATCCAGTGCAACGATGGGCAGAAGCAGATCCGTGACCTTGCCCTTGGCCTTGTACTGGCGCACCACCATCAGCGTGGCGGCGGGAGCCGTCGCGGAGGCAATTGCCCCCAGGGTGATGGCCGCCGGCAGCGGCAGAACCTTCGGTCCCAATACAAAGTGCAGGCCAATCATGGCCGCATCCACCAGCACGGAAGCCATCAGCGCCTGGAAGATGCCGATCACCACCGCCTGTTTGCCCGTGGCGCGAAGCTGGGACAGCCGGAATTCATTTCCGATGGAAAAAGCGATAAAGCCCAGCGCCGTGCTGCTCAGCACGCTCATCTGATCCACCGCTTCCATGGTCGTGAATCCCAGTCCCTCGATCCCCAGACGTCCCAGACAATAGGGCCCCACCAGCAGTCCCGCCAGGAGGAAGCTGGTGACATCCGGGAAATTGAAATGCAGTGCCTTGAAGACACGCGTCATCATCAGTCCCGCCATCAAAGCGATGGCGGTTACAAGTATCGAAGTCATAAATCTCTCCACCAGATGCAAAATTCGGGAGACGGCATACCCGCTCCCGAAGACGCATTATACACCCGTTTGAGGCCTTGGCAAGTCGCCATGGAGTTTTTACAGGCTGATTTTCTTTTCAAGCATGTAGGAACAGGCCAGCAGTGAAATTACAATAATTCCCAGGCACAGGAGCATCTGCGGAACCAGCGCCGGAATCACCACTTCCGTAAATACACGTCCAAGGATTCGTGCCGTTTCCTCCCCGGAATGCATCTGACCCTGTGAGAGCATCTCCATCTGATTTCCGGGATTCCCCACGATCCGCTCAAGCTGGCCGATGAGATAGCTGAGGACAAGGAACAGCAGCACCGCAGGAAACCATCTCCATTTCTTGTCCGACAGAAACGTGTGCACCAGGGTGACAGAGATATAGACGACGGACAGGAAGGAGAGCAGCGAGAAAAAGGCAAAGAGAAAGATGAACAGCACGCCGGAAACGATGTTCCACAGACTCATGCCGTTCCAGGACATCACCGTGTTGATCTGTGAGAGGGCCTCCCCGGCACCGTTGACCCGGACCACCAGCATCCAGATATCCAGGATCGCCAGCCCCATGAGCAGCAGCGTAAACAGCAGTCCGTTGACAAAGGTGAACAGATACTTGGAGCCCAGAATCTTCAATGCGGGATTGGGCGTCATGAACATCATGTATCCCGATTTCGTATTCAGCTCACTGGTATAGGAGGTAATCCCCCGGATAATCACAAACAGGCCGCAGGCAAAGGAGCTCATGACCAGAAGCACGATGGCAACGCTCACATGGACCGACGTCGTACCCATCACGTGTTCGCCCCAGAGGAAATAGACCTCCAACGCGGCGATCACCCCCAGGAGAACCAGGAGGGCAGTGCGTTCCTTCCGCAGTTCAACCTTCAGCAGTTTCAGCATGCTGCACCTCCCCGCCTCCATAGATCTTCAGGTAGATTCCGGTATAGCTCTCCCCGTCCAGTTCTTCCCGGGACACGACCCTTTCCACACGCCCGTTGTGCATATAGATCGCCATGTCGATCACCTCATCCAGATCTTCCACCAGGTGTGTGGACAAAAGCATGGTCCGGCTGCTCTCCCTGCGCTGGCGGATTTCCTGGATCACCTGATAGCGGGTCAGGATGTCCACGCCGTTGAGCGGTTCATCCAGCATGATCAGTTCCGCTTCCCTGGACAGGGCCAGGGCAAGGCGAAGCTTGGCGCTCATCCCGGAGGACAGCTGTCGGATGCTCGCCTTCTCATTCAGCTCCATGCGCGAAATCATCTGTTCAAACCGGTCCGTGGAAAAATCCATGTAGAATTCCCGATAGAAATTCTTCGCATCCCGGATGGTCATATAGTTGTAAAAATAATTCTCCGTGGGCATATAGGCGATCTTCTCCCTTGACCGCCAGGTCAGGGGATTTCCCTCCAGCAGGATTTCTCCGGATGTGGGCTTTACCAGCCCCGTGATCATCTTCATCAGGGTGGTCTTGCCGCTGCCGTTGGGGCCAAGCAGCGCGCAGGTCTTTCCCCGCTCCAGTACCAGGTCCGCATTGTCCACCGCAGTACGAAGCCGGTACTTTCTCGTCAGGCCCCGCACCTCCAGCAATCTGTTGTCCATGATGTTCCTGTTTTCCTCCTGCACCGTTCTTCACCGGTGCCGTTTTTATTCGTCAAAGGGCAGACCGATAAAGTCGGCCATGGTCCGCACCAGTATACGGGCCTCCTCCAAGGTGGCGCTCTCCGCAAAGATCCTCAGCCTCGGCTCGGTTCCGGAGAAGCGGACGATGATCCATCCGTCCCCGAAGTAGACTTTGCAGCCGTCCATGTAGTTCACCCGCTGAATCTCACGTCCGAAATCCGGCAGATGATGGTGCACCATCACCCTCTCAAAGATCTCCTCCCTGAGCGCCGGGGTCAGGCCCCAGTCATACTCCGCCATATGCATTTCGCCA
>CACYCQ010000348.1:0-3754 GCA_902772995.1 uncultured Eubacteriales bacterium
CAGAGGGTCTCTGGTGCGAACATCCCCACGGGCTGCAGGCATAGTTGGGGGATTTCAGTATCGCGTAATCCGCCCATGACGAATAATCCAGTTCTTCAAGGAGCCATGCCCAGCCTTCTTCTTCAGCCCTGGCCATCCAGGCTGCCGGGGCCGATTCAGAAGTTTCTGAACTGATTCGGACGCGGCCGGGACGGGACAGACAGCCGGCAGGAGGCAGAGAAACATCAGCAGGCTGAGCGTCAGGCAGGTGACGGCGCGACGGATGGAAATCACGATCAGACGCACGCAACAAAAAAACAGGTGGTTTGTCCCCTTATCAAAATGCATGAAAACAGGTAGAATAAAGATTGCCGGAGCAATCGACACGGATATGATTGCATGACCTTACGGAAAGGATGGATGACCCTGTGAAAAAGATTTTCGCTGTCATGCTGACACTGGCGCTGCTGTGCCTGTTCTCCTCTGCTGCCCTTGCGGAAGGCAAAGCCCCCGGCCTGGGCGACAAGATGCCCGATTTCTCCGTTGCCACAGCGGACGGAAGCACGTTCACGCTCTCCGAGGTTCTGAAGGAGAAGCAGCTGGTGCTGGTAAACCTGTGGTTTGCCAGCTGCGTTCTCTGCCGGGTGGAGTTTCCCTTCCTGCAGAGCGCCTGGGAAAAATACCGGGACCGGGTGGCTGTTATCGCCCTGTCTCCGTACGATTCTCCGGATGCGATCCGGGCCTATATGAAGGATGTGGGCATCACCTTTGCCATGGGGCAGGACGAGCCGGACCTGACCGGCAGATTCAAACCCGAGGAATTACCCGCTTCAATCCTGGTGGACCGTTTCGGGAATATCGTTTATTTCGATACCGGCTGCATCCTGGATGAAGGGGTTTTCACTTCTCTCTTCGATCAGTTCCTCGGGGAAGACTATTCGGAAACCAAAGTGCTCACCGGCACGGTTCAATCGCCGGGAACCCGCTACACCGTTTTCTTCCTGGATAAGGATCTGCACGGTGTGGAGGACTGCGCCGCTTCCTTCTGTACGGACACGAGCTGCGTTCCGGTGACCTCCAACGCCCAGGGCGTGGCGGTCTTTGACGGCGAGCAGCGGGAATACCATGTCCTGCTGATCGATTATCCGGAGGAATATACCGAGCTTAAAGTCGGCGGCCTGGACGACACCTGGCGGGCCGGGGACGAGGGCGATTTCTATACGGGGACAGAAGGCGGAGCGGTCATCATCCTGATGTATAAAACAGGAGAATCCTGAGAACCGGAACACCCGCACGGGCTGCAGGCATGCTAAGCGCGTGAGCAGCAAAAAAATAAAACCGGCGGGAGACACCGGGTTTATGATCAATTGAATTGAAACAAAGAGAGACAACATGATTATTCAGGCAGGGTGGCCTGCCAGGAGAGGAGTTTGTCCAGCACATCCCGGCTTTCCGGGAGATCCGGTTTCAGGGCAGGGAAGGCATGCGTCAGCTCCCTGTTCTTTTTGTAATAGGCCAGGGTGGCGGGATGATCCGATCTGCGCAGGGCATCCGCAAAGCGCTTTGTGTTGCCTTTCAGAAAATCCGCATCGCTGCCGGCCAGGAAAACGGGCGGAAGGTGCTGTATGACCTCGGGGCATTCCGGGTTCATACAGCGCATAAAGGCCGGATCCTTTCTCTTTTTTCCATATAGATTGCGGGTATAGACCAGACCCACCTTATCCCTGCGGGTGGTATAGAACAGGCCGCTGAAGCAGGCCAGCGCACGGACGCGCAGGGACGCGCCGGACAGGCCGAACATTTTCCGCAGAGCCGGAGAACGCAGGGCGGCAACGGCATAGACAGACAGGAAGGAACCGGCGCTTTCGGACACGACGGTGACGCGGTCCGGATCGCCCCCATATTCCGGGAGCAGGGCGGAAACACAGGAGAAGGCAGCGATGACATCCCCGATTTCCTGATAGACGTCCGTTTCCGTCAGACGGCGGTATTCCGGCGCAAACACAAGATAGCCCCGGGCGGCCAGATTTTCGCAGAAAGTTCGTGACAGCTTTCTGGTGCCGACCACGAGGCCCCCGCCGTGAATCATCACAACGATAGGAAGGGGCCGGAGGCCCGGATCCTCTGTCCGGAAAATGTCCACTTCCAGCGGAACGCCTCCAGCCCCATAAAACGGCATATCCAAATATTCCTGGACATGATCGGGAACCCTGTGGCCCGCCTCAGAGGCAGCTTCATGGGCCCTGCATCTGGTGTCCATTTTTTTGACCGCAAACCGAAGCAACGGATTCATATGCCGATCCTCTGATGCTGATCAGTTCTCAGCGGGCTTTTCTTCCGGCTTAACTTCCGGAGCCGGAGCCGCGGCGGGTTTCGCAGCAGGCTTCGGCCCACGCTTGGCGGCAGGCTTCTTCGCGGCGGGCTTTTCAGCCTTGGCGGCGGGCTTGGCAGCCTTGGCGGGCTTGGCAGCCTTGGCGGGCTTCGGAGCGGGCTTCTCGGCGGGCTTCTCAGCAGCCTTTACGGGCTCAGCTTCTTTCTTTTCTTCTTTATCGTCCGACTGAGACTCGTCGATTTTGTCTGCGATATCCTTCACGGCGTTGGTCACGACTTTCTTGGCCTCCTGCTGACGCTCGGCCATGAGGTCCAGCATGTTGTCAGTCTGCTCCACGGCGTTGGTCACGACTTCCTTGGCCTTCTGCTGACGCTCGGCCATGAGGTCCAGCATGTTGTCAGTCTGCTCCACGGCGTGCTTGTGGGCCGTCTCCTGGTACTCCTTCACCTTTTCGATAAACTCTTTCGGCGCCGGCATTCCGGGCAGGGTGGGCGCATCCTCGGGGATGGAATCAGCAACGGTCTGCTCCATCTCCAGGAACTGGGAGACGAAAGTGTTCCACTGTTCTTTCTGGGCTTTGCGGGCAGCTTTCTGCATGTCCTTATACTGATCCCAGATGGCATCCATGCTGTCTTTGAAATCATTCCAGGAGTCCTTGCGCTCCTTCTGTGACCAGCCCCAGGTGTAGGTCATCGGGAAGAGATCCTGTACCCAACTGTTTTTACCCATTTCCCTTGTTCTCCTTTCGATCATTGAGAAAAAATATTGTTTAACTGTCAGCAGCGTTACCGCCGCCGCCAGTCAGAACCGATTTGGGGGAAACCCTCATTCCTTGCTGTCGTCTTTATCCTTCTTATTCTTTTTCCAGCCCGACCAGGCCCAGGGCATCATCGGCATGGGCGGCATGAGCGGCACGGGCGGCACGGGCGGCACGGGCAGCATGGGCGGCATGAACGGCACAGACTTCGGGAAATCCTTCATGAAATCCGGAACATTCATCGCTTCAAACATGGTCAGGAAATTCCTCATCCAGTTCTTCGGATCACCCGGACGGCTGTTTCTGCTCATAACCGGCATGGACGGCATCTCATCAATGGACATCTTCATGAGCTGCGGCATCATCTTCATCGTGCTGGCAGGCATGTTGTCGATATCAAAGTCCGTCAGCTTCAGCACCAGCTCCCGAAGGCCCGGAACGCGCAGGATCGCGGAGAAGCCGTTGCTCCTGATATCCGGAATGGCGGCGAATATCTCGGACAGGATGTTGTAGGGATCGTTCTCCAGCTCCTCCGGCAGGCCGCCGCTGGTGGTGGCGGACTCGCCCTTGGGCGCAGGCAGGAGAAGGATATCCTCAATCCGGTCGTTGATCTTCACATGCTTGACATTGAAGCGTTCTCCTTCCACCATGCCGGTTTTCAGCTTCTTCGTATCCACCTTTCCGCC
>CACYCQ010000349.1:0-7850 GCA_902772995.1 uncultured Eubacteriales bacterium
AGCTGCAGGGCGGGACGGGGGATCACGGCGGTAAAGCAGATATGTCCTTCCTGGTTGTCGATGGAGATTGTTCCGTTCAGTTCCTTGAGGATCTGCCGGACGTTGTACAGTCCGAGCCCGTTTCCGCGGGCTTTGGTGGTTACCCCGGGAGAAAAGAGGTGTTTGAGCACATTGTCTGCAATGGCATGTCCCGTGTTGACCACGGAGAGAGTCCACTGACTGCTGTCCTCAGACAGGGAGATGCCCACCTTGGGTTCAAAGTCATTTCGGGAGTGTTCAGCGGCATCCAGCGCATTGTCGATGAGGTTCCCCAGAATACGGGTGATCTGCCAGCCGGGGGCGGAGCCATAGGTGCCATGGGTGCGGATTTCCAGAAGGACGCCCCGTTCCCTGGCGTTTTCATGCTTGGCATCCAGAAGTGCATTGATGGCGGGATTGTCGGTGCGCATTTTCCGGGAGACCCTACGCAGATCCTCAAAGAGACGATCCATGTAGGACAGGGCTTCCTTCGGTTCCTCCAGCTCGATGAGGCTGTAGATGACCTGAAGCTGGTTCATGAAGTCGTGCCGCTGGGCACGCATTTCACGGTTGAGGACTTCCATCTGACGGTAGGCCTCGGTGAGCTCCTCTTCATGCCTGGCGGCGGAGAGGGACTGAAGTGCGGAAAAAATATCGGAAAGGGAGCCATATCCCACGACGGCAAAACACATCAGCGCCGTGAACTTGGCGATGGCGCGCTCAAACCTGCCGCCCAGCATGCCGAAGACGAGCAGAACCATGACAATCCCGGCGGCGAGCTCAAAGATATTGGCGGCAATGGATAAAATGGCGCTTTTCCTCAGCCTGCCGGGGTTGAGGCCGGGGTGAAGACTGGCAGGGGCGGCCATGGCATTCCTCCTTGCATCGGACCAGCGGAAAAGAAGAAAAAGAGCCGGGAAGAACCCGGCTTTGGAAATCAGTCGTGAAGCGTTGCAGGATAGATCCCTGAATCATGGAGAGCCTTGAGATCGGCCTGAACCGTGGGCTTGTCCTCCTTGTAGGTGACGCCGAACCACTGGGCATCCGTATGCAGCAGATGGACATTCAGAATACCTTTGTGCATGAGCGCGTCCACACCGGAGGGCAGGAGACATTCAGCTTTGATGGCGTCTGCGGGAAGCCCCCGGAGGAAGTCCTCAAAATACTCCTGGAACTTGGTGAAGATCCAGGGGGTAAAGCCCCAGAAGTTCATGGAAACCGGAGCAAGGGGATCCAGAAGCGTGCCGGGCTCGCCGGGTTCCATGTCACGGATTTCCCCATTGGGAAGGGAGACGATCTTGAAGGTTTCCACGATGCGGTCAAGGAACCCGTCCTTATTGTAGCATACCGCACGGGTCACGGAGCCGTTCTTGGACACGGTGTTCTTCAGCTGATAGCCCACGATGGCCGCCTCGCCTTCGGGCTTGAGGGTCTGAAGGGCGTCATAGATGGTCTTGAAGGCGGAAACGCCATAGTAGTCGTCTGCGTTGATGACGGCAAAGGGCTGGCTGATCTTGTCCTTGGCCACCAGGACGGCGTGAATGGTGCCGAAGGGCTTGGTGCGCTCGGCGGGGATATGGTAGAACGAGGGTACACTGGAGAAATCCTGGAACGCATAATCGACACGGACTTTTTTGGAAATACGGTCGCCGCATATGGCAGCAACCTGATCCTGCATGCCAGGCTTGATGACAAAGACGATCTGATCAAAACCTGCGCGGATGGCATCATAGATGGAGTACTCCATCAGGATTTCGCCATTGGGGCCAAGACCGTCGACCTGCTTGTTTCCGCCGTAACGGGAGCCCATTCCGGCAGCCATAATAAGAAGAGTTGCACCCATTTGAGATTACCTCCAGTATGATTTTTGCTGAAGCTATCATACACCCTGACAATGCTTTGGTCCAGAGCAAAAAGTGGGCACTGTGCCCGGAGTTTTCCGGGCAAAAAGCAATCCCCCTCATCCTGCAGGAGGATAAGGGGGAGTCGATGGTTCCCCAGGTAGGGCTCGAACCTACAACCCTTGGGTTAACAGGGCAGCTTCCACCACCCCGCAAGGGCAAATCTTTCTGCTAAAGTATTCATATTTTATCAACCGCAATTCACATTTTTCTGCGGTACTTGTGTAGTTTCAAGGTGTTGTCTCAGTATCCTCATGTTTCTTGGATTTTTCTAATGGATCATGTTTCCATTCACTTCTAACCCCGTCAATGTGTTCAGACAGGTCATCACTGATAGATGCCCCCATGGGATCGAGGATAAAATCAATGCCCTCTCGTCTTGCAAGTTTAGCCGCTGGAACAAAATCACTGTCTCCGGAGATAAGAATAATCCTTGTTACCTGTTTCTTGAACGCCATCGATGAAATATCAACCGCAATCCGCATGTCCACGCCCTTCTGGGCAATGTTCAGACGAAAATCTCCGTCTGTCAATTCATCCACCTTTCTTTTCCCAGACAGAACATCCTTCTGAGCATCATGCGTCATTGTGTAATACAAATCATTCTTTGAAAGACGACCAAGCCGAAGAGCCACCTTTCTCTTGGAGCGCATCTCCGCCAGAAAAGCATTCATAAACTGATATAAACTGGTTTTTTTTTAGATTGACATTCTTCTTTTGTAACGGATGATAAACAGTGTTATCTGCCGGTGGGCAGTCATAATAGAAGATTCGATACAGACTATCGTATTCGTCTCTTCCACTTGTCTTGAAATGCAGATGATTTCTACAATAGGCCTCAAGCTCATTTGCACGCTCTTTTGCCGTTCGGTCTCCCCATAACGCTTTTGCTCTGCGTTGGTAAAACCCTCCATCCACAAGTATTGCCACTTTCTCTGCTTCCATTGGCTATTCCCCTTATGCAAAAATAGCCTACGGGTTCGGCACACTCCTGATCGTGGAGGGTCTACTTACCGTAGGCGGATTAGCAATATGGATGTTTCCATCCATCGTTATGATACACCCATCTCGTATCCGTGTCAAATTATATAATACGTTAACAATAATTATCAATAAAAGCCATAATATATTAAGCACAATCCGAGGGCTGACCTGTGCAATCAATCATGTAGCTGTAGCTACTTTTTGTTCGAATGACAGGATTAACAGAGAAAAACATATAGAACAATTGATACTAAATATAAACATGCAAGTGGCATTGAACAATGGAAAAATGAGATTGCATTTTCATAAGAAAACATTCAGCAGTGCTTTGGGGCCACTGCCCGAGAACTTTCGGGCAAAAAGCAATCCCCCTCATCCTGCAGGAGGATAAGGGGGATCAGCTGGCTCCCCAGGTAGGGCTCGAACCTACAACCCTTCGGTTAACAGCCGAATGCTCTGCCATTGAGCTACTGAGGAATATATGGTGGATTGAAGTGGACTCGAACCACCGACCTCCCGCTTATCAGGCGGGTGCTCTAACCGACTGAGCTATCAATCCGAACGGATGAGATTATATTACTTGAGAGGGCGGATGTCAACATAAAAATATGTTATGAAAATGCCTTTAAAAATGAGAAAATATAAAGAAAAAGAGATGCTTCGGCGATAAATGACCCGGTACCGCAGGGATTTCTTTTCCCGAGCGGGGGAGGAGAAGGTGACAGGAGAGCGAAAAACAGAAAACGGACCCCAATCTGTGCGGGGGACGATTTTGTTCTTGCGCGGGGGCAGGGCATCCCGTACAATAGCGCAAAATGTCACGAGGTGAAGTGTTATGGAAATGCAGATGGAATTCGTTCGGAAACTCCCGACTCCGGAGGACCTCAAAAGGCAGTTTTGCATTCCGAAGGAGACGGCCCAGGTCAAGGAGAAGCGGGACAGGGAGATCGCGGATGTGCTCACGGGGAAAGACTCCCGGCTGCTGCTGATTATCGGCCCCTGTTCCGCAGACAGGGAGGATGCTGTGGTGGAATATGTGACCCGTCTGGCGAAGGTTGCGCAGAAGGTCTCTGACAGACTGCTGATCGTTCCCCGGGTCTACACCAACAAGCCCAGGACCACAGGCCTGGGCTATAAGGGAATGCTGCATCAGCCGGATCCGGAAAAAGGAGAGGACCTTCTGGCGGGGATCATCGCCATCCGAGAGATGCATGCCAGAATCGTCCGCGAAACGGGACTGACCTGTGCGGAGGAGATGCTCTATCCCACCAACCACAGATACCTGTCGGATCTGCTGTCCTATGTGGCTGTAGGTGCGCGCTCGGTGGAAAACCAGGAACACCGGATGGTGGCCAGCGGCATCGGTATTCCTGCGGGAATGAAGAATCCCACAGCCGGCGGCCTGTCGGTGATGATGAATTCCATCGTGGCCGCCCAAAGTCCCCAGGAATTCATCTATCGGAACTGGGAGGTGCACACCGAGGGAAATGCCCTGGCCCACGCCATCCTCCGGGGATATGTGGACAACTTCGGGAGAAGCCATCCGAACTATCATTATGAGGACCTGCAGACGGTTCTGGAGCTGTACGAGAAGAGCGGTCTGCGCAATCCTGCCGTGGTGGTTGACTGCAATCACTGCAATTCGGGAAAGCAGTATCTGGAGCAGAGCCGCATTGCCAGCGACGTGATGCACAGCCGTCGTGTCTCAGCGGACATCGGACATCTGGTGAAGGGCCTGATGGTCGAGAGCTATCTGGAGGATGGAAGCCAGAAAATCGGCGGGGGCGTGTACGGAAAGTCCATCACGGATCCCTGCCTTGGCTGGGAAAAGACGGAACGGCTCATCTATGACCTGGCCGAATACTGATCACTGTTCGATGGTGTTCAGCGAGGAATAGCCCTTGCTGATGAGAAAATCATTCACCTCGTACATGTCAAAGGTCTTGAGAATGGTCACCGGATGCTTGGAAAATGAGGTATAGGTGACATATACGTATTCCACGTTGATGTTGCCGGCGGAGATGATCTTCAGCAGTCTGTTGAGACAGCCGCACTCATCGCCGATTTCAATGGCCAGGACCTGATCGACCCGGCAGATGTAACCGGCCTGCTTCAGGGCCTGCTCGGCGGCATGGGCATCGGAGACCAGCATGCGGATGATGCCGAATTCAGCGCTGTCATTGGTGATCAGGGTATTCATGTTGATGTTGTGGTCAAGAAGCGCCTGGGTGATCTTCAGCAGGGAACCCTTGGCATTTTCTGCGAAAATGGAGAGCTGTTCAACCATTTGGGATACCTCCTCAGGGATTTTCACGCATTCTATCAGATGAGTCAGGATTTGTACAACGGTTTATCGGATATGGACAGATATCAAAACCGCCCGGCAGAGAGACGTTTTCTGCCGGGCGGTTTTGATTTGGAGAGGGCTGCGGGATCACAGGGCGGTGACATGGTGCCGCGCCAGGGTCAGGGAAGGACTGGTATAGACATGTGCCGCGGAGTGCTGCGCCGGATGGACCACCCGGGCGACATGCTCGGGGCGGACCCGGCGAAGCAGCGTCTTTTTGCACATGAAGAAGGCCGGAATCAGGAAAATGTCAGCAAACAGCCAGGCGAGCGGGCCGCCCACGCAGGCTCCTGCATAGCCGAACATGGGGATCAGCACCACGCCGGCAAGGGTCCGGGCGATCATCTCCATGATCCCGGAACAGATGGAAAAGAGGGAGAATCCCATTCCCTGAATCGAACAGCGGACCACGTTCACCAGAGTCAGCAGCGGATAGGCGATGACGTTGATGAGCAGGTACTGCTGGGCCATGCCGGCCAGCCGGGCGGCATCCTCCCCGTTCAGGAACAGGGTGGAGAGGGGAACTCCGGCCACAAGGGCGATACCCAGGGCCAGCAGCGTGTACCCGAAGCCCAGCAGTGAGGCGCTGATGACGCCGGGAGTCAGACGGTCATCCCTTCCGGCACCCACATTCTGGGCACAGTAGGTGGCCATTGTGGTTCCCAGGGCATTGGGCAGGCATGCAAGGAACATGCTGATCTTGGTTCCGGCGGTGGATGCGGCGACGGCGGCAGCGCCGAGGCTGTTCATTCCCGCCTGCAGCACCACGTTGCCGATGGCGGTGATGGAGTACTGCAGTCCCATGGGGACGCCGTTCCTGCACAGCTCGGCCATGCGGTCCTTTCTGACGACGAGGTCGGAGCGGCCGAAGCGGAGCACGGGATACCGTCTGCGGATCCACAGCAGGCACAGCATGCCGGACAGGGCCTGGCTGACGACGGTGGCCAGGGCGGCGCCAAAGACGCCCATGTTCAGGTTCAGAATGGTGAACAGATCCAGGGCCACGTTGACGATGGATGAAAAGACGAGGAAAAAGAGGGGCGTCCGGCTGTCCCCCAGGGCCTGCAGGTATCCGCTGAGCAGATTGTACAGGAAGGCGGCTGGAATGCCGGCGAAAATGACCTGCAGGTAGGTGTACGCCTCTTCGATGCACTCCGCGGGAGTGCCCATGATCTGCAGGATGGTGCGGCACAGCAGCATGGTCACAACGGTCATGACCACGGCAAAGCCGGCGGCCAGAAGACTGCCGTTGACCACATACTGTCTGAGCCGAAGCTGGTCCCCTGCTCCGAAGCTGCGGGCCACCGGAATGGAAAATCCGGAACAGACGCCCATGCAGAAGCCCAAGACCAGGAAGGTGATGGAAGCGGTGGAACCGACGCCGGCCAGGGCGTTAATGCCAAGAAAACGGCCGACGATCAGGGTGTCCACAAGATTATAGAGCTGCTGGAAAAGCATGCCGGCCAGCAACGGCAATGTAAAGCCGAGAATCAGCCGGATCGGCGATCCCTGCGTCATTTTTTTTGTCATACTGTTAACCTCCGTGCCGGGAGATTCCCCCCGGTAGCGCGGCATTATAGCCGGGAGACAGGCGGATTGCAAACCGGGGATTGCGAAAATAACAGCAGGAATCGTTTGAAGGTTGCACGGATTTGAAAAAAGGCAGCGTGAAAGGGCGGCGGAATGATGTAAAAGATGCACAAAATTGGAGAAAAGAATAAGGCAATACGCCAAAGAACTTCGAAAAACGGTGGAATATGAGGCCGGGAAACAGGGCGCCTCTGCCAAGGAGGAGAGCCAAAAAACACCCGCCCGAAACGGGCGGGTGCGGGAAGGCGGGATCATTCTTTGATGATGCGGCGGATCTGCAGGGTGATCAGAATGTCGGCCACAGCCTCATAGATCAGCAGGATTCCCATGAAGATCATAAGGAACTGTCCGTAGAAGGAACTGAAGAAGATGCAGGTCAGACCCAGAATGATGATCAGGATGCCGGACACCAGTGCCGCAAACCAGTGGGAATAGCCGATGCGGCGCAGGACCATGGAGCGCTGAACCTGATTGATGCCGCCGATCATGATGAACAGCCCCAGAAGGGTGCCGATGAAATCAAAGAGCATGGAGGGCTTGATGATGAAGATGATGCCCACCAGGGCCACGGCGCAGCCGATCACCAGCCGGATGGCATCGGTGTAGGAGGTGTGTTCACTGAAATAGGAAATGATATTGAACACCCCGTACAGAAGGGCCATGGCGCCAAAGATCATGGACAGGGCATTCTGGCTGGCCTTCGGATTCAGGATCAGGAAGACTCCCAGAACCAGTTCGGTGATGGCGATCAGGAAAGAGTTGAACTTGAATTTTTGAATCGCGGCGGTTACAGGATTGTTCTGCATGGGACCCCTCCTTAATTGTCACTTGGATAAAGCCATTATAGGTTGTACGCGGGAAAAGTCAACCGGACAGATGCCGTCAGGGATGAAGGAGAACGAGCCTTTTGAAGCCGGACGGGCAGGGCGGTTTGACACGGGTGAATACCATAGCTATAATGCGGATTATCCTACATGCGAAAATGCAGGCAGACCGGCCGCCGGTCAGGA
>CACYCQ010000350.1:0-2630 GCA_902772995.1 uncultured Eubacteriales bacterium
TATGTCTGGACATTCCAAATGGGCCAATATCAAACACAAGAAGGGCAAGGCGGATGCCGAGCGCGGCAAGGTGTTTACCAAAATCGGCCGTGAAATTGCCATCGCCGTGCGGGATGGCGGACCTGATCCGGCCACCAATGGAAAACTGAGGGACATCGTGGCCAAGGCAAAGGCCAACAACATGCCCAATGAAAATATCAAGCGTTCCATCGCCAAAGCGGCGGGCGAGGGCGGCAACGTCAATTACGAAGAGATCACCTATGAAGGATATGCACCGGGCGGAATGGCGGTCATCGTCAACTGCGTGACCGACAACCGCAACCGGACCGCCTCCGATGTCCGCCACATCTTTGACAAGAACGGCGGATCTCTGGGAACCAACGGCTGCGTGTCCTACATGTTCAACAGCTGCGGCCTGATCGTCATCGAGCGGATGCCCGGCATGGATGAGGATGAGGTCATGATGGCAGCCCTGGATGCGGGCGCCTCCGATGTCAACACCAATGACGACAGCTTTGAGATCATCACTGAGGTGTCCGATTTCTCCGCCGTCCGTGAATCGCTTGAGCAGGCGGGGTACAGCTTCCTGAGCGCAGACCTGACCATGATTCCGCAGACCACCAATGAGATCACCGATCCCGAGACGGTCGAAAAGATTCAGAAGATGCTGGAGATGCTGGACGATCTGGATGATGTCCAGGACGTCTACCACAACGGTCTCCTGCCCGAAGACGAGGATGAGGAGGAGTAAACCATTCCTGCCGGCACAGCTTTACCGGCAGGAATTTTGTGTCTATTCAGGAGATGAACATGAAAAAGAGAGTTTCGCTCATCGTTCCGTGCTTTAATGAACAGGAGGCGCTTCCGCTGTTTTACAGGGAGACCGCAGCGGTGATGGATTCCCTGCCGGAATATGAGTTTGAAGTGCTGCTGGTCAATGACGGCTCCAGGGACCGGACCCTGGAGGTCATGCGGGAACTGGCGCAGAAGGATCTCCGCATCCGCTATCTGTCCTTTTCAAGGAACTTTGGCAAGGAAGCGGCGATGTATGCGGGCTTCTGCAATGCCAAAGGCGACTACGTGGCGGTCATGGATGCGGACCTGCAGGACCCGCCTTCGCTGCTTCCCCGGATGCTGGAGCTGCTGCAGGACGGGGAATATGACAGCGTGGCCACCCGCAGGGCTAACAGGGAGGGGGAGCCCCCGGTCCGGTCCTTCTTTGCCCGGATGTTTTACCGGATCATCAATCACATCAGCGATGCGGATATCGTGGACGGTGCCCGGGATTTCAGGCTGATGCGGCGGGAAATGGTGGATGCCATCCTCAGCATGAGCGAATACAACCGCTTCTCCAAGGGCATTTTCGGCTGGGTGGGCTTTAAGACAAAATGGCTGCCCTATCAGAATGTGGAGCGCGCGGCCGGCCAGACCAAGTGGAGCTTCTGGAGCCTGTTCAAGTATTCCATTGACGGCATCGTCAACTTCTCCCAGTCTCCGCTTTCTATTGCCTCCTATATGGGCTTTCTGTCCATGCTGGTGGCCTTCCTGATGGTGCTGGTGGTCTTTGTCCGGCGCCTGATCTTTGGCGACCCGGTGGCAGGCTGGGCTTCCACCATCTGCATTATCCTCTTTATCGGAGGTGTTCAGCTCATGTGCATGGGGATCATGGGACAGTACCTGGCCAAAACATATCTGGAAGTTAAGCACCGGCCGCATTTCATCATCTCCGAAAGCAATGTGGAGGAAGTGGTGAAAATCCGGTGAAACAGAAGGAAAAACGCAGTCCCCAGCGCGCGATCCGGCGAAGGGACGGGCACAGCTTCAGGCACGACCTGGGGCAGAATTTCATCGAGGACGAGGGGCTGCTTTCAAAGCTGGCGGAGCTTTCCCTGGCCGGACCTGAGGACACGGTTCTTGAAATCGGTCCCGGCGCGGGCGGCCTGACCCGGCATCTGGCGGACAGGTGTGCAAAGCTTGTGGCGGTGGAAGTGGACAGGACCCTGATCCCTTTTCTCAACATCGCCCTTCAGGAAAAGAAAAATGTGGTGCTGCTCTGCGGGGATGCACTGCAGGTGGACCTGCAGCATCTGGTGCAGGAACACATGGAGGAGGGCGGGAAGCTGCGCATTGCGGCCAATATCCCGTACTATCTGACCTCGGAGCTCCTTGAGAGGTTCCTCACGCAGCTGCCGCAGGCCGAAAGCCTTTGCCTGATGGTGCAGAAGGAAGTGGCGGACAAGCTTGCGGCGCTTCCCGGGGAAGAGGGGTACGGCCCCCTTCCCATCCGCTGTCAGGTCCGCTACCAGGTGGAACAGGCGCTGGAGGTTCCGGCGGCCTGCTTTACGCCGCCTCCGAAGGTGGACAGCTGCTTTGTGCGGCTGCTGCGCAGGGGCTGCCCGCAGGTTCCGGAGGACCTGCAGAAAGAATTTGATCATCTGGTTCATCAGATGTTCCTGCTCCGGCGCAAAACGGTGCTGAACAACCTGATTTCGGGCATGGGTCTGCCCCGGGAGGCCGCAAAGGGGCTCCTTGAAAAACTGGGCCTGGATGAAAAGGTCCGGCCGGAAAGGCTGTCCATTCAGGAGTATCTGGAAATTCTGCAGGCACTTCGTGCACTGCAGGGACATGGA
>CACYCQ010000351.1:0-2786 GCA_902772995.1 uncultured Eubacteriales bacterium
AGCATGATCAAAAACGCGTACACGCTGTCGCACTGGCCCCAGCAGGCGCCATCCAGCAGCACCGTGGGCAGCAGCAGCAGCACATACAGCGCCGGCAGCTTTGCCTTCTCTCCCCCGAAGAGTCCCGCCAGCTGCATGACCGTCAGGGCCAGCGCATAGTCAAACACGAGGGAAAACACCTTGATCATGTACAGGTCCGGCAGGGGCCCTTTGGCGATCATCAGCAGCGCGTACTGGTAGAGCAGGTTGTAGTCCCCGATGTTTTCTCCCAGCGCGCGGAAGCCCTCCTTCCGGAAGATCTCGGTCCACAGGCTGAGAAAGGAGGTGTAGTCACTGGAGACAAAATCCAGCATCACCAGTCTGGCCGTCAGCGACAGGAAGATGACCATGCCAGTTTGCACCATCTCCCGGCGGGTTCTGCAGGCCAGTTTCACCGCAAGAAGCAGGGAAACAGAAAAAATCCCTGTGAAAATCAGGGACATCATCCATTCCTGCCCCCGCGCAAGCCGCTCCAGTCCGACCCTCATGTACAGGGAATATCCCAGGAACACGAGGAAACTCAGGCCTGCGAACAGGGCTATCCGACGTTGTTTCATGTATTCTGTGTTCTCCGTTCTCCAGATCATCTGGCATGGGTAAACTTTCATTATCTGGCTCTTCACGTCACGCCAGATTGTGCTATACTGCTCCCATTCAACAAGAGAAAGGGAGGCTTTCCATGAACAGCTCCGCCGCCTCGCGGCATGCCACGCTTTCCATCACCGTGATTGGCATGATGTCCGCCATGATCTTCGTGCTCAACTATTTCCGTTTCCCGTTCCTGGGGACCCAGGTGCACATGACCAATGCCCTGTGCGTCCTGTCCGGGCTGCTGTTCGGGCCTGCCGCGGGATTCCTTTCCTCCGGAATCGGGTCCATGCTGTATGACATCGTCGCCGGCTACGGCGCGGAGTGCCTGATCACCTTTGTGAGCAAGGGCGCCATCGGCCTCATCGCGGGCCTCATCGCCTACAGGGTCCTGCCCCGCGAGCCCATGTCCGGCAGCGACCACGCCCTCATCGTCCTCGGAAGCGCCGCGGGCGCCTTTGCCTATGTGGCCCTGTACATGCTCAAGACCTTCATCTTCGGCCTCAGCGTCAACGGCCTCACCATGTCCGGCACCCTGGCCAAGATGCTCAGCAAGCTGCCGGGCAGCGCCATCAACGCGCTCTTTGCCACCATCGTGGCGCCCATCTTCTATGCCGCCATCCGGCCCGCGCTTCGCAGGGCGGGCGTCCTTGACCTTCGCTAAAGCCTCTCTCCCCAGGCGCATTTCCGGGCCCGCTTCCACAGCGGGTCCTTTTTTCTGACCTCCTGGTCGCATACGCTGCCGTCCGCGCACAGGCGCAGCGTGATTTTCCCGCTCTCCACCCTGGGGTGGCGCAGGATCCTGGCCCCTCCCGGGTTCACGTCCTCCCGGGTCAGGTACAGCCAGGCAAACTTCTCATCCTCAAAGGGCGCGCTGCCCTCCTTCAGCTGGCGATGGGTCCGGCTGCGCTGGACCCTCACGGCAAAGTGGCACCAGTCCCCCTCCGGCAGGGCGCAGCGCCCCGGACAGGGAGCGGCCACGCGGGCGCCCGCCGCCTCCAGGTGCTGCCGCACCCGGGCAAGGATCAGATACCCTTCAGGGGTTCCGGGCTCCAGCAGCAGAAGCCCCCTGCGGCAGGCGGCAAACATCCGCTCCGCCGCCCGGAGGCGGTCCTCCGGGGCCAGCTCCCCCAGCACGTAGCCGCAGGTGACCAGGTCCGCCCCGGGCAGCGGGGAGGTCAGCACATCCCCCTCTTCAGGGACGCAGGGGACGTTCAGCTCCGAAAAGATCCTTGCCGCCACCTCCCGCATGGCGCTTTCCCGCTCCAGCGCCCGGCACTCCGGCAGGGCCGTCAGCTCCCCCGCGGCCAGCACCACCGCTCCGGTGCCGCAGCCGCAGTCCAGCAGGGACCTGACCCCCGGCGTCAGCTCAAGCGCCTCCTCCAGGGCGGCGTGGGCCGCCCCATAGGTGGCCGGCATCCGGGAGAGCGCATATGCCAGGGCCTCCTCAGGACGCCTCAGGGTCCGGGAGGTTCCCTTTTCCTCCCTGTACCTCCGGGAAACCCGCCCCGCCGCCGCCATCATGGGGCTGCGGCCGGTTTCCCGGGCAAGCCGCTCCAGCAGCTCCCACAGGTCCGGGGGACAGTCATGGCGGCTCACTGCAGGGCCACCGCGTCCCATTCGGTGGGATAGATCCCCACCGCGGTGACACCCAGGCTTCTGTATTTCTTTTCAAAGTTCCCGTTGAGCTCATACAGCCGGTTCAGCAGGGCATCCTTCTCCTCCCGGGTCTGCTTGGGCGTGGGCTTGAAGTCATTGGATTTGGGAATGGAGGAAATGGAGCAGGGGATGATCCTGAACCCGGCATTTTCCGCATGCCCGTCCGGGAAAACCCTGAAGCGCTGCTGATAGATGAAGGTGTCCATGTCCTTGGGCTTCACGTTGCCCGCGAAGGAGAAATTGCCCAGGGAATAGCAGATGTACCTGCCATTGTACACCTCGATGGGATTCATCCTGTGGCTGTGGTGCCCCAGCACCAGATCCGCGCCCGCGTCGATGGTGGCCCGTCCCAGGGGGACCTGCCGCTCATTGGGAATATAATCGAGCTCCTCGCCCCAGTGGTAGGACACGATGACGATCTGGCAGCCCTGGCCCCTGAGCGCCGCGATATCCCCCTCGATGCTCTCATAGATGTTCTTGTAGTTGCCGTTGAAGGTCTG
>CACYCQ010000352.1:0-4077 GCA_902772995.1 uncultured Eubacteriales bacterium
AGCTGCGCATGAACAGGTCCGGATGTGCCAGATAACGGAACAGGCCGGTTTCAAGTCCCCGGCAGGTCAGCTCCGTATAGCGCCGCAGCTGTTCCGCCGTGCGCGTGTTTCCAAAGTACATTCCCCCATCATCCGTCGTGTCGAAATGATTTCCGAGGATCAGGTAATCCAGACCCGCACGCTCCTTCATGTCGCGCAGCCAGTCCATGTATTCGGGGAAGTACTCGCATTCAAATCCCGCATAGATGCGGATGCTGTCCCTGTATTCCTCCCGCAGCGCGCGAATGCTGCGCAGGTATCCGTCCATCTGTCCGACGATCATGCGCACCTTGCGGTGAGTAAACCCGTTCCGATAAGGCCACGGCACATGATCAGAAAAGCCCAGAATGGTATATCCCGCCGAAACCGCTGCCTCCACATAGTCCCGGTCCGTCCCCACGGCATGGCCGCAGCGGGTGGTGTGGGTATGGTAATTCGCCTTGATCAATTCTGCTTCACCCCGATTCTGGTGCAGGGAACCGCACCCGAGAGCAGCTCCGAAATGCGGTGGCGGGCATGTCCGATGATCACTTCCGTGCCCTTCATCGCCGGTCCCAGAGCATATTCCAGCTTGGCCCATGCGCCGTTGGCGCCTGCCCGGGAGGCTCCTTTGCAGTGCGTCTGCAGTTCCCGCACACGCCGCTCCAGTTCCTGCGGCGTGTCGGCAAATACATCCCCCACCAGGGTCCCCGGATCCGAAGGATCCCTGTAAATCCCCTCGGTGGATGTCAGAATCAGCAGCCTTCTGGCATGCACCAGTTCCGCAATCACCGCCGCCGTCTCGTCATTGTCCACACACTCGTGGACGTCTCCGCGTTCCCGGCGCAGCTCGGTCAGTTCCCACTTGCGGTTTTCCTCGTCGGAGACGGGATCGTTGTAGTTGACGATGGGGATGGCGTTTTGCTGCCGGGCCCTTTCAAACAGGTGAAGGATATGCGCCCGTTTTTCCTCATCGTTGAAATGCTGATGTTCCACCAGCACCTGCCGGACCGAATACGCATGGGGGATGAAATGACGATACTGCTCCATGAGAATCGTCTGCCCCTGGGCTGCGTAATCCGTCTTGTCCTCCACCTTGTTGCCTTTCAGCTCGTGGCCGGTCCTGCGGATATAGTCTATCCGGCCGATCTCCGCAGCACCGGAGGTCACCCAGATCATTCCCGGGTGCAGCTCCGCTCCCAGCCGGGAGAAGATGTTGTAGTCGATGTCCGAGTCCTCCCGGCGAATGAGCGCCATGGAGCCGATCTTGCCCACCAGTTCAAAGTCCTGACCCATAGGTAACCGTATTCCTTCCGTTTATTTGTGATACCGCTCGTTGCTGGCGATCTTCATGCTCCGGTAGAGCTGTTCAAGCAGCACAATCCGGGCAAGCTGATGGGGAAAGGTCATGGGTGAAAAAGAAAGCTTCCAGTCCGCCCGCGAACGCACCTGAGCACTCAGGCCCAGAGAACCTCCGATGACAAACACCACCCGGCGCCCCCGCTCAAACTCTGAAACCACCCGCTGGCTGAACGCCACGGAATCCATGGCTTTCCCGTCAATACACAGGGCCACCACCCCGTCCTCCGGCCGGATTTTTGCCAGAATCCGGCGGCCTTCCTCCTCAATGATCTGCGCCTGCTGAGCCTGGGAGGACCGGGCGGGCTCCGGGAGATCCTGCACCTCCACCACTTCAAGGTTCATAAAGCGGGAAAGCCGCTTCACATACTCCGCCTGGGCATCCCGCCACCAGGATTCCTTCAGTCTGCCCACGCAGATGATGGCCGCGTTCATCCAGGCACCACCTCCGCGCTCAGAATGGCCAGCAGCACGCAGGCGCCGCACAGCAGCAGCATCTTGCCGATGAGGCCTCCCATGCGGAACGGGCTGATCTTCACCGTATCCCTGCTCCATGCCATGCGGTGAGCCTTGCGCAGCCCCGCCACCGCGCCAAAGGACATGGCCGTCAAAGCAGTGGTGAGCAGCAGGCTGCCGCCCTGGGCCATGGCGATCAGCCCCGAAGTCCATTCCATCGACAGGGTGCTGCGCAGCACCACATGCAGCAGCAGCGGCCCGGTAAAGCCACCCGTCAGGACCTCCAGCCGATCCGCCACCAGGCCGAAGAGAATGTTGAACACCGGCGTTCCCGGGCCCATCACGCCATAGGATACAAGGCGCAGCGCCCGGCGGGAGGTCCCCGTTCCGGAGAAGGACTCCCTTCGCGCCAGCATTTCCACCGCCACGGCTTCTCCGGAGGAAATCAGCAGGCAGGGCATCATGCGGGGCAGGTCACCCGACAGAATCTGGGGATTCAGCCTGAGCATCCGCAGGATGCCGGTCTCCGCGGCAAACAGCAGCAGGGCCGGCCCTGAAAGCATGGCGCCCAGCGTCATGACCCGGTAGATCTCTCCGGAATGAAGATGGATCCGCGTCTTTGGAAGCACCTCAGGGGGCAGCAGCACCCGGAGCGCTCCGGCCACCATCAGAAGCCTGAGGATCTGGGCGGTCAGCCTCAGAAAACCCGTCAGGGGAACCATCTGGATCACGGCAGTGATCAGCACATAGCCCGCCAGCACAGCAAGATGAATCCACAGGCTGCGTCCGGATGCAGTTTTCTTCATCATTTGTTAAACACGTAGTCCCGCTGAATCAGGAAGCTCAGCATGAACAGGACAATGTCCACGGGAATCTTGATCACCGCTGCGGATACGGGGATCACCGTCGGCAGCCACTGCACCAGTCCCGCGCCGATGGCTCCCTGCACCACCGCCAGGGCATAATACTTCACCATGGCATACTTGCCTCCCCGTCCGGAAAACACCGCGTAGCGGTTCAGGCGATAGTTCACCTGGGAGGAGACGATGCGCGCCAGGATGTAGGACACCAGCGGCGTCATCTTCAGGATGAGCAGCAGCCAGTACAGCACGTAGTCCACCACAAAGGAGGCGATGGCGGAGCCCAGGTAGCGGAAGATCACCTTGTAGATGCGCATGCCGTCCCGCACGGGATTGAAATGGCTCCCGGCATTGTCATCGATATAGATGGTCTCGATGGGGATCTCCTCCACCGGCATGTTCATATCCCGCAGGCGCAGGAGCATGTTCATCTCATACTCATAGCGCTCTCCCTCGATGACGATCATCTTTTCAACGGCCCCCGCGGGAATGGCCCGCAGACCGGTCTGGGTGTCATAGATCGAAATGCCGCTGGCCAGCTTGTAGACAAAGCGGGTGATCCGGTTGCCCCACATGGACTTCGCCGGCACGTTGCCCGTGAACCTGCGGGACCCGAGCACCAGTGTGTCGGGTTTCTGCAGGGAAACCTCCGCCACGCGGAGGATATCCTCGGGCGTGTGCTGCCCGTCCGCATCCGCCGTCACCACGCACCGCAGGTCCGGCCACTTGAGCAGCGCGGCATTCAGGCCGGTCTTGAGGGCGCGTCCCTTTCCCTGGTTCACCGCGTGGACCGCCACCTCCGCGCCCATTTCCCGGCATTCGTTGAACAGATGCGCATACTGTTCCTTTCCCCCGTCATCCACCAGCAGCACCAGCAGGTTTTTCTCCAGGAGCTGCCGGACCAGCGGGATCATCTTCTCATCCGGCTGATAGGCGGGGATGAGTACAACGATGCGCTGACATTGTTCCTTGGTAAGCATGAAATATTCCTTTCATTTCTTATCTTTATAAAGCGTTGCGATTATACAGCCCCGCAGGGGGGAAAGTCAACGAGGGCAGGGCGTTTTGCCCTGTCCCTCGTCCATATGGCGTTGGAGTTCCCGCCGGGACTCTCCTGCTAGAATGCGCTTCGCAGTTCGGCAATGGCGCCCGTCAGCGCGCCGGGCAGGTCCAGCGCATGCAGTTCCGCCATGAATTCCGCCACGTCCAGGTCCTTTTGTGCCGTTTCCATGACCTGTCCCTTGAGATCCACGCTGATGTGCGCGCTGCGCAGCAGGGCGGTCAGCTCCGCCTTCCAGTCAAGATCCGCGGCCGCCGGCACCTCATGCCAGTGAAGCTCGGCTCCTGAAAGGGCCTGTGCCGACAGCTCCAGCGAAAGGCACCG
>CACYCQ010000353.1:0-2966 GCA_902772995.1 uncultured Eubacteriales bacterium
AGGGAGCCGGACAGGAAGCACCCCTTCGGGTACGGCAGGATCGAATACCTGAGCGCCATGGTGATCTCCCTGCTGGTGCTCTATGCCGGGGTCACCGCGTTTGTGGAATCCGTGAAGAAGATCCTGAGCCCGGACACCCCGGAATACACCCCCGCGGCCCTGATCATCGTGGCGGTGGCGGTGGCGGTCAAGATCGTCCTGGGACGCTATGTCCGCAGCGTGGGGAAAAAGGTCAATTCGGACTCCCTGGTCAATTCAGGGGAGGATGCCATGCTGGACTCCGTCATCTCGGCCTCCACCCTGGCTGCCGCCGCCATTTATCTGATCTTCGGCATATCCCTTGAGGCATGGCTGGGCGCGGCCATCGCGCTGGTCATCGTGAAGTCCGGCGTTGAAATGCTGCGGGAGACCCTGTCCCGGATCCTGGGGGAGCGCGCGGACGCGCAGCTGGCCCGGGAGATCAAGGCGACGGTCTGCACCGATCCCCGGATCAGCGGCGCCTATGATCTGGTGCTGCACAATTACGGGCCGGATTCCTTCAACGGCTCGGTACATGTGGAGGTGCCGGACACCCTGTCCGCGTATGACCTGGACAAGCTGATCCGGAAGGTGACCCTCGACGTCTACGAGAAACACAACGTGATCCTGACCGCCATCGGCGTCTATTCGGTCAACACGAGGGACCCGGAGGCGGTGGAGGCCCGGAAAAAGGTTGGCGGGCTGGTCATGGCCTGCGGGCATGTCCTCCAGGTTCACGGCTTCTACTATGACAGGCCTGCAAAGGTGATCCGCTTTGATTTTGTCGTGAGCTTCGATGCGCCCGACCGGCAGAAGGTCTACAGGGAGGTCTGCGATGCGGTCCAGAAGGAATACCCGGACTTTACGCTCCAGGTGACGATGGACACGGATTTCAGCGAAGAATAAAAGTGAGTTGAAAGAAGACAAAGCCGCCCTCCCGGGCGGCTTTTTGGCTGAAGGGACGGCCGTATGGTTTTGTTTGTTGCCGGAAAGCTGAAATCGTGCCATACTGCACTCAGCCATCTCTCCGGCCGCGCCGGCGGCTGCAAAAGCGGGGAAGGTCCGGATGGACGGCATATCCGGGAAAGGACGGGAGAAACGTGAAACCAGGGGATAGGGCCGCATGGCGGCGTGACGGACTGTGGTGTCTTGTGCTGATTGCGGCGGGCTGCTTTCTGCGGCTTTTCCGTCTGGGGACCAGCCCCGGCGGGGTCAATCCGGATGAGGCGCTGGCCGGGTATGAATCCTTCTGCCTGCTCAGGGACGGCATGGATTCGTGGGGCATTGTCCGCCCGGTCTACCTGACGGCCTGGGGCAGCGGCATGAATGTGCTGCTGAGCGTGCTGGCCATGCCCTTTGTCGCGGTCCTGGGGCTGTCCCCCCTGGCGGTGCGCCTGCCCCAGGCCCTCACGGGCTGCCTGAGCCTGGCGGGCTTCTACGGCATCTTCAGGCAGGCCCTGGACCGGAGGACGGCCTGCATCGCCGCAGCCTTCCTTTCGCTGTGCCCCTGGCATGTGCTCTCGTCAAGGTATGCCGTGGAATCGGGACTCCTGCCGGGGTTCCTCATCTTCGGGCTGTTCTTCCTGCTGAGGGTCCGGGACATGCGGGGCGCATGGGCCCTCTCGGCGGTCTTTTTCGGGCTGAGCCTGTACACCTATGCCATCGTATGGCCGGTCCTGCCCCTGCTGCTGCTGCTGGAGGCGGCCGTGCTCATCCGGGGAGGCAGTTGGGCGTCCTGGAAAAGGCAGCTTCCCGGGTTTGCGGGGATCCTGCTGGTATTTGCCCTGCCGCTGCTGCTGTTCCTGCTGGTGAACCAGGGCGCCCTTGCGGAAATGCGGCTCGGTGTCCTGACCATCCCCCGGCTGCCGGAGGTCCGCAGCGACGAATTCTCCCTGTCGCAGGTGCTGGGGCACCTTCACGTGATGGCGAGGATGCTGGTCCTTCAGACGGACGGGGAGAACCTGTTTGCCTCGCCGGTGGCCGGGACGATGTACAGGACCTCCCTGCCATTTTTGTGCATCGGCGCGTGCAGCTGCGCATGGCAGTTCGCACGGACGCTGCGCAGGGGGAAGCTTGAGGGCGGGGCGGTCCTGTTCCCGTTCCTGCTGTGCGGGCTGATCCTGGGATGCCTGGTGGAGGGCAATCACAGCCGGCTGAACCTGCTGCACCTGGCGCAGGCCATGATGATCCCCGTGGGCATGGTCACCCTGGTCCGGGCGGCCGGACGGAAGGCGGTGCCTGCGTTGATCGCCGCGGTCTATCTGGTGCAGGCGGGGATCTTCTCGGTCAACCTGTTTACGGACCTGGCGGAGATGCGGAGCTATACCGTCCGGGCGGGGCTGGAGGAGGGTCTGAAGCTGGCCAGGGAAAAGGCGCAGGGGGAGGAGATCGGGGTGACCGGGGGAATCTCCTATGCGCAGATCCTGTTTTATGACCGGACCGACCCCGCGCGCTTCCGGGCGGAGGTCGTCCGCGAAACTGAAGGAAAATACCGGGGCGCCGGGGCGTTTTGCGGCTTCCGCTTCGGCGCGGAGGCAGAAAAGTGCCGGGTCATCCTCGGGGATTTTGAAACGGAGATGGAGGATCCGCGGCTTGAGCGGGTCGACCTGGAGACGGTACGGGTCTGGTTCCCCAAAGCCCCTGAGGATCCCGAATGAACGATCGCCGGGAACAGCCCCCTTCCGGCCTGGGAAGGGGGCTGCCTGATAAAGCGGGGAGGTCCCGGGGAAATCCGGAAAAGCTGACAAAAAACGCATGTACTGGAGATAGGAGGCTGCCGGCCCGCGCTGCGCCGGGCGGACGGGAGAAATGCCGCAGGGGACGGACTGCGGGGAGGGCAGATCAAACGAGGTGCCTTCCCAGGGGAAACCCGTCCGCGGGGGGCAGACACAACAGCCCCATGGGCCGGTCCGGTCCATGGGGCTGTTGTGTCTGAATTACGATTCCAA
>CACYCQ010000354.1:0-7544 GCA_902772995.1 uncultured Eubacteriales bacterium
GACGTCAGCAGCTGCTTAGCAATACCTTTCATCGATGGTTCCTTTCCTTTTTCTCCTGTTTCCCGCGTGCTCCGCCGGATCAGAAGATCTTCTCCACAGACCGGACAACCTTTCCAAAGAGTCCCTGTGCACCGCTCCTGGTTTCATCCAGGAAGCTGGTGTAGCTGTACAGTTCCTTCTCTTCTCCCGGCACGCGGATCCTGGGCCGGATGAAGACCGCATCATACACATCGTCTGCCAGGTTGGTCTGGCTGTAGCGTTCCGTTTCCTTCCAGACACCGGCATGAAATTCCAGCCCGGACCCGGTGGAGCTGACCCGCAGTTTTTCAAAGATCACCGCATCGCCCAGGGTCACGGTCAGTTCTCCGCCCTGAAGCAGGATGTTCAGCGTCCGGCTGTCCCGCTCGGACAGTTCGTGCTCCGGGATATAGGGAGTCCCTCCCTCCGGAATGGACGGCGCCCTTTTGGTCATCAGTTCATCGAGGCGCGCACGGGCCTTTTCCACCTTCACCTGATCCTTGTCCCACTTGATGATGGCGTTCTGCAGGGCAATCAGGCCCTCCAGCTGCTCTTCCTCCTCGGAGACAAAGGGGCCTCCGTCGATTTCCAGCAGGGACTTCGACTCCAGGACCCTCCCCTGGTCGCGCACGATGAGCACGCCGTTTTCCAGTGCCACCTCCACGCCGCGGCCTTCCTCATCCGCCCGCAGCACCACGCTCTGGCATCCCATGACATTGCCTTCCATCGTCACGGTCATGTCCACGTCCTGGGCGGAGAAATCCTTCCTTCGCATGACCGCCTCCCCGTAGGGACAGGTCGTCAGGATCAGGCGGTCATCCTTGAATTCCGCCACACCGCCGTTAATGCGCCAGCCATCGGCTTCCTTCTGGTCTCCCACCACGAAGGTCACATCATCCGCCGTATCATCCCAGATGCGCATCATCAGGTGATTGGTGGAAAAGTAGCTGCGCGACTGCAGGCGGCTCAGGTCATACGGTCCGGACTCACGCTCGTTGATGCAGGTTCCCTGACGGTTGAAGTTGAGTCCGAAGACCCGCTTGATGTTCTCCTCGTTCTCCAGGGAAACCAGGGGATCATTGCCGTAGGCCCGGGTGTTGCTGTGCATGAGCACATACAGCGTGGGCACATAGCCCACCGCCTCCCGGTAATAGGATTCCATCAGGTCATAGTCCTTGCGGATGCGCTCCTTCATCTCGTCCTCGCTTTCCTGGCGCACCCGGTTCTCATCGCGCAGGAAGTCCATGAGGTAATGATTGTAGTCGCGCCGGAGATACTTGTGGATCTCCTGGTACTCATCGGTCTCGATGTGTCCGTAATAGTTCGCCCAGCGGTCGAACACGTTGATGTATTTCAGGCGGAAACCGTTTGAACCATTCTCCCAGTAGGTGTTGTTGTTCAGCTTGCGGATTTCCTCCATGGTCATGTACCGGTGCCCCTCCGTCTTGAGCATTTCCGCAAAGGAGCATTCGGTGGCCAGATAGTTGAATTCCCTCAGGGCAGGCTCCGCCAGCTCGATGGTCTCGTAGATGCCGTCCTCAAAGATGAGCAACATGGCCTTGTTGGGCAGCGGCACCCCCGCATTGTAGAAGTTCAGCACATCCTGCTGGCTGATGGTCACATAACCCGAATTGTGCAGGGCCTTGAGCTGCTCCTCATAGGAGGAAACGCTGACAATGGAGCTGTGCAGCTTCTCACCGGGCATCAGGCCGTTGTAGGAGATGGCGATAAACGTGCTTCCGTCCGTGCGTTTGGGGAACTCCACGGAACGCGCAAGTCCGTTCATCCAGGCCAGGTCGGCGGAACTGGTCATCGCGGTGGGATGCCCCTGCTTTGCCTCATCCAAAGGGGTCAAAGCCACCGTAACCACACGGTGTACCACCACGACGATAATCACCAGCTGCAGAATCGTACGGATCACTTTCCAGATGTTGTGCCGGAGGACTCTGGCCTCTGGATCAGGCCTCTTTCTGGACAACGCCTTCGCCTCCCTCGCTCACGTCCGCTTTTGCCTTCCCGATCTCCTTTTTCTTCTTCTTCCCCTTCTGTTCCTTCTGCTTTCCGCCTCCGCGGGTTCCCCAGTTGGATACCCAGAAGGTCAGCCACGCCCATGGCATCTGCCAAAGCAGCACACACTCATAGTAAAGGCAGAACAGCAGTCCGTAGGCCCACAGGGTACTCTTTTTCATAATCAGCTGGGCAAAGCTCATCATCAGGGACATCATCAGCAGTCCCAGCAGGAAGGTCGTCGGGAAAATATGGCGGGTCAGGGGAATATAGAACAGGTTGTAGATCACGATCAGCGGTGCCACCATGGGGATCAGCAGTCCGACATAGAAGGAGATCGCCATGAACGGTTCCTTGCGCCAGATGAATCCTCCCGCCTTCATGGATTCCCTCAGCCAGGAGCGTTTCCATCTCATCTGCTGACGCAGGAACACCTTGTGCCGGTTGGGCACGATGGTATTGCAGATGGCCGTGTCCTGATAATAGGTCCGGTGTTTCTTCACCACAAAGTTGGTCAGGCTCCGGTCATCGCCGAAGGTGGCCTTCTGCCCCATGAACTGCTGATGCAGCCACTCCTCGAAGACCTCGCGGACCGCCTCGATCCGATAGACGGACAGGGGGCCGGAGAGGCACATGACGCAGTCAAAATAGCTTTCCGCCGCCTTCATGACGCGGAAGGAGATGTAATAGCGCACGCTCTGCATGCGGGTCAGATGATTGGTATAGGTGTTAGCCACATCCGTACGGCCCGTGGCCCCCGCCATCATGGGATCCTGCATGGGCTGCACCAGGTTCCGGATGGCATCCGGCTCCAGGAAGCTGTCCGAGTCCACAAAGGCGATGAGCTCGGTGCGGCAGTTGCGGATTCCCACGCCCATGGCCTCCCGCTTGCCCTGGTTGTACTTCTGTTTGAAGAAACGGACCCTCTCCCGGATCAGGTAACGGGACTCCGTGCGGATCAGGTCCTCGATGGTTCCCTCAATCACCTCTGCCGATTTGTCCGTCGAACCGTCATCCACGATGATGATGTCCAGCTTGTCCACCGGGTAGTCCTGGTCGATGCAGGACAGGATCGTCCTTCGGATCCACGTCTCCTCATTAAAGCAGGGGATCACCACGGTCACCGACGGGGTGTAGTCCGGATTAATCGGTATCGGCCTGTAGAGCATGCCGAAGAAATACCGGGTCAGCAGGAATACGGCCGCCATGATGGAGTAGCCGTAAAGCACCATGTTGCTGCGGAAATTGTGGATGCTCTCCACACGCATGAGCAGAATGATCAGGGCAACCATGAACAGGAAGGCCATGGACAGGGTGAACAGAAAGGTATCCACGGTCTTGCCCCGGTTTTCATACAGGGTCTCATTGAAATGCACCGCCACCTGATGCCGGTCCTGCCAGACGCGGATCACCTCCGCATCGATGCGGTAGTGCTTCTCCGTGCCCTCCTGCATCATGCCGGGCTTCAGGCGGAAATCCAGGTCCACTTTCTGCCCCTGGCTCAACACGGACAGGTCGGTTTCAATCGGCACGTCAATGCACATGCCCGTCTGGGACACGTCCACGGACTGCCCCCGGATCACGCCGGTGCGTTTCTCCTGTCCCTCCTTGGCATAGTGCAGAAGGACATCTGTGGAAATCAGGAATCGTCTTCCCGCGTACCGTGCATACTGGGGCCTGGATTCATCGTTTTCCCGGTTGTCCCGGCGGTCATTGTTCCTGCGCTGTCCGCTGGGATCAGGAACATGGCTGAGCAGTCGCCTGTCGCCCATCTGCCTGATCATGGCATCTTCGATACGCAGATTCTTTTTCTTTCCAAACATGTCTGTCTTCTCCGCCCGTCAAGGAACGTGTTCTATCAGGCAGCGAATAAAGATATCGCAGCCCTCGTCACTCAAATAGGTGCCTGAACCCTCAGGATCAATGCAGTACTCCCTGGGCAGGTCCCCGTCCGCGTCGCGCAGCGCACAGGCCACGTCCACAAAGGGGATCCCGTACTGGAGGCACATCTTCGCAAGGTTCAGGTCGTAGTCAAAAATCTGCCAGTTGCTCAGGGAGGAAATCCGGTCCTTGACTCCCGGCGGCGTGCTGAGAACCACCACCTGAATATCCGGCATCATCGTGCGGATCCGGTAGATCAGCACCTTCACATTCTCCGTGTACACCGGCAGGGAATACTGATTGGGATACTGGGGCGCACACATGAGGTACACCCGGCGGGGCTTGCGCTCCTCCAGCAGCTCCTCAAGCGTCTGGCGTCCCGCCTCCGTTTCAAAGGAAGCCGTGCCGTTGAGCATGCCCTCCGTCGAGGCTCCGCTGGCATAGACGGCTTCAATGCCGTCCAGATACAGGGTATTGGAGGTCCTGCGGAAGGTCAGATAATCCTCCAGGCCGCCCACGATTCCGCCGCCCAGCACCAGAGAACCTGACAGGTCGATTTCCGCACCCTTGTGCAGCTCCGGAGAGGACAGGTCGCGGCTGAGGGAGGGCCTTGTATAGGCAGAAGTGTCCAGAACCCTTTCCAGTTCCTCATCCAGCTGCCGGGGCTCCCCCATCAGATTCTTCTGATACTTCGCCAGCTGCGTCACCGGCACGAGGGAGAATCCCTCCTCCTCCAGGGCGCTCAGCAGCCAGTCCACCACATTGACCAGGCCCTCATAGGTCGCCGGTCTGGTCCTCAGGCCAAAGTCGTCGGCGATCCCGGGGGACGGGTCCACCGCGGGACGCTCGTCCAGGGCCATGTGACTGTCGCCAAATTCCCTCGAATCCAGTTCCTGGCCCATCTTGAGGGAAATGATGCTGCCCCTCACCAGGCTGCCGACATAGGTCTGGGCATCCTGGATGGCGGAAAAGCTGCGATGGTTGATGTACAGCGTCGGCTCCACGCACGCCCTGATTCCCGCAGCGGTCAGCGCCTGCAGCACGTGCCTCTTCAAAACGGTGCCGTTGCAGCGGGCCAGCGTGGGGGTGGTCTGGGATGCGTTTTTGATCAGCTCCTGGGCCCTGGCATATTCCTGGGCGGTCCGGCGCGGGTTCAGGTTCTCAAGCCGTTTCTCACCCGTCAGACCGTAGTTGCCGATTTCCACGCCGTTACGGGCAAAGGCCCGAATGGTCTCCGCCTGTTCGCTGGCCACCACGCCGCTGACAAAATAGGTGCACCGGGCATGGTGTTTTTTGATCACTCCCAGGAGCATTTCGGTGGTCTCGGGATCCGCAAATCCCTCCAGGACCAGGGAAACCACCTTTTCATCGGTGGTGACGCCCGTCAGAACCGGACAGGGTTCCTCCGTCATTTCCGGCTCCGGCGTGATGAGGGTGCGAAGGGGGGTCGGCGAGGGTGAGGCCAGGAGATCATCCGTCTTGCGGGTCAGCCATTCCCTGCCCGTTTCGATCTGTGCGCACCCGCCAAGCAGCAGGGCGGCAAGCAGCATCAGCAGGGCCGCTCCCTGGAGCTTCCTCCGGCTCCCTTTACCACTGTTGTTCATCATCTTCTCCAGCTCCCAGTGCATCCCGGGGCACACTGGGCAGTTCAATCTGCCGGATGATCCCCACGGAATTGTCGATTTCGCGTTCCAGATCCGTGAACTGTTCCGCCATGGTCACCTTGAACTGCAGCGTGGAGTAGTAGGTGGCCTTTGCCGCCGCCAGGATCCGGCTGCGGACATCCTCCGCTTCCTTCAGCAGGTTATGCCTGCGCAGGCGGGCCTCGCTCAGAATGCGCTTGGCCTGGTTCTCCGCGATCTCCACCTCTCCTCGGTCAAGCTTGGACTGGATTTCCTCCAGTTCCCGGCGCAGCTGTTCAATCACCGAATTGGCATTGCCCAGCTTGCGTTCCGCCTGCTCCCTGGCGGACTGGGCTTCCTGCAGCCTGCCCTCCAGCTCCGCAATCTGGCTGTCCCTTCGCAGAACGTCGCTGCCCAGCCGTCCCGCCTCGTTCTTGTAGTCCTCGTAGCTTCTGAGCTTCTGGATTTCCATGCGCTGGATGGAGCCTTCCTGTTCAAGGCGCCTCAGGTTTTCGCTCTGCTCGCTCACCATGGTCTCCAGCTGTGCGGATGTCTTCTGCAGGGTGTCAATGCGGAGGTTCCGTTCCTCCAGCTGGCGCCGGAGCTTGTCGCCTTCCTTCTGCAGGGCCGCCTGCATCTGTGAGGCAGCCCCCTCCTTTTCCGCCATCTCCCCGCGGAGTCTCTGCTCCAGGGCCACGAGTTTCTGTTCCCACTGCTCCTGTTCCGCTTCCTCCGTCTCTTTGAACCTGGCCTCCATCAGGGCCCTGTCCTCCTGCATCTGCGCCCTTTCCCGGCGCCAGGCATCCAGCAGCTGTCCCTTTTCCTTCTCCTGGATGCTCCTGAGCTGCGCCATTTCCTGCTCCTGGCTCTGCCTGAGCTGCGCCATCTCCTGCTCCTGGCTCTGCCTGAGCTGCGCCATCTCCTGCTCCCAGGCACCGCACTGGTCCCGCATCCGCTGTTCAAGACCGTTTTTTTCCTGTCCCCAGGCCTCTTTTTCCGCCTGAAGCCGACGCTGCATCTCTTCGCCCTGCAGCCGGATTTTCTCCTCGCCTTCCCGGGTCAGTTCCTCCTCACGGCGGTTCATCTGCGCACGGGTTTCCTCCAGCTGTTCAAGTCCCGCGTCCCGCTCCCTGGAAATGGAATCCCGGCTCTGCTCAAGTTCCGACAGTTTGTTCTGCAGGTTTTCAAGCTGGTTCTTCAGGCTGTCCAGCCGGCTGTCGACTTCATTCCTGTAATAATGCTTTCCGAAAAATGTCCTTCGCAGGTTCATCTCATCCATTATCTTTTCCTCCTTGACAATCAGAAAACGCGGGGAAGAATGTCCAGACACATCAACAGGAAGATCACTGCGGCTACGGAGCCGATCCCCAGGACCATATTGAGCAGAGTCAGCGGAATCAGGCGTTTCTCTTCCGGAGGTGCCTGGTTCCGGATCAGTTTGACATGCTGTACCGTCGTCTCCTTCTGGGAGTCCGGCGTCCACAGTTCGGTATCGTTCTCGTCCAGAATTGCCTCCATCACCACCGTCTTCGCCTTCTGTTCCGGCTTCGGCGCAGCCGGTGCTGCGGTTTCCCCGGGCTTTGTCGCGGCGCTTTCGGGCGGCGCCCCGTTTTCCCTGAGCGGCAATGCCGGTCCCTCTGCGTTCCGGCCCGCCGGGATTTCCTGAGACCGGGCTTCAACTGCAGGCGGCGCCGACCTTCCCAGGGCCTGAACCACCGCGGCAGCCACCGCAGCAGCCAGCGTTTCCGGGGTCATGCCCATCTGCCCCGCCGCGGGTTCCCGCACCAGGGGTTCCGCCTGCACAGGAGCGGCGGGTTCAGCCATGAGGGACGGCGCGTCGCCCCGCCCTCCCCCTTCGCTCACCGCATCCATCTTTACTTCCGGGGCCGCCTGGGCGGCCTCTTTTCCGGCTGCTTCCTGCGGGATCATCTCCGCCGGGGCCTCCACCGGCGCTGCATCCATCTGCATCTCCTCCGGCTGAGGCTGCATGGCCGTCGGGGCTTCCTGCCGGCCGGC
>CACYCQ010000355.1:0-5150 GCA_902772995.1 uncultured Eubacteriales bacterium
AGGCAGGACGTGCTGGATTTCTGCGATCGGGAATACGGCCTGAATGCCACCGTTCTGAGCAATTTTGAAGCGCTGTACGGACAGACGGACCGGCCGCGGGGGCGGCATGTCTCTCCGCTGATACAGGCCAGGGAGCATGCAAAGCTGTGCGATCTGTTTACCGGGGTCATGTATACCCGGGATCAGATCCTCCGGCTTTCAGAAAACAACCTGGGGATGCCCATGGGCCCGGCGGATCTGGTTGAGATCGGGTACCGGGCCTGGCCGGAATTTGCTCTCAGGAGAGACTGCGGCAGTCTCAATGAATGGATTTCGAAAAGCCTCAGGGAAAAGGACCGCTTCATGCTGAGCACATTCCCGCCGGAGATTACGGCCACGGCGGAATTCTGGGAGGAACTCCATATCCTGCGCAGAAACGGGAATTTGGTGGAGACTGCCCCCGGTGTGTTTGAAAGCGCCAGGAAAGCTCATCTGCCGCAGCAATGGGCAAACCGGGTACTGCGCCAGGCGGAGCGGCAGCGGGGAATCTTTACCGCGGCCAGGGTCTGCCGGGAGGCGGGCCTGGATCCTGAACGGTGCGGCACGTATGTCAGGGCGCTGCTGCTCCTGCATCAGGGGCTGCCCGTGGTTTCCGTCGGAGAAGAATGCTTTTTCCGCTGGGGCGGGCTGAAGACGGCGGATCTGCTGGAACGCTGTATGGAAGACAATCCGGGACTCGGGCGGCTGGCAGGAAGGCTGCAGCGCCGTTACGGGATCTGCATGGAAGCGGATGCCCTGGTGCGCCTTATGCGCCGGTGCGGCTATGTCTACCAGGTGCAGAAGGACCAGTTTGCCCCGGAGGCTATGGAGGTGAAGGGCGTATCTGACGCCATCTGATGAAAAGCAAACGAAAACTGGAGGAACGGGTGGTGATGAGAAAGCTCACCACCGATGACACAGCGCAGTACAATGCGCTGCTGAGGTATGCGTTCCAGGTGACGGACAGTGAACTCAAGGCGCTGGGATGGAACCGCAAGGAGATGGAGCGTTCCAAAAAACCGGTGCTCAAGAAAACGGAGTCCTTCGGATTCTTCGACGGGGAAAAGCTGGCCAGCCAGATCAGCATTTATCCCATGCAGATGAATGTCTTTGGCACCATGTATCCCATGGGAGGCGTGACCGGCGTGGCGACCTATCCCGAGTATGCGGGGCATGGTCTGATGAGCCGGCTGGTGAAGGTGGCGCTGCAGAACATGATGGAGAACCATCAGTGCATTTCCATGCTGTATCCCTATGCCATCCCCTTTTACCGCAGGAAAGGCTGGGAGATCGTCACCGACAAAATGACCTTTACCATCAAGGACAGCCAGCTGCCCCGGGTTCGGCAGGTGGAGGGCATGGTGGAACGGGTGGACACGGAGAGTGAAGACCTGCACCGGGTTCATGACCGCTTTACGCGGATGCGCCACGGGGCCCTCAAACGCAATGAACTGGAGTGGGAGGAATACTGGCGCTGGGAGGCGGATGATATCCTGGTGGCGGTGTACTATGACGCGGAAGAGGAACCCACCGGGTATCTGGTGTACTATATCTCCAACGATGTGTTCCGCATCAAGGAAATGGTGACCATCACGCAGGAAGCGAGACACGGTCTGTGGAATTATATCTCCGCGCACTTTTCGATGATCGACAAAGTGGTGGGGTACAACTATACAAATGAACCCATGGCCTTTCTTCTGGAAGACAGCGAGATTCAGGAGGAAATCCGACCCTGCATGATGGCCAGAATCGTGGATTTTGAGGGCTTTATTCGCAGCTATCCTTTTGATATCATCTCCATTCATGATGATCTTCACTTTGAGATTACGGATCCCGTCATGGAATGCAACAGCGGGCATTTTTCCCTGACATGGGACGAAAAGGGCCGGACCATCCTGAAGCGGGACAGCCGCGAAGGGGAACTGGTGCGCTGCAATATTCAGACGCTGGCCACCATGTTCCTTGGCTACCGGCGCCCCGCATACCTTCGGAGAGTGGAGAAGCTGGAGGCAGGGGATGAGGCCGTGCGTATCCTGGAGGACATCATTCCCAACGAACAGCCCTATTTCTCGGATTATTTCTGATCACGACGGGAGGAAAGCAGAGTGGGCCGCAATTCAAATGTCAAACGGCGCAGACGGGGATGTCTGACAGGATGCCTGCCCAGGCTGGTGGTGCTGCTCGGACTGGCGGCGCTGCTCTTTGTCCTGGCCACCATGACCGGGTTGATTGTGAATGACCCGGTGACGGGAAAACCGGCCTTCAGCACGCAGAATCTGCATATGCCGGACCTGACCCAGCTGAATCTTCAGAACCTGAAGCTGCCCCAGATTAATCTGTCCGGTCTTCCCTTTCAGATGCCAAAGCTGGAATGGGCATATGGGCTTGAAAGCCGTGGACTGAGCGTCAAAATCCTGAGGGCAGGAAGCGGGGAGGCGGTCCTGGTATGCTGTGACGGCTATACCCTGCTCGCAGGTACCGGGGATAACGGACTGCTGACCTGCGGGCAGCTGCTTCTGTGCGGGGTCAATCATCTGGATGCGCTGGTGGCGGACGGCACGGGAGCCGGGTATCTGGGCGGAATGAAGGATGTGATCGGGTTTATGAAGCCCCGGTACCTGTTTTACCAGGACTCCGTGGTCAAGGATGAGCGCTACAACGCCATGCTGCAGGCGGCGGACAAGGTGAGGGATCTGCAGAAAGTGGTTCCCAGGCCCGGCACCACCTTTAATCTGGGCAGGGGCCGGGTGTCCTTTGTGGGACCTGTCTGGACCTCCCACCGCGACGAGCGGGATGATTCCCTTTCCCTGAGGGTGGACTATGGCCAGGTCAGTGTCCTTCTGGCCGGGGGCATTACCCAGGGGGGAGAAACAGAGCTGGTGCGTGAAAATGTCCGAAACCTGCCGGCAAGCCTGCTGATCTGCAGCCTGGGAGGCGGAGAAGAGGGGTCTTCCAGAGACTTTATCCGGGCTGTGGAGCCGGAATATGCCGTCACCACGGCGGAAAAAGCGGCAGGCAGTGTCAGCATCCGTCTGATTCAGGAGGGGATACAGGTGGCTTCCACAGCAGACAACGGCGTGATGACATTTACTTCAGACGGCCAGACCCTTCGCTTTCTCCCGTAAAGCATTTCTGATCCGCAGGAAATCCTGACAAGCCCTCCGTCAAAGGGGACTTCCGTTTCCGGCATTTGGAGGCACGCTTTGGCGAAGACAGGGCAGTCAGGTCACGGGAAACAGGGAAGGAGAATATTCCTTGAAGGCGCCTTTTCGGCATCTCCTGCACACCGGATAAGGATCCGTTTGAGCATGACTGCAGGGATGACATCCATCTGGTGTTCACGCTTCCTGGACAGGCTGTCCTGCGTGAGATGCATACCTGTATCGGCCGCATCGGCTGCAAGTCGGAGACACGGAGGCAGGTTTGTCTGTTCGTATTCAGGCGGGATGTTGCATCAGATAAAGCCCTGCTGCCAATCAACAGCAAAGACGATGCGCTCCTTTGCGGCAGAAACCGGGAAATAGTTCAAAGCCGGGACTGATTCTGATTCATCCACAAGGGACACAGACTCAAAGTGGCTGAATGACGCCGTGTCGCTGACCACAATTCGCTTTCCCTTCCTGCCTGAAAGGCCTGAGGGTGGGTCTGCTGCAACAGCGATATATCAGGAAAAAATCACAAGAGGATGTTTTGAAAACATCCTTTTTCTGCGCCCGAGGGGAGAAGGAGGCGAGTATGCAGAGAATCCGGAGCGGCCGATGGATCGGGGACCGAAGGTTTTACCAGAGGCTTCTGAGAATTGCCCTGCCGATCATGCTGCAAAGCGGGATCACGAATCTTGTATCCCTGCTGGACAATATCATGGTGGGTGCCGTGGGTACGGAGTCCATGACCGGCGTATCCATCGTCAACCAGTTGCTTTTTGTTTTTCAGCTTTGTGTCTTTGGTGGACTGTCCGGAGCAGGCATCTTTACGGCACAGTACTATGGCAGGGGGGATGAGAAGGGGGTCCGGGATACCTTCCGCTTCAAGCTCTGGCTGACGGGACTCCTGTTTGTCACAGGTGCATGCATTCTGACAAACTTTGGAAAAACACTGATCGGCAGCTTTCTTCATGAAAGCGGGGACAGCGTGAATATGGCCGTCACGGAGAGTTACGGACAGGAGTACCTGAAGGTGATGATCCCGGGGCTTCTGCCATTTGCCCTGTGCCAGGCCTATGCCTCCACCCTGAGGGAGTGCGGGGAAACGATGCTGCCCATGAAGGCGGGGATTCTGGCCATTCTTGTGAATCTGATCCTCAACTATCTCCTGATTTTCGGCAAACTGGGATTCCCGGCCCTGGGACCTGCAGGTGCGGGAATTGCCACGGTAATCTCACGTTTTGTGGAGTGCGGCATCGTGGTGGCATGGACCCACACGCACCTGATGAAAAATGGCTGGGCAAGGGGTGCTTACCGCTCCGTGAAGGTCCCCGGCGCACTGACCCGCAGAATTCTGGTGAAGGGAATGCCTCTGCTGGTGAATGAAATGCTGTGGTCTACCGGGATGACCTCCCTGGTGCAGTGTTATTCGAACTATGGCCTGGCGGTGGTGGCGGGACTGAATATCTCATCTACCGTCTACAACCTGTTTTCCGTGATCTGGATGGCGATGGGTACGGCGGTATCCATTCTGGTGGGGCAGCAGCTGGGAGCGGGGAATTATGAGGAGGCACGGGACAGTGTGAGAAAGATCATGGTCTTTTCGATCCTGTCTGCCACGGCCGTGGGTGTCCTGACGGCACTGCTGGCGCCCCTGTTTCCATTGCTTTACAACACCAGTCAGGATGTGCGTGATCTGGCGACAGGCTTTATCCGCATCGCCATGCTGGCAACCCCGATCAACTCCTTTGCAAATGTCACCTATTTCACGCTTCGCTCCGGAGGACGAACCTGGATCACTTTCCTGTTTGACAGCGTGTACATCTGGGTGTTCCGTCTGCCCATGGTTCTTGTATTGATCCATGTCGTCAAGCTGCCCATTTATCCGGTATATGCACTGTCGGCATTGTCGGAACTGGTCAAGTGTGTACTTGGGGCATGGATGATCCGAAAAGGAATCTGGATTCGGAATATTGTGGAGGAATAAGA
>CACYCQ010000356.1:0-6992 GCA_902772995.1 uncultured Eubacteriales bacterium
AACATAGAATAGCCATGTACAGAAGAGCTGTCTCTGTGTCGTGGCATTTGATCCAGTACAGGGGATACAGCACATAATGGATGAGGGCCCAGAGGGTGAAACCGGGTGCCCCCAGCTCGATGAAGACTTTCAGATAATCGTTGTGCAGCGGTATGATTCGGGTAAGAATGCCCTGTTCATGGAACATCCTGGTCAGCTGGTCCACTCCCTCGAATCCCAGCCCTTTCCAGAAAGGCGAAAATTCATAGTAAGCGTTGGGCAGAAGCCACAGCTTGTCCCGTCCCAGCACATCGATCCCCATGGAAGCCAGCAGGTTCAGCAGGATCCCCGACCGGGACAGATACACATAAATGTACGAGAAGAAGAACATCCCGACTCCCGAAAAAACGATCAGCTTCCAGGGGTTTTTGGTCATCCTCACGATTTTCACATAGATGCACATCAGTATCATCGCCGGAAGCGTGCTGCGTTTGAGCCCCATCAGCATGAAAAAAATACAGAAGCCCACTCCGAGACGGCGCATTCGTTTCTCCGAAGGCGTTTTCCTGGGGGCAAACATCAGATAGTAGATAAAAAACTGGCCGAACAGGAACGTGATGTCATGGATCTCTATGGCACGGACAAAGCCTGACGCATTCCCAAAGGTGATGATGCAGGTCACAACAGATGTGATGCTCTGGACGACCCCGAAGCGGGGGATTTCCAGGAGCATGATGGACGCATTGGTGATGCACATGCACAGAAACAGAACATTGACCGCCCGGGTCTCAAACAGATAGCACATACAGACCGCATAAATGATGGTGATGGTCTGATACGCGATCTTCTGTGCTCCTCCGATGACGTAATCCATGGTGGAGAAATCCGTCACCCAGATATACATGCTGACCAGGGTATAGACGGCAATCAGACTCATGTACACCGGAAAATAGCTGAGGGCTTTTTTCAGGTTGGGGAAGTCTGCCTCCACCAGATAATTCAGCACCGCACAGGCGATGGTCCCCAGGGACACCGCCTTGGGCAGTCCCTTCAGCATATTGTTGAGAACTCTCCAGTCCCCCAGGCCCGCAAAGACGCTGAACAAAATGACCAGAAGGGTAATCAGCAGCGGCGGGGCTTTCCTGGGTCTTGGCGGTTCATCCTCTTCAATTCCGTAAGGCAGGACCCTTTGCTTCGGCATGGCATTCTCCTCTTTGCACAGCGATCGTCACCCTATGACTCATCTGACCCCCGCTCTTTCTTCCATTGTTTCATTGTCCGTGTGGGATAGAGCAGCACATTCATCCACCCTGTTTTTTCCATGGCAATGGCCACCAGCAGGGGGATGGCCACTCCGGCTGCCGTTCCCACAGCGACATGGATCCCATAGTCGAGTATCCCGGCTTTTTTCAAACCAATCCGCACACCGGCGGTAAAGAAGGTATGCAGGAGATAGACAGGGAAAGAATACCTGCTGATGAACAGCAGACATTTCCTGACAGGGGCAACTCTCACCAGGTTCGACACAACCGTCACGCTGGCTATGATCCCCACGGCTCTTTCCATCTCGATCACCACAGGGGAACCGCTGAAACCTGTCGCCAGGAGGGCTCCCTCTATGACGACATGGCACATGATCACCACCGCCGCCATGGGGCCTGAGAAACAGAGCGGCGCCAGAGAGGTCAGGCAGGCTCCAAAGCCAAAGGAAAACGCCCAGGCAATGATGTTTCCGCCCGGTGGAAAGGGCAGTCCCGGAAAAAGCATATGTATGCTGCTCAAGGTCGTCAGGAGGACGGTGATCCACAGATTATCCAGAAAACAGGAGAGCAGCGCATACATCGCGAAGAGGAAAAACAGCGTCCGCAGGAACCAGAACTGGGCCACCGGCGTTGTCCAAAGATGCAGGATATCCCCGGCCGAATAAGAGGTGTTTGTCCCGGGTATCATGCTGTTAACCAGAATATACACTGCGGAAAACACCAGGTACGGAACTCCCAGGTTGATCGCCTTGTGGATGATGAACCGCCCTCTGGTTCCCTTTCCCCTCCACTCCCCTGTAAGCCGGTAGACAAAGCCGCTTAAAAACATGAAGAGCGGCACATGAAAGGTCCAGATAAAATCCTTCATCAAAGATGCGAACCTGGGCTGAGAAACTCCCCCCATGTTTTCGATCCCCAGCAGCACATGTCCAAATACCACCAGCAGACACGAATACGCCTTTGCACAGTCTACAAGTTGATTTCTTGCCATTAGCCTTCCTCTCCGGCAGGTTTTTCCTTCGAAAGCTCTTTCTTTTCCTCTCCGTCAGAGTTCTCCTTCGGAAGCTCCTTTTTTTCCTCTACTGCGGAATTCTCCTTCGGAAGCTCCTTCTTTTCTTCTGCAACAGCGTTCTCCTTAGGAAACTCCTTCTTTCCCTCTCCGACAGGGTTCTCCTTCGGAAGCCCCTTTTTCTCCTCTTCTGCAGGACTGACCTTCGGAGGCTCTTTGGCCCCATTCTGAGGCCTCGTCATGTTCATCCTCTGCATGGCCATACGCAGCAGGCTCCGGATCTCGAAGCAGTTGTCGTCATCAGAGACCGCCCTGCCATACACGTAACGGATTTCATGGCCCTTGTTCAGCTTGTTGTACTCTTCCACCTGGCGGCTGATGGCTTCCAGGATCACATTCAGCTTCTTGGAGGAACATTCAGGGAAGAAGGACATAAAGTTGCCCGCACCGTTGTGGCCGATAAAGCCGTACAGATCTCCAAAGCTCTTGAGAATCTGACCGAAGTCCTTCAGTACGGCGTCGCCGGTGGCCCGGCCATAGTCCCGGGAGAGGTCGTTCAGGGAGGTCATGCGTACCACCAGGCAGGCATAGTTCTCCGAGAGCAGCCGCTCCGACTGTTCGGCGATGTATTCGTCGCACTTTGCCCGGTTGGGCAGTCCCACCGTCTTGTCCACATACAGGAAATAGTCGATGAAGTCCAGCAGTCTGCCCAGCAGCACGGCGCCCAGCACGCCCACCAGGGTAAACAGAACCACTGCGATCACAACGTAGAGCTTCAGGTTCACCGCCGGGGTGACGTTGATGCTGCTCACCATGGTCAGATAGTCTGCACTGAGGTGCCGGTTCAGCTCCCGGCCGGTCTCCTCAACGTATTGATAGTACTTGGATACCAGCTCGGAACAGTGGTCTATCTTGGACTGGATCTCCTCCGGACTGAAGGTATTCCGTTCCTGGGAACGCAGCGCATTCTGAAAGACCGAGAGCAGATACATGTTGTGGTTTCTTTCGATGGTTCTGTTCCGGATGCCGATGTTCAGGTTCACATATTCCTGGATCAGACCGTCGTAGGTGGTCTCCTTGTTGGTGCTCTCGCGTTGCTCCTCCACGTCCTTCAGGATATAGTCCGTGCCGATCTGCTCCGCATTGGTATGATAATGGTAATCCATCATCTCCTTGTTGCGGTTGCTGTAGTTGTCAATCAGAACCCGCAGGTGATCGGCCTGCTGCTGCTGGTTCCTGATGGCAAGCTCCAGGTCCTCGGAGTCCTTGGTCAGCCGGTTGATCAGCACCTCAATGTCGCTGGTCTGCGAGCAGTTCAGGATGGTGGCATAGAGGTTCGGAATCTCGTAATTGTACAGAAAATTGTAAATATTGTTCAGATCGCTGTAGGTATAGCCGGTCTCCACCGAGCGGAAATAGGGCCATGACTCTCTTTTGGTCAGGATATAGTCGAGCATCTCGGAGACGGCATCCTCCAGCACCTGGGCGCTCTCGATATAATCGTATTCCCCGGTGGTCAGGGCGGCGGCACCATTGTTTTGCAGCCGCTCCTCCACATACTTTTCAGTATAGAACTCGCAATAGTTCTTGATAATGGCATCCAGCACGTTCCAGGCATAGTTCTCGCTCATATCGCTGCCTGCCACGAAATACACCCGGTAAGTATCCGCCGTATAGCTGGTCTCCTCGCCCTTGTCCAGCAGGACGTCCATGAGCCTTTTTTTGGACTCCGGAATGATCTCCTCCACATAACAGTTGGAACGTATGGAGTCGATATTGGCCTCGTAGCCCAGGTCTCTCAGTGCAGCGTCTATCACCGTGGACGAATAGATTTCATCCACGTTCAGGGGACTGCCGTCGGGCGTAAAGCCCTCCTGGGCAGCCTTGTTGGCGTACCGAATGACCACAGAGGCGATATACCGCTGCTGGGATTGTCCATAGTGGAAGATGATCAGGGAGCCGACGACAGCCAGCAGGAATATCACCAGACTGAACTGCTTCACATAACGAAAAATGCTGAATTTTCTCATGGTTCATGCCTTTTCTCCTGTTTTCTGAGGAAATGCCGAACGAATTCCACGATAAAGGCCACGCACAGGAACAGTGCGGCGATCAGGACCGAATTGACCGGCTCGATCCGATCCAGAAAGCGACGATAGCTGTGTCGGAAGCTCAGATAGTTGCGGGCCTTGTAACTGGTGTAGGATTTATCCACTCTGCGGATGTCCGCTGCCAGGTTCTCCAGGGAACGCTCCATCTGCAGAATCATGGCGTTGGCCTTGGTCCGCTGAAACTGCGAGGGGGAATTTCCCTGTATTTTTTCGATCAGGTACCTGCTGTACTCGATCTCCTTGAGTTTCTCGGTGGCGCCGTAGAGCTGTCCGTCCGCGTGGATGGCCATATTGTCCATGCCGGTCTTGGTCCTGGACATGTAGTATTTCATCGACTGATCCTCGGTGGGGATCATGACGATGGCACTCATGGCAATGTCGTACATTTTGATCCCTGCGTTGTCCTCCTCATAGGCCGCCATGAGCTTGTCATACTGCAGCTGACTTACGCGGATCTTATAGTCGAGCATGGCATTCAGGCTCTGATTGTGGTTGGCGATGCCGTTTTCCAGGATATAGGAGCGGAGCCTGGACAGATCATAGGTATAGAAATTCTTCGCCCGCTGTTCCAGAGAGGAAAAGGTGTAGCCGGTCTCCGGGTCCTGGTAGTTCTTGTTCTCCCTCTTTCGAAGCTGCAGATACTTTTCCAGCTGGTTGCATTTCATCTCCAGCAGGTCGATTGTCATTAAGTACTCGTCGCTGAACTTCAAATCGTTGATGTCAAAAGAGAGGATGGAAAAGTTGATCCCGTAATGCTCCACAAAAAATTCCCGGTAGGCCTTGCAAAGGAGAGACAGCATGGACGAGGCTGTTCTTCTTTGGATCAAGGCGTTGTTGGTGAACTCGATCACAAAGGACGTGCTGATGAAATTCTCCTTGCCGCTGACATTTTTGTTGTGGGTGGCTTTCACATTGATACATCCGCTCAGATCATCCGGTGTGACCTCCCCTTCCAAACCGGCATACTGGATCAGCCGCTCCAGCACCTCAACGCTCTGGATCTCCGAGATGTTGAACCGGGTCTCACTGGGCGTCAGTCCCTTGGAGGCTTCCTGGTAATCCAGGGACAGCACCGCCGTGGCCCGATAGAGGCTCCTAATGTAATAAAATGCACAGAGCAGAAGGCAGGCCAGGAAAAACACGGACAGGACGAGAACCCTTCTTTTCCAGAAAGCCTTCAACGTCTCCCGCAGGCTGGCCCCGCCCTTCCCCAGGATGCCGGACATGCCGGAGCCATGGGCTGTACGGAGCGCTTTTTTCATATCCATCTGCATCTACTCCTTCTTCTGTGTTTCCCCCTGTCTCCCTGTCAATACCAGTTGATGTCGATGATCAGCAGCTCCGGCATATTGTTGATACGGGGAATCTGCCTGGAGTCCCCGAGGCCACGGCTGATGATGAGGGAAGCTCCGTTGCTCAGCAATTGTTTCCCCTTATAGTATTTGGGGAAAAATCCTTCCTCGTCGCTGTAGAGTCCCCCCAGGCCGGGGATGTCCACCAGCCCGCCGTGGGTATGGCCTGCAATGCCCAGGTCAAAGCGATATGCCGAAATCTGGGAATCAAACAGCATAGGGACGTGAGCCATGACGATGCTGTAGGCATTGGGATCAATGTCGGCCCCATCCATGAATTTTCTCGCGCCGTACTCTTCAAAGCCGTAAGCGGTCGTGCTGCTGATGCCCAGCAGCTGGATCTTGTCCGCACCGATCTGAACCGTCTCCATCCTGTTGCGCAGGACTTTCATGCCTGCCTTCTCAAACTTCTCAGGCAGTTTCTTGTCGGACTTCAAATATATCCGCACATCCTCATGGTTGCCCATGATGCCGTAGCAGGGCGCAATGTCCGCCATCGCAGACACCAGCTTCAGCATGGGCTCATAATTATCCTCTGATTTGATCACCATGTCTCCCGCAAACAGAATCAGGTCCGGCTTCAGCGCCCGGATATCGGAGATCAGCGTCTCGTTGCCCTCCCCATACTCCCGGTTGTGAATATCGGAAATGACCGCCAGGCGGATGTTTCTGCTGACTTTTTTGGAGGTCTCCTGATAGAAGGAGATTTCATAGTGGGTCTTGGTATACCCCCAGTAGAGGAACACCGCACCTGCAAGAACGGCCGCCAGGCACAGCAGCAGAAGCAGAAGACCGAGAACTCGCTTCATGACAGATTTTTTCTTTTTTTGAGACTTCTCCTCCGGCTGGAAGCCCTCACTGCCCATTTGGGGCTTCTCTTCCGGCAGGACGCCTTCTTTCTTCTCTCCCGAAAGTATCACGCTGTTCCTCCTTTGTCATGTCACACGGGCCCCATTTGGGCAATCAGGGAGTCTCCCGCTTTCCCGCAAAAGCATCCATTCACCCTGAACATCGTAAAACAATCTGTGTTGTTCAAATGCCCTTGACACCAAGCATGTCCAAGAGCATGCGGTCCCTTTCCAATATCTCCGGATTCCATCTTTTGACTTTTATCTGAGAAGAAACCCTCGTTTCTTTGATTGCATCAAACCAGGATAACAGAGAAAACAACGACTGGTTATTGAGCCATGTGAGCAATTTCTGTTTCTTTGCTGCTGAAGTCTTACCCTTTCCTGACTTCCTGGATTGGGAGATATCGTTCTCAAGTTCTCCTTTAATC
>CACYCQ010000357.1:0-6516 GCA_902772995.1 uncultured Eubacteriales bacterium
AATTAACAGAAATACTTTATGAGTATATCTTGTAGCCGTTGTCTGTCTGACGATGCAATTGCCTTTCCCAATAAAGTAGATGATATAAACAGCAGCAAAACATGTCCATGGCCGTCTGGAGTTCAGAAACAGAGGGATACGAGGGGGCAATACGAATATTCTGATCCTTTGGGTCGATGCCATAGGGGAAGGTGGCACCTGCGTTAGTCATGATCACACCGGCCTGTCTACAGAGCTGAATGGTGCGCTTAGCCAGCCCGGGAAGGGTGTTTACCGAGACAAAGTAGCCGCCTTTGGGGCGATTCCAAGTGGCCAGACCCAAGGGCGCGATTTCCTTCTCCAGTGTGTTTGTTACCACATCGAACCGTTGCTTTAAAATTTCAGCATGCTTCTTCATGAGGCCTAAAACATGGGCCTTGTCTTTCAGATACCGAACATGCCGCAACTGATTGACCTTATCATAGCTGATGACCTGGACATCCAGCAGTCGGAGCATATACTCCATATTTGCCTGACTGCAGGCAAAGCATGCCACGCCGGCACCCGGGATGGTGATTTTGGAGGTAGAAGCATATTCAAATACCATGTCCGGATTTCCGTTTTGTGCGCAGAGGCCTATGATATCGGCAAAGGGGAGAAATTCCCCCTCAAACTCATGTACGCAATAAGCGTTGTCCCACATCAGCATAAAATCCGGAGCGGCAGGTTTCATAGCGGCCAGGCGCTGGACGGTTTGGGCAGAATAGACGATTCCATCCGGATTGGAGTATTTCGGAACATTCCACATTCCTTTCACGCACGGATCCTGAATCAGCTGCTCCACCACATCCATGTCGGGGCCTTCCAGCGTCATAGGCACGGTAATCAGTTCAAATCCGAAAGATTCTGTGATCTTGAAATGACGGTCATAGCCGGGAGCGGGACAAAGCCATTTGAGCCCCTTTTGTTGACTCCAGGGCCGTTCGCTGTGCAGCAGACCGTGCGTCATAGCCTTTGCAATGGTATCATACATCAGGGTCAGACTGGAGTTACCGCCCACGAATACCTGTTCAGGAAGACAGCCAAGCAGCTCTGAGAAGAGACTTCTTGCGCTGGATAAGCCGGCGATCTCCCCGTAGTTCCGGGCATCGATGCCGTCATCAAAGCACTCTGCGGGGTCGGTCAATGCGGTGAGAAGGCCGGAAACCAGGTCCAGCTGCTGCCGGCCGGGTTTGCCACGCGCCATGTTCAGCTTGAGCCCTTGGTTCATCCAATCCTGATACTCCGCCTGGGCCAAGCTACATTGAATCCGAACATCGCTGGAATAGACTGTGTGCATATCAACACCTCATATTCTCAGAAATTGCTTATGACATAAGGAATAGCACCAAAGGAATATTCTGATTTTAAAGGGCTGGGCCAATGTGGATCATTGGGGACGAGCATCTTTCCGAATCAGTTCGAAAAGAGTCATCAGACCTTCGCACATCACAGGATCCAGTACAGGCAGGCCGGTTTCCCGTTCCAGGGCTGGAGCAATTTGAATGCTGGACATCCCGGTACAGCTTAGAGCGATGACATCTGCGCCCAGCTGCTTTTGCCGCTGTGCCTGCTCCGCGGTGGCGGAATACCCCTGGGGCGTCATCAGGTCGAGAACGCTCTCGACCTCCTTGCCGCGGGCGTTATCTACAATATGATCGCCAAAGACTCGCTGATAACCGGCCGGAACATCCTCGGTGATTCCCAGTACAGCGGGGTGGCTGCCATAGAACATGCATAGGGCAGCAGTACTCTCCCCAGCCCCGATGACCGGGATGGGAACTGCCTGGCGCGCTTGCGCAACTCCGGGGTCTCCGGCACAGCTGACAATAATCGCGTCAAAGCCCTCTTGCCACATTTCTTTTGCCATAGCCACCACCTTAGGAACTCCCGAAGCCATAGTCTGGTCATCGTGGATTCCCTCCGGTTGGTCTTGGATACAACGGGATTCTACCTGCAGCATGGGGAAATATTGTTCGATCAGCGTCCCGTGCATCTGTAGCAACTGAGGGTCTTCTGTGGTCAATACTCGGATCAATCCAACTCTGTATTTCTTCATATCATATCACCCTAACTTCTTGACATTTTAATGGAATGAAAAATAGTCTGCTTGTTGCCATATGCGCAGGAGCGGTGCTGGCTACATCCAGAACAGGGATAGGCGCATTCCGTCAAACTGTCTGCATCCACAGGCGGCTGGGACGGGAGAGATTTGATCTGTTCTACCAAGTGGAGGACTTTCTCCACTTCTTCCCGTTCCCCTTCGATCTGAATAGCCACGGAGGCTTCCGCACCGGAAAATCCGCCTTTGGCAAAAACCTGAGCGTTTACATGGGCATAGAGCTCAATGGCCTGGGTCTCAGTCAGCACTTCTCCTGGAATAGGGACAAGGCTGCAGGCCATGCCGTAGGAAAAATCGCACTTTTTTCTGATGATTTGTGCGTTCAACAGGGACAGATCTCCTGGGATAAATTTCATCACACTGGTCAGGATCAAGGTACGGATCCCTTCCGTATACAGGAAGGGCATGCAAGCCCCATAGCCGCCCCCGCCGGAACTTCCGATTAGCAACGCAGCATGGCCAAACGCATCCAGTGCGTTTGCCCCGGTGACAAACAGATCGCCGGGCCCCATTGCTTGCAGGGTTTGCTCCAGACAGGAATCAACATTTCGGATTTCTCCGTGCTCATAAAGCAAAAAATGGGCGCCCTGGCCCTCCTCTTTGGCCCGCTTCATCCCGTTTTTTGTAATCCGACCGCAGATACGCATAGGTGTGTCGGCCAGCAGTGTAGTCAGACAGGATACAGAGGAAGAGCCCTTGAAAAGAATTTTTCCCTGAGAGAAGTAGGGGACGAGCAGACTGCTGTCCAGGACACAGCGGGCAATCAGCCATTGACATTGCGCACCCCAGAGCGTGAACTGTGCGATCGCCATAGAGAACCTCCTCTCAGATCTGGAAAGCTCCATTCTTCAGAACCAGCACATCATCCAGATAGAGCGTGGGATTTTTGATAATACCGTCGATATGGCAGTCCGCTTTATTCATCCCGCCAAATCCAATGTTGGTTCCAAAGGCAATATGCACGGTCTGATAGGCCTTCTCATCCTCAAGGATCACACCGGTCAGTCTGGCGGCATAGTTTGTGCCGATGCCCAGCTCACACAGGGTGGCATTGCGCTCATTGTTCAGCAGGAAGCCCACCTTTTCCGCATCCGCGCCCTGAATGCTCTGCAGCTTTCCGTCCTTTACCTGTACCTGAAGGGGGGATTCCAGCAGACCGATGCCTACCATGGAGCCATCAATGATCATAGAACCGTTGGAGCCGTTTTCCAGAGGGGCGATGTAGGCCTCGCCGGAAGGAAGGTTTCCGGCCTGTCCCTTTTCCCGGTACACGCCAGGGCTGGGAATACCCGGCCGACCGGCCAAATCCAGAGTCAATACATGCCCGTCTTTTTCAATGCGGGCGGTGGAAGCCTGGGTAAGCATCTCAGTGACTCGGTTGGTCAGCGCCATCACGGTATCGTAGTCCGCAGTCATAGCGCCCTGACGGAACATATCCTCCGTGATATTGGGCATGGTGGCAATCCGCGCCCCAGCCTTGGCCGCCTCAATCTTGGCACGGGTGTGGGTGATGGATGTGCTCATGGGACACAGCACCACATCAGCGGCCTTCATAGCGGCTGCGACAGATGCCGGAGGCTCCTGTCCGGAGACCTCCCGGGGAGACATGGTCACCAGCATGGCATCGGCCCCCAGGGTCTTTGCCGCTTGATACAAGGCGTGGCCAATCTGGAACTTTTCATCATCCGTCACCACCAAAACTGTCTCGCCCGCTTGCACAGCCATGCAGGAAGTCAAAACACGACTTCCGATTTCCACCAGATTCATTGTGTTCCTCTCTTTCAAGCTAAAAGTTCCATCAGCGCCCGAGCCGCCAGCGTCCGGGAGAGGACGACCGGCTTCCCGGAATGCTCACGGAAGCGTGCCTTCATCTCCGCGCTGTATCCGATGCAGTCCATCACTGCCAGGTCCACGTCCAATTCCGCCACTTGTCGGGCCGCCCGGTCCAGCTCCTCTGCACTTCCGTAGGGAGAGGCAGGGATGGCGATGATCTCTGAGACATACTCCTTCCACTTGGCTTCCGACTGGGCCACTTGCTGAGGCGTGGGGGTGATGACGGCGATTTTGCCCCGGCTCGCCAAGGCGGGCACCAGGCCGTTGAGCACCTTGCAAGGGAAGATTAGGGGAACTTTGGAGTGAAATACAGCCGGAAAATCTCCGGTACAGAGAAACAAGATCATCTCCACGCCCTGCTCCTCCAGCTTATCGATGCAGTTTTGCAGTCTGGGCAGGATGAAGCGCTCTGCGAAGATCACAGAGCTGCCGTCCTGCAGGCGTGAGATTAGCACATAGTCATCCGGACCGGGGGCAAAGGCCTGAATCTCTTCCCGGGTAAGGCCGTCTAACCCTCCGGCTTGGATCAGCTCCACCTCCTCCCCCAGCAGAGGAAGAATGTCTTTCGTTACATCTGTTCTTGGAGCCTGACCGATAGTAATCGCACCGACTTTACTCATGAGAAAACCTCCCTTTTCCGTATGCGGCCCCAGAGCACCTGAGGCCGCATGAATTTTTATTTCTTTCCGAAGCCCTGGAAATGGCTCATATCCCCGTAAAGTGCCTGGATCCGTTCAAACTCCTCCGCATCATAGAAGGACAGCTCGCCCCGTCCAAAGGCCTTGGCGGCCTCCAGCATAAAGCGGGCGGCTTCCTCGATGTCGGCGAAATGGCTGGCGCCGGTAGCACAGCCGGGCACCGGGGTCTGGGTGGCGATGGCCACCCCCACCACAGGGGCCTTGGTGGCCGTGGAGGGCTGGAGAATGCTGTTGATGTGATACAGGTCGTTGCCATAGGGGGTGATATCCTGCTGGGAGAGGGGGAAAACGTGGGCGGGTTTGCCCAGGGTGATTTCCATCAGGTCCACCAGGTCGCTGCTGACCTTCAGAATATAGCCCTGCACGACGGTGGGAGAGATGGAAAAGTCCCGGGTGTTGATGATCTTATTGCCCTTGGTGGTGTCCACAGAGAGAATGGCATCCAGCTCGTCGGTGACCTCCTCTCGGTTGACCTGAGCCATCTCCACCGGGGAGTCCATGAAGGGAACGGGAGTATGAGGACGGGTGGGGGCATTGGGGCAGACGTGGGTGGAAATGAACACATCTCCCTCCAGATGGTCGCCTTTTGTCTTCATGTCCAGCAGCTTGGCAGCCACCGACAGGGCGCACAGAGCGCCGTCACCGTCAGAGACAAAGCCGATGCGCTCAGGCCGGGCGCCCAGACCGCCCAGACGGCCCAGCAGGCCGATGGTGGGAGCGCTTCCGCCGGAAGACTTGCCGTGGGTGCCGGGAATGCGCACCTTCACCATATCGGTTTTGCCTTTGGGACCCTGAAGAGCATAGACCTCGATGTTAGCCTGAGGGTCAATGGTGCGCAGATACTGCTCTACTGCCGCGCCGGAGGCAGAGGGAGAATCGAGAATATCAATGAGTTCAATGACTTGCTTGATCAGCATGGGAAAAACCTCCTGTCAAAGAATTAGAAATCAACATGAGCAAGCATGGGACGGTGGATGATACCTTCCACCTCAGCCAGCAATTCCTTGTCGAACATAGGGGCGGACAGCTTCAGGTTGCGATAGCTGGTGCGGATGAGATAGATCTCCTGCCCCGGGGACAGATCGGAAGTGGGGGTGGGGCGTCCGGTTTTGGCATCAAAGGTCATGATGAGGTCGGGGAAGGTACCCATTCGCTCTCCGTCCGGGCCATCTACCGTCATATACTCATTCCAGAAAGACATCTCATACCCACACACCTTTACGGTTCCGACATCAAAGCCGCCCTCGCTGCGCAGCTGATAGTCCTCCACGATGCCGCGAGCCAGAACCTGACCACCTAAATAGTCTGTCACGGCATGAACGGCGTAGTCCACGGAACGCTCCAGCCCCTGAGCATAGCACCGGCCTGTTTCAATGGCGTGGGAAAGTCCGCCCAAAGCGCTGTTTTCCTGCAAAAACCGAGCGGATACCGGGTTGCGCACCACGGCGACCAAACCGCCCGCTTCCACGGCGGAAGCGCGTACCAACTTGGAGCAGTGGGTGATGGAACCGGTGACGGTACACTCAACACGGCGACCCAGATCTTCCTTGCCGCCCACGCAGGTCATGGTGGAGATATAACTCGGATCCCGGTGGAGGTTCAGGCTGCCCATAACTCCGGTGGGATGAGCGCGTCCGTTGCAGGGAGCATCCAGCAGGGGAATGCCCAGCACGGAGGCCTGAAGCCAACCGTTAAAGGTAGAGCCGCCGCCGTTTTCGTTGGTGACGATACCGCCCAACTTCAGACCGGTTTTCTGCGTGAACAGTTCCACGCAGCGCAGCAGGTCCGCGGGACTGACATACTTCTCTTTGGCGGCTGGAGCGCCCACCATAGAGGCAGTTACAA
>CACYCQ010000358.1:0-17674 GCA_902772995.1 uncultured Eubacteriales bacterium
GGACGGCTGCCTGATCAACTATTACAGGAACCATCCGGTCGACTGATGCGCATCCCAGAAGAGCCCTTCGGGGCTCTTCTTTTCTTCTGGAACGGCTGTCACGGGAAAAGAGCATTCAGGACCGCGGGAGGGGAACCTTGCTCAAAGACGTGACAACCGCCCCGGAATATGGCAAAATGGTCGGGCCCCGGGGCAAAGAGGCCCTGCAGGCACGATGAGAATTGAAGGGGGGGAGCGCGGGGTGAAGAACTGCGCGAAACTGCTGCCGGCCCTGGTGGTGTTTCTGATCCCGGTTTTCCTGACGGGGGTGTTCATGCGGCTGCTGGTGATGACCGGCGTTCCGGTATGGTATCTGGTCCTGCACGCTCTGCTGATCGCGTGCAGCCTGGTTCAGGTGGTGTTTTTCCTGTCCCAGGGTGTGCTTCGCGCCTTCAGGGGACAGACCCCGGAGAAGAAGGGATAAGGGGACCGGATCGATGTATATGACTGCTTTTCTGGCCGCGGCTGCGGTCTTTGTGGTGCTGACCCTGATCGTATTTGTGAACTATCCTGCGTCGTGGCGGAGGAACAAACGGTTCCTGGCGGTTCTGATCCTCTGGCACCTGATGGGGACAGCGGCCATCATCTGCGTGTTTACCTGCTTCAGCAGAATTCCCTACGAAAACATCCGCTATGAGGTCTGCAGGATCGCCACGTTTTACTATGTCCCCATTATCCTGATGGCGCTGCTGTTCATGGTCCGTCTCATGTCCAGCCGGACCTACCAGCTGGTGATGATGACAAGGGGGATTGCCCCGGGAAAGGCCCGAAGGCGCTGGATCTCGGACCATGAGGTCCACACGCTGGCCTTTGTTTTTCTGTCCTTTGCCATCTGCGCGGCCGGGTATTTCAATATCGACTTTCTCCACCTGCAGCGCTATGAGGTGGAGTGCAGAAAGCCGTCCGCGCTCGGGGAGCTGGACATCTGCCTGATCGCGGACATTCATGCCGGTTCCGGAACCTGGCAGTACACCTATGATGATCTGGCGGCGATGATCAACGAGTGCCATCCGGATGTGCTGATGATTGCCGGGGATGTCTTTGATGAAACCACCGGGCCGTCCGATGTGGAGAACTTTGCGTGGGTGCTGGAGACCATCGACAAACCGCCTCTGGGAATCTACTACATCTACGGCAACCACGACAGCAGGACGGATGACTGGGCGGCCAGACAGATGAAGGACATGGGCGCCATCGTGCTGGAGGATGAAATGGTGCTTCTGGGGGAGGATATCCAGCTGATCGGGTGCCTGGATCCCAGACATCACGGGGAGCCCTGTGAAGCGCTTTTTGACCGGGTCAAACCTGATCTCCGGAAGCCCGTGCTGGTCCTGACCCACCGGCCCAGACACTTTGGGAAGCTGGAGGAGCTGGGATGCGACCTGGTCATGGCGGGACACACCCACGGCTTCAACATTCCCCAGTTCATGGGCGGAAACATTCTGGGGGACATGTATTCGGGGATCCGGGCTTACGGGGACATGACCGCCGTCACCACGTCGGGCGTGGGCGCATGGGGCTTTCATTACAAATGGCCGGCGCAGAGCGAGGTGGTGCATCTCCACGTGAGCTTTGCCTCCGGTGAGGAAGGAATACGGGAATCCGCGCCCGGGGGCACCGCAGGGGGCATGACGGGAGAAGAGGATAAAGGAGGAAAGGCGTGAAGAACAACCGGTCGCAGCGGACCTGGGACATATTTGTTACCTTCCTGAGGTTTGGCTGTTTTACCTTCGGGGGCGGATGGAGCATCGTCGCCCAGATCCAGAAGGAATACGTGGAAAAGAAGAAGTGGATTACCGGCGAGGAACTGCTGGACTTTACGTCCGTGGGCAGGTCGGTCCCCGGGCTGATGATCGGGAATGCCAGCCTCCTCTTCGGCTACCATTGCGCAGGCGTCCCCGGGGCACTGGCGGCGCTGGCGGGCATCTGCCTGCCGCCCTTCCTGCTGATGATCGGGATCACCTTCATCTACGGGCTGGTCCGGGACAACCTGTATGTGGCCAGAGCCATGACGGGGGTCAGGGCAGCCGTGGCGCCGATCATCTTCAGCGCGCTGCTCAAGCTGTTCCGGCCGGCCATGAAGGATGCCCTGTGCTATGTCATCGCAGCTGCCGCGCTGATGCTGTGCCTGTTTACCGGACTCAGCAATGTGCTCATCGTCCTGCTGGGCGCCCTGGCGGGGATTCTGATCATGGAGGTGAAAACGCGCCGTGATTTACATTGAGCTGTTCCTGACCTTTGCCATGATCGGCTTTACCAGCTTCGGGGGCATGTCCATGATCCCCCTGATCAACCAGCAGATGGTCTCCCACAACTGGATGAGCATCGGGGAGGTGGCGGACATCGTGGCCATCGCGGAGATGACGCCGGGCCCCCTCGGCCTCAACTGCGCCACCTTTGCGGGCACCCGCGCCGCCGGGACTCTTGGGGCGGCCGCAGCATCCCTGGGGGTGCTGGCGCCGACGCTGACCACCACGCTGCTGGTGGGGATGTTCATGGCCCGCTTCAAGCAAAGTCACATCATGGGAGATGTCCTCTACGGCATCCGCCCCGTATGCATCGGGATGATCACGGCTGTGATCCTGCAGCAGATCATGGAAAACTACGCAGGGCAGGTGCTGGGAATCTCTCCCGGGGCGCTGTGCAGCGGGTTGGTTGCGGCATACCTGCTTATCGTGCGAAAATGGGAGGTGCCCCCGGTGATCGGGATCAGCGCGCTGATCGGACTGCTTCTGTGCAGATAGGACTTTTGCCCGCCGGACTCCGCTTTCAGGAGGCCAGGCGGGTTTTCCCATGCCCATTCCGGCGGTTGATGGCCAGGGGGCGGATGTGATATGCTGACAAAAACCCGGAACGCGGGAAACAGATGGAGGAGGTGAGGCGCATGGACCCGAGGGACGCGCTGGTCAGACGTGCCCGGGAAGGGGACGCGGGCGCCTTTGAACAGCTGGCGGGTGCGGCGGAAAAGTCCCTGTGGCGCCTGTGCTGGCAGGTGACGGGGAATACCGAGGATGCCTCGGACGCCCTGCAGGAAACGATGCGCAGGGCCTGGCAGGGAATCGGAGGTTTCCGGGGGGAGTGCAGCTTTGAAACCTGGACGGGACGGATTGCCATGTCCTGCTGCATGGACCTGTTCCGCAGGCGGAAGGCACGGCCCCATGAGTCCCTGGAGACCCTGCAGGAGGGCGGCTTTGACCCGCCCGCGGGGAGCCCCGGGCCTGAGGAGTCCCTCCTGCAGAGGGAGGAGCGCCGCCGCCTTCGCGGCTGTCTGGATGCGCTGGAGGACAGGCTGCGCATTCCCCTGATCCTCTTTGCGGTGGAGGGATGGTCCTATGAACGCATCTCCGAAGTGCTTGAGGTGCCTCAGGGCACGGTCAAAAGCCGGATCAGCCGGGCCAGGGAGGCCCTAAAGAAAAAAATCCGGGAAGAGGGGAACCTTTTTCCCGGAAGTGCGTCAGAAACAGTGAAGGGAGGCCAGGGCCATGTCAGATGAGAAATGCCGGGACCTTCCCGAAGAAAACCGGCCGAATCCCGAACAGGAGGATGTCTCCGGACTGCAGAACGGGGAATTCCCCGGGGAGGACTGGCTGACGAAAAACCTGGCTGCCATGGCACAGGATGTGCCGCCTCTTCCGGAGGAGACGGCGTCCGCATGGCGGCGGGAACTGGAGGCGCACAGCATGGATAAACAGATCCCAAACAACCCGGACCATCCCGAATGCATGGAAGCCCCCGAAGGGGCTGTGCAGGAACAGGGAAAAGAGCAGACCCGCACCCCGCAGCAGCAAAGGGAGCCCCAAACGCAGGTGTTCCCCGGCAAAAATCCCCGCAGGCCCAACTGGCGAAGGGGACTGCCGGTGGCGGCTGCCGTGGTGCTCCTGATTGCGGGCGTGAACGTGTTTTTCGGGCGCCAGGAGAAGAAGCTGAAAAAAACTGCGGCATACGGAAGTTCCGCCCGCTATGAGGCGGAAGAAGCCGAATACCTGGCATATGAAGCGCCGGCCATGGCGATGGACGACATGGCGGCGGAATCCATGGCCATGAACAGCACAGGGGCCGCGGCGCCGTCCATGGGCATGCGCGCCGCCGGCAGTCAGGAGACGGTGCCGGAGAACGGCACCAAGATCGTCCGCACGGTGAGCCTGAGCCTGGCCACGCGGACCTTTGACGAGGCGGTGGCCCTTCTGGACGCCCGTACGAAGGAGCTGGGCGGATTCTTCAGCAGCCGCAGCGTGAGCAGCAGCGGGAGCCTTCGCCGTGCGGAGTGCACGCTGCGCATTCCCGCGGAGCACCTGGATGAGTTCCTGGGCAGCGCGGGGGAGATCGGGCGGGTCCTGCGTCAGGATGAAACCGCAGAGGATATGACCGAGAGCTACCACGACACCCAGATGGAACTGGAGACCCAGAAGGCGCTCATGGAACGGCTGCGCCAGCTGGTCACCTCCGCGGCAAGCCTGACGGAGATCCTGGAGCTGGAGAGCCAGATTGCCAATACCCAGTACAGCATTGACCGGCTGCAGGGAAGGCTGAATGCGGTGGACCGCAAGGTGGCCTATTCCACAGTGAATGTGACCCTCAAGGAGGAAAAGGAGGCCCAGGCGGCGGTGGATACCAACCGCTCCCTGCTCTCACGTATGGAGGATGCCTTTGTGGGCGGCGTGCAGTCCGTGGGTGAATTCCTGCAGGAGCTGCTGGTGACCCTCGTTTCCATGGTGCCTGCAATTCTGGCGGCCGGGGCAGGGATTCTGGTGATTGTCCTCCTGATTCGCCACAGGCGGAAGAAAAAACAGCAGAAACCGTAAGCGGACCGGCTTCATATGCTCAGCTCCCTGAAAATCCGGAGGCCGCGTCCTCCGGCTTCAGGGAGCTTTTTCCGTCTTCAGGAGGGAGAATCTGCGGCCGGATGCGCAGGCGTCGGGAGCCCCCGCATGGAGATTGCTCGAGAGGCGTCTGCCGGACATCAGCCCGATGATGAAGAAAAGAACAAACAGCTCTCCGAACTGTATCCCTGTACAAAGGATGGGGCCCTGAGAGGCTTTTTTGAAGAGATCAGTCTGCACGATCCTATCCCTACACACGATTTGATTGACAGACGACTTTCATTTTCATTATAATTTTTACATGAATCAGGACGGGGGATGCGTTGGAATGAAAAAGGGAATATCGGCATGGATATGCGGCGCTGATCGTACTTGCGCTGCTGGCGGCAGGTTCTTCCCTTGCGCAGGGGAAGGGACTCCAGAGGGACGTGGTGTGCTCTTTACCAGTGACGTCCACTGCGCAGTGGACCAGGGCTTTGGATATGTGGGGCTCGCCTACGGCCAGGACCGCATCGTGGTTATCGATCAGTAAGCGTTTGCCCGGCCGCATGGCGGGCGCGACGGCGGGGCTGCGGTCCGCGGACCTCGGGCAGGGCCCAGAGGTCAGACCCTCAGGGGGGAACCGGGGAAAAGGAAGCCCTGGCCCATGGCGGATCCTGCCATCCAGGCTGAAGACGGAAGTCTCATCTTCGGGAAACCGGAAGAATTCACAGAAGATGGGGAAACATGACGGACCTGCGCCGGTGCTCCGGCGGGGAAACTTCAGGGAGGGGAATGTTCATGAAGAAAATCGGAATGGGGATACTGCTGGCGCTCATGCTGATGGGCATGGCCTGCGCGGGGCTGGCCCGGGAGGCGGAGGAGGCCAATCCTGCACAGGATTTCTTCGGCATCTGGCAGGACAGCACCAGCGGCCGCGCGGTGCTGAAGATTCTGCCCATGTACGCCTTTGGCGTGGAGGACGAGGAGCTCGACTATTTTGCAACGGTCACATGGGGCTCCTCGGTGTCGGAGGAAACGATCCACTACATCACAGCTTCCTTTGATGATGCCCTCAATGCGCTGGTGTACCGCAACGGAATGATGTCCGAGCTGACGTACCTGGAGGACGGCAGCGTGGAACGCGAGGAATTCCGCTGGGACGATGCTCAGGGGTCCCTTGCCATGGGAAAGGACGGGAAGATCCGCTGGACGGATTCAAAGGAAACGGAGGCGGCAAACTGCCTGTTTGTACGGACACTCAGCGAGGTCCCCAGTGCGCAGGAGCTTCGTGAGAAGTTCATGCTGCCCGTGGCACAGCTGGAGGAGAACACGGCAGGGGCGCAGCTCAAGCAGAACCTGCTGGTGGCCGAGCTGGCGCAGTACTGCCGTGAGAAGGAATTCTGGAACATGGATGAACGCTCGCTTGAGAAGGCGGTTGGAGAGGCGGCGGACGGGCTTTCCCCCGAGATGCGCTCCGCCTTTGGCGCACATCTGGATCCGGTCATGAACGGGACCTTCGATGCCTTCAGGGCATTTGAATCCGTGCGGGCCGGGTTTGCGGATGCGGGCGTGGAGGCAAAAATGGAGGAGATCATCACGGAAGGAGATACCTACCTTTCCTGTGAGATCCTCTACACACTGGCGCTGACCACAAGCAGCACCACCGGAGACTGAGCATCCCTGGGAGGACCGGATCAGGAAGGAAATGACCACGCCCCTCATGGATGTGCCATGGGGGGCGTGGCTGGTAGAGAGGAGAAGGCTTTTCCGGGATCTTGGGTTCATGCGGGTCGGCTTCCCGAAGGACATGAAGCGCGGGGAGCGGGCATGGAGATCTTTGTGCCGGCGGCTGCCTGTTCGCCTGCCTGCCGCCGTTTTCCGGCAGGAGGGGCAGGATGCGGGGACCCGGGGGCCTGGTGCGGCCGCGGCCTGCAGCGGATGTGCCCGATGCGGCCATCTGCGCCGGTCCTGGCCTGAACACGGATGACGAGGGTTCCGGGGACGGTGCTCCGGTGAAAGGAACAGGAAATGGGAATCAGCTTCAGGAATGTCTGTGTGGCGGATTACGACCGCATCTATGAACTCTGGACCAGTGCGGAACAGACAAGAAGGGCGATGAATCCGGTGGATGACAGCAGGGAGGGGATTGAGCGCTATCTTCAGCGCAATCCCTTTACCTGCTATCTGGCGGAAACCGAAGAAGGGAGAATGGCGGGGGTGATCCTTGCCGGACATGACGGCAGGCGCGGGATCATTCACCACCTGTGTGTGCATCCGGATTTCCGCCGGCAGGGAATCGCCGCCGGCCTGGTTCGGGAAGCCGAGGAGGCCCTTCGCAGGGAAGGCATCCAGAAGATCTTCGGACTGGTGTTCAGGGACAATGACCCGGCCAATGCCTTCTGGAACAGCCAGGGGTACACGGTGAGGACCAACCTGAATTACCGCAACAAGAGCCTGAATGAACAGATTCCTCAGGGGGAATAGCCCCGGAGGGCGGTCGGCGGACCGGGATGCAGGTGCATGCGCCAATCCCGTCCCGTGAATCCGCCGCGTCGCGGAGGGGATGATTCCGGGACGGCCATGGAATCGACAGGAGGAGAAGAAACATGGACTATATCAGGGTGACACGGGACAATCTGGAAAAGGAACACATCTGCTGTGCCATTTCCGGAAAGGGGGACTGCCAGGTCACGTCCAAGAAAGCCTGGCTGGCCGAACGCTTTGAGGAAGGGCTGGTGTTCCTCAAAAGCGTGGAGCGGGGGAAATGCTTCATCGAGTACCTCCCGGCGGAATACGCATGGAATCCGATCGAGGCGAGCGGGTACATGCATATTGACTGCCTCTGGGTCTCGGGGGCCCTCAAGGGACATGGCTACGCGAATGACCTTCTGGAGGAGTGCATCCGGGACAGCCGGGAAAAGGGGAAAAAGGGACTGTGCATCCTCTCGTCCGCCAGGAAAAAGCCTTTCCTGGCAGATCCGAAATTCCTGGCCCACAAGGGCTTTTCCGTCTGTGACGAGGCTGACAACGGGATCCAGCTGTGGGGGCTTTCTTTTGAACCGGACGCGGAAAAGCCGGCTTTCAGGGAATGCGCCAGGCACCCGCATACGCAGGAGAAGGGATATGTGCTCTACTATACGAGCCAGTGCCCGTTCAACGCAAAGTATGTGCCGCTTGTGGAGAAGACAGCCAGGGAGAAGGGGATCCCCTTCAGGGCGATCCATCTGGAAAGCAGAGAAGCGGCGCAGAGCGCGCCAACGCCGGTGACCAATTATGCCCTGTTCCGGGACGGGGCGTATCTGACCCATGAACAGATGAACGAAGCCAGGTTTCTGAAGCTTGCGGGGCAGTGAGACGGGGAATTCCCGCGGATATGGACAAACCGGCTTTGACCCCGGCCGCGGGAGTGCGCGGCTCCCCCGGGTCCCATGAGGATGCAGGGAAATGGCGGAGCCTTCTTCCCTGAAAGAGAATGCCGGTATACCGCCAGAAGGCGGCATACCGGCATCTTTGGCGCGGGGGAAAAGGGAGAGGACCGGAAGGCGGCTGCAGAACCTTCGGTTCCCGAAGCGGGGAAATCGGGGCCTGCAGATATTGAGAGAAGCCGGACATTCTGATACAATCAGGAATCATCAGCGGCGGCAGAAAGGAGTCTCCCGGGGAATATCCAGGGGGCTTCTTCCGGGGCTGGCCGGACGGGAAACCGCCTGAGACGGGAAGCTACTGACCGACATTTTGGAGGATTGACCATGATAGATTATTCAGCCATTGAAGCTGTGGTCCGCAGAGCGGGACAGATGATTGTCAAAGCCCATCCTGAAAAGGGATCGATCAAGGAAAAAAAGGGCCCGACGGATTTTGTCACGGACTATGATTTTCAGATCCAGAGCTTTCTGATCGGAAGTCTTGGAGAACTGGTTCCTGAAGCCACGTTCTTCTGTGAGGAGGACACGCCCGGAAACCAGAGGGAAGAGGCTGCCGGGACGGTGTTTTACATCGACCCCATCGACGGAACCACCAACTTCATCTTTGGCTACCACCACAGCTGCGTGTCGGTGGGCCTGGCCATTGACGGACGGATGATCGCGGGATTTGTCTATAATCCCTATGTGGACGATTTCTACAAGGCGGTACGGGGACAGGGCGCCTACCGCAACGGGCAGAGGCTGTTTATGGAAAATGCCCCGCTGGAGCGGGGCATCGTGGCCTTTGGCACGGCGAGAAATGAGCGGCGCACGGAAGCCTTCTTCACGGCCATCCGCAAGCTCTACGAGAAAAGCATCTCTATCCGCAACGGCGGCTCTGCGGCGCTGGATCTGTGCCGCATCGCTGATTCCAGCAATGTGGCCTATCTGCAGCTGCAGCTCAATCCGTTTGATTATGCGGCGGCTCAGGTCATCATCGAAGAGGCCGGCGGCGTCATTACCCGCCTGGACGGGCGGCCGGTGTCCCTTTGCGAGTCCTGCTCCGTGGTGGCGGGGACCATTTATGCCCAGCAGGAGGTCCGGGCCGTTCTTGAGGAATGCTTCAGGGAGTGATTACAGCCCCAGAGCTTCCCGCCGGACCCACATGGCGGGCCGGATGCAGATGTCCTGTGCCAGTACGCTGTGGCTTTCCGCCAGACCGGTGATGCTGACGGCCATGGCATGCTGTGCGTCAACGCCCGGGGAGCGCAGCCAGTAGAGGCATTGTCCGTGGGCGCTGACGAAGCCGCCAAGGGGTGCGGTTGCGGCACTGGCGCGGGCGATGCGCTCCACGCGGGTGGGCATCAGGGAATAGAGCTCTTCCCGGCTGAGCAGGAAGATACGGTCCTGTGTGGAATTGCCGCCCGGTGTGCCATAGGTTTCAGGGTTGGACAGCTCCACCAGAAGGATGGAAGACTGTTCCTCGGGGGAAAAGGCGGCGAAAAGATACTCCCCGTTCAGATAAGCCCTCAGGCTGCAGCTCTCCCAGGTGACATCCTTTTTCTTCTTATCGTGATAGGGTACGTTCTGCAGCCCTTCTTCGCTGAGCAGCAGCACGGCATCCCCGCTTTCCGTCAACACACGGAAGGAGAGGGGGGCGCCATCGCTTCCGCGACCGAAGAGGACGGTCTCACCCTGGGCCTGCGCCATCAGCGGACACAGAAAAAGCAGCAGCAGCATGGCTGCTGTGCGAAAACGCAACATGTCGAATCACCTCCATACCGGCGAAGTCTAGCATATCAGCTCCGGAAGTGCAATTCCCTTTGCACAGGGGCTTTTTTTCTGGAATTCAGGATGCGCGGCGGGAACTGCAGACATTGTTTGTCAAATGGAAAATGGGGACAGCACTGCCATTATCGGATGCAGGGGGCGGGCGCTGCCCTGCGGGATGCGCCGGGAGGGGAAAACGCAGCTGCGTGAAAGAGAAAACTGCCGGCAAAAAGCCGGCAGTCAAGGGAATTTGGAAGATCGGCGCACTGATGGATAAAGCGGACAGCCCCCCGCAGGATGAGGCCTTGCAGGCGGTGCTCCGGACTATAGGATTGCCCTTGGGCCCTGCAGATTCCCTCTTCCGGCGGTTTCAGCTCTTGACCAGCATATGGGGAAAGAGAGCTCCCTGATGCTCTTACGGCCTGGGAAAAGCCGCGCAGCCGCCTCCCGCATCATCCTTTCGGCACAAACGCCTTCTGACCGCTTTCAGTGGGCGATCATGTAGCGGGTAATTGCAGCGCACCGCACTGCCGCATCATGCACAAATTCGTTGTAGTTCATTTCGGCAGAGCCGTCGGCCTTGTCCGAGATGGCCCTGAGGATGACGAAGGGGATCCCGTTCTGGTGACAGACCTGTGCGATCGCGCCGCCCTCCATCTCGCAGCAGAGGCCGCCGAATTTGGAAATAATGTCCTTCTTCTGTTCTGAGGAGGAGATGAACTGGTCGCCGGTGCAGACACGGCCCTCGAACACATGAATTTCAGGCGCACACTCCCTGACGGCACTGACCGCATTTTCTCTCAGCACGGGGTCAGCCGGGAACGAATTTGATCCCAGGCCGATCATCTCGCCGGGAGCATATCCCAGCGGCGTGAGGTCGAAATCGTGCTGAACCGCGTCTGTCGAGACGACAATGTCGCCGATATCGATCGAGGCGTCAAGGGAACCCGCCACACCTGTATTGATGATGCGGTCCACGCCAAAGAGATTGATGAGCAGCTGGGCGCAGATTCCCGCGTTGACCTTTCCGATGCCGCATTCCACAATGACCACATCCGCATTGTCCAGGGTTCCCTCACAGAACTCGACGCCGGCGACGGTGGTGGTCTTGGCATTGGTGAGCGCACCTTTCAGGGTCTTGACTTCCTCCTCCATCGCGCCAATGATTCCTGTCCTGACAGGGGCTGCAGACTCAGCAGCGCTGCCCACAATCGGGGAGACAATCAGAAGCGTGGCAAGAAACAGTTTCACGAGCATACTTGACTTTTTCATTCGAACAACCTCCCATTCAGATATGGATAACCGCGGCGATTTCCCGCATCCGTCCGGCAGGTGCCCCTCACATTCCATTCATTCAGGGACCGCGGGACAGAACCAGCTGAGGCAGCCGTTACCTACGGCGGCCACCAGCCCGGGATGCTGCCTTGACTGCGGATATCGTACCATGAATCCGGGAGAGTGGCCAGAAAAAAAGCCGCCTGAATGACGGGAAAACCGCCTTCTGCCCCGGTGGCCTCCTCCTCCCCGGGGATGCCTGCCGGGGTGAAGGCGGGGCTGCTCTTCCTGGGCCGCAGCAGTCAGCGCCGGTCCTTCGCCGCAGAAACGGACGGAACGGGGCCGCCCCTCTGTTTCCATGGGTGCGGACAGCTCCGGGCGTGCCGGGAAATGTACACCCTGTGTGCGGAAAGGGCCCCCAATCCCGGATTTTTACCGAAAAACGGAGAGATGTCGCGAAAAGTGTTGAAATATCTGCTTCTTTTCGTATAATGGGGACACTGTGCATGGCACAAATGGATCAAAGACAGGAGTTATTATGCTTTTCAATTCCTATCAGTTTCTGCTTTTCTTCCCGGTGGTGACCCTGGTGTACTTCCTGATTCCAAGGAAGGTGCGCTGGGTCTGGCTGCTGGTGATGAGCTACTACTTCTATATGAACTGGCACGCGGAGTACGCGCTGCTGATGGCCTCCTCCACGCTGGTGACCTGGGCCTGCGCCCTTCAGGTGGACCGGGTCAAGGAGGTGAAGAAGCGAAAGCTCATCATGGTCCTGGGCATTGTCTTCAATGTCGGCATGCTGGCCTACTTCAAGTACACGGGCATGTTTCTGGACCTGCTGGAACGCGGCGCGCATCTGCTGGGCATGAACTGGACGGCGCCCAGGGTCAGCATTCTGCTGCCCGTGGGCATCAGTTTCTACGTGTTCCAGGCCCTGGGGTACATGATCGATGTCTACCGGGGGAACACCAGGGTCGAGCGCAACCTCTTCCGGTATGCGCTGTTCGTCTCTTTCTTCCCGCAGCTGGTCGCCGGCCCCATTGAGCGCTCCAAGAACCTTCTGCGACAGGTATCTGAGCCCCATGACTTTGATGCCAAAAGGGTCCGGGACGGCCTGCTGATCATGATGCTCGGCTTCTTTGAGAAGGTGGTCGTGGCGGACCGGGCATGCATGTATGCCGATGCCATCTTCAACAACTGGGCAACCGCCAGCGGGTCCCAGATCGCCCTGGCAACGATTGTCTTCTCCATTCAGGACCTGGGCGATTTCGGCGGCTACAGCCACATCGCCATCGGTGCGGCCCATGTGCTGGGCATTCACCTGATGACCAACTTCCGTCAGCCCTATTTCTCCGCCTCCGTGCGGGAATTCTGGCAGAGGTGGCATGTGAGCCTGGGGTCCTGGTTCAGGGACTACATCTACTTCCCTCTGGGCGGCGGACGTGTGTCCAAGCCCCGGAAGATCTTCAACACCATGGCGGTGTACACGATCTCGGGCCTGTGGCACGGCGCGGCGCTCAAGTATGTGATCTGGGGCGCCCTCAACGGCGCGCTGCAGGTGTTTGAGGGATTCTTCCCCAAGCCGAAGATCCGCCATCCGCGGCTGCACCACATCTGGGACGTGGCGCGGACGGACTTCCTCATCGCCATCACCATGCTGATTTTCCGGGCAAACTCCATGAGCTCGGCGCTGCATATGCTCTGGCGCATTCCCACGGGCTGGGGGTATACGCCCTTTGACACGGGATTTTCCGTGCTGCAGGCCGTATGTCTGAGCATCACCATCGTGATTCTGTTCACCTTTGAGGTGATCCACGAGAAGAACAAAACGGTCACCGAGCTGACCGACCGGCTGTCGTTCCCGGTCCGGGGTGCCCTGTACATCCTGGCCGTGGTGGGAATCGCGGTATTTGGCATCTGGGGCCCCGGCTACAGCGCACAGGCCTTTATCTATTTCCAGTTCTGAGGAGGGTGATCACATGAAGAAAGTACTCGCCGTCCTCATCTGGTGCGCTGCCCTGGTGGCCGCCCTGATGATCGCGGACCGCATCACCATGCGTCCGGACAGCGACCTCAAGTACCGCAATTTCCTGAACACCGATGAAAAGAAGGAACCCTTTGACGTGTTCCTCATGGGGACCAGCCATGTCTTTGACGGCGTGTTCCCGCCCCAGCTCTACCGGGATTACGGGATCGTATCCTACAACCTGGGCAATTCCTCGGAGCTGCTGGAGTTCACGGAGTGGACCCTCCGGCTGGCCCTGCAGTACCACAAGCCCAGGATGGTGGTGCTGGACACCTTCTATGTGAACCGTTCCCTGGAGGATGTCTGGGCGTATTCCTACCGGCACCTGTTCATGGATGCCATGCCGCTCAACCTGCTCAAGATTCAGTCGGTCACCTCCACCATGGCGCAGAGCTACTGGAGCGAATTCCTGTTCCCCTTCAGCCTGTACCACGGGCGCTGGGAGGAGATGATTGCGGGGACCACCCAGCTGACCATGGATTCCGTTCCCTGCATGATGGGTGCCGAGATGCGCCTTGACAGGGTGCCGGTCCCGGAACCCTATGTCCGTTATCAGGGGATGAATGAGGAAAACATGTCCGGCAAGGACGCCATCCGCAGGATTGCCGCCATCTGCAGGGAGCAGGGCATTGAGCTGGTGCTCACGGCCATTCCCAGTCCCGCCACCGAGCAGGAGCAGAAGGACATCAATTCCGTCGTGCTGCTGGCCGAGGAGCTGAATGTACCCTTCATCAACATGTTTGATGTCCCGGGGCTGGTGGACATGGACAACGATCTCTATGACGGCTTTTCTCACCTCAACCCCGACGGCGCCGTGAAGGTGACCCGGTATCTTGGCAACTGGCTGCGGGAAAACACCGACCTGCCGGACCGCAGGGGAGAGGCGGCCTATGCCAACTGGGAGAACATCGTCCGGGAGTTTGAGGATTATTTCCGGGATCACTGGCAGGCGCAGAGCCTGCTGACCGGAGAGAATGTCCTGATCAAGTAAACAATCCGGAGCGAAGCGGGCACAGACTGCTTCGCTTCTTTTGTCGCCGCAGCTGGGCGGAGAAAAGGAGGACAAGGTGAAGATGTATCTGGTGGGCGCATGCCGCAGCGCCATTGGAAAAATGACCGGCAGTCTGTATGGACAGGATCCCGTGGACATCGCGTCCCAGGTGATCCGGGGCGGGTTCCCGGAGGCGCTGCTTCAGAAGGTGGATGCGGTGGTGCTGGGGAATGCGGTCGGCGCGGGTCTGGGGCAGAATATCGCCAGGCAGATCGCCCTGGCGTCCGGGATTCCCCGGGAGGTGCCGTCCTATACCGTGGGCATGGTATGCGGCTCGGGCATGCAGGCCATCCGCAGCGCCATGGGCGAAGTGCGGGACGGGGCGGAGCTGGTGCTGTGCGGGGGCATCGAGTGGATGTCCGGCATTCCCTTTGCCCTGGATGCCTCCCTGCGGGGCGGGCACAGGATGGGCAGCATGGAAATGACGGACCTGATGATCCGCGACGGACTGACGGACGCGGGCAGCGGGGTGCACATGGGCATCACCGCGGAGAATGTGGCCCGGCGTCTGGGAATCTCCCGGGAGGAGCAGGACGACTATGCCCATGCCGCCCAGCAGCGGGCGATCGCGGCGGTGGACGGCGGCGCGTTCCGGGAGGAAATCGTGCCGGTGACCCTGAAGCTGCCCAAGGGGAAGACGTCGGTGTTTGATGCCGACGAACAGATCAACCGAAGCAGTACCCGGGAAAAGCTGGCAACCCTGCGCCCGGCGTTCCTGCGGGACGGCACCGGCACGGTGACGGCGGGAAACGCCTCCGGGATCAATGACGGGTGCGCCTTCCTTCTGCTTGCCGGTGAGGATCTGTGCCGGCGGGAGGGGCTGCCCATGGACATGGAGGTGGTCTGCGGCACCGCTGCGGGCGTCGATCCCCTGGAGATGGGACTGGGGCCGGTGGCCGCCATCCGGCGCCTGCTGGCGAAAACCGGCGTTTCCCTGGAGGAGGTCGGCGCGCTGGAGCTCAATGAGGCATTTGCGGCCCAGGCGCTGGGATGCCTGCACCTGCTTTCCCGGGAACACGGGGTGGACATGAAGAAGCTGCTGGAGCGCACCAATCCGCTGGGATCGGGAATCGGCCTTGGACATCCCCTGGGGGCCAGCGGGGCCCGCATTGTGGTGACGCTGTGCCACCGCATGAGGCGGGGGGACATTTCCCTGGGTCTGGCCTCTTTGTGCATCGGGGGAGGGCAGGGCGAGGCGCTGCTGCTCCGCCATGCGTCCCGGGCGGCAAACCCGGTTCACAAAAACTGAAAAAAGGAATATAATACGTCGCGATCAATCAAACGGAGGTTGCTTTTGAACATGGAAAGAACATATGCAGCAGAGGTCCGGGGTGCAGAGGATATTCTGGTCCGGGGCTTTGTGGAGAACATCCGCAACAAGCGCAAGATGGCGTTTATCGTGCTCAAGGATATCACCGGCAAGGTGCAGGTCACGGTGGAAAAGGGAGAAAACGAAGCTCTGGATGCCGCTGTGGACAGCATCACCCTGGATTCGGTCATCAGTGTTCGGGGCAAGGCGGTGGAGAACGAGTACGTCAAGATGGGCGGCGTGGAAGTGCTGGCCCGTGAAATCGTGCTGGAGAGCGTGGCTGCGCCCCTGCCCATTGACCGGGAGGAAGGCAAGGGACACGAGAAGAGCTCCATCGACCAGCGCATCGATTACCGCTGGATCGATCTGCGGACAGAGCGCAACCAGCTGCTCTTTAAGGTGCAGACCGTGCTGGTGGGTGCCATGCGGGAGTACCTGCTGGGACAGCGGTTCATGGAGATTCATACGCCCAAGCTCATCGGAGCGGCCAGCGAGAGCGGCGCGGATGTGTTTGAGGTGAAGTATTTTGACCGGAAAGCGTATCTGGCCCAGAGCCCGCAGTTCTACAAGCAGATGGCCATGGCGGCCGGTTTCGAACGGATTTTTGAGGTGGGACCGGTATTCCGCGCCGAAAAGAGCTTTACCAACAAGCACACCACCGAGTTCACGGGCTTTGACCTGGAATTCTCCTACATCGATTCCTTCCGTGATGTGATGAAGCTGGAGGAGGGACTGCTGACCTTTGCTCTCGGACGGGTGAAGGAAGCCTGCGGCGAGGACATCAAGCGGGTCTTTGGCGAGGCACAGGAGGTGATCGTGCCTGACAAGCCCTTCCCCATCGTCAAGCTGGCAGAGCTGTATGCGGGACTGGAGGAGGACTACGGCTACAAGGTGCCCGAGGAGGAGAAGGGCGACCTGACCACCGAAGCGGAGCACCTGTCCTATGACTGGACCCGCAAACACTTTGACAGCGAGTTCCTGTTCGTGACGGACTACAGTGCCGAAAAGCGCGCGTTCTACCATATGCGCGACGAGAACGGCATTCCTCAGGGATATGACCTGATCTGGAGGGGCTGTGAGATTACCACCGGTGCCCAGCGTGAGCACCGCTATGACATCCTGAAGGCCCAGTGCGACGAGAAGGGGCTGACCGATGACGTCAGATTCTATCTCGAGTTTTTCAAGTACGGCTGCCCGCCCCACGGCGGATTCGGCCTGGGCGTGGATCGTCTGACCATGCTGCTGCTGGGCCTGACCATCAAGGAGGCCATGTTCATCTTCAGAGGTCCCAACCGCCTTAACCCCTGATTTTCTATTGGAGCCGGAATTCGGCTCCTTTTTTTCTGCGCTGCAGCCCCTCAAAACGGACCTGCAGGAAAAAGCGGGAAACCCGGGGAAATGCAGCCCGCGCCTGGGGGACAGGACAGCGGAAGCGCTTTGCCTCCGGAAATGGATCTGGCAGAAAAGCGTCGGCAGGGCACAGTGCCGGGAAAAGGAAGCCTGCCCCTCAGGGAGAGGCGGCAGTCCACCTCCGGGGGAGGGGAGAGGGAATCCGTTCCGACATGTGGAATGACACAGGGGACACGGCAGCATGCGGTAATGCCCGCGCAAAATGGAAAGACCCCGCTGATGGGTGCAGGCCGCCTCTGAAACAGGGGGGTATGGATGCGAAAACAATCCGGGGATTCCCCTGGTGCATCCGGCGATCACCCTGAGAAAATGGCCCCTGGAGGCCGGAAATCGGAGTCTTTCAAAAAAGTTGAAAAAACTTTTTGGGGGGTATCGTTCGGAAAATCCGGGGAATCCGGCCGGCAATCCGGGATCCGGAACCTGACCAAACGGGAAAAACACGAACAATCCTGGAGGACTGCGGGTAAAAGGTTCAATTCAGCATGGGACAGGCTGAAAAAAGGGTGTTGACAGCCTGAGGGATCGATGATAAACTGCGCAAGCTGTCGGCGGGAAACGCACGACACGATCCTTGAAAACGATACAGAA
>CACYCQ010000359.1:0-2659 GCA_902772995.1 uncultured Eubacteriales bacterium
ACGCACTACTGCCTGGGCAGCGTCATGGGACCGCATCCCTTTCCGACCCTTGTGCGGGACTTTCAGGCGGTGATCAGCAGGGAGATCCGGGAGCAGATGATGGAGAGGGAAGGGCGCCTGCCGGATGCGGTGCTCGCCTGTGTCGGAGGGGGCAGCAATGCCATCGGGGCGTTTTACCATTTTATCGGGGAGAAGGGTGTGCGCCTGATCGGGTGCGAGGCCGCGGGCCGGGGCACGCAGACCTTTGAAACGGCGGCCACCATTGCCACCGGAAAACTGGGCATCTTTCACGGGATGAAGAGCTATTTCTGTCAGGATGAATACGGGCAGATCGCCCCGGTGTATTCGATCTCGGCAGGTCTGGATTATCCCGGCATCGGGCCGGAACATGCGTGGCTGCACGATACCGGGCGTGCGGAGTATGTGGCGGTCACGGATGACGAGGCGGTGGCCGCCTTTGAGTACCTGTCCCGGATGGAGGGCATCATTCCGGCCATTGAAAGCGCCCATGCAGTGGCGCACGCCATGAAGCTGGCGCCCCAAATGGGGCGGGGATCGCTGATGGTGGTCAATATTTCGGGACGTGGGGACAAGGACTGTGCCGCCATTGCCCGTTACAGGGGGGAGGATCTGCATGAATAGGATTTCCGGTGCCTTTGATCACGGCAAGGCGCTCATCGCCTTTATCACCTGCGGAGATCCGGACATGGACACGAGCGCCGCCTGTGTGCGCGCAGCCGTGGAAGGCGGTGCGGACCTGATTGAGCTGGGCATTCCCTTCTCGGATCCCACCGCTGAGGGACCGGTTATCCAGGCGGCCAATGAGCGCTCCCTGGCAGCCGGCACGACCACGGACAGGGTGTTTGAACTTGTCAGGGGGCTGCGCAGGGAGATTCAGGTCCCCATGGTGTTTATGACCTATGCGAATGTGGTATACTCTTACGGGATTGACCGTTTCTGTGACCGGTGCAGTGAGACCGGGATGGATGGCATGATCCTTCCGGATGTGCCCTTTGAGGAGAAAGAGGAATTCGCTCCCGCGTGCCGGGCAAGGGGATTGAGCCTGATCAGCCTGATTGCACCCACAAGCGAGGACCGCATTGCCATGATCGCCAGGGAAGCGGAGGGATTTCTGTATATTGTCTCCAGCATGGGTGTGACGGGTGTGCGCAGCCAAATCACCACGGACATCGACAGCATGGTTGCCCTGGTGAGGGAGAATACCTCCATTCCATGTGCAGTGGGCTTTGGGATTTCCACGCCGCAGCAGGCTGCGCGGATGGCGGACAAAAGCGACGGGGCCATTGTGGGCAGCGCCATCATGCGCCTGATCGCCGAATATGGCAGGCAGGCTCCGGAAAAGGTTCGCGAATATGTGCGCTCTCTGAAGGAAGGAATCTCCTGCCTTGGATAAAGCCCTCTATGAAAGACGGCCGGGGCCGGAGCGCAGGGACTGCGGGACTCATCTGCGGATGAAACGGCATGGGGAACGGACAGGCTGAGATGAATTTGTCGAGGAGGAACAGAATCAATGGCGGAAAACCAGCTGGTGGATGTGCCGGTATATGCGAAGCTGAACAAGGCAGGAAGATATTACGCCAGAAAAATGGATTTGCCTTATTATGCGGATGAGACACATGTCCTGGGGTGCATGGTCCTCGGATCTCCTTCGGAGGAAGAAGGCAAGATGATCGCAGATATGAACTACTTCTGGTATTGTACACCGGAGGCGGTCGAGAAGAAAAAGCAGGCGGCTGAAAAAAGGAGACAGGCGGAAGAGGAAAGAGCCAGGCAAAAGGAAGAAGAGGAAAAAGCGCGGGAAGCCGCCTTTGGTGTGACCTATGTCTCCCTGGACGGACTGTCCTACGAAAGAAGCCTCTATCCTCTGAAAGGATTTCTGGCGGAGAGGTTCTTTGAGGAGAACGGGATGTCGGAAATCCTGGATGAAGTGCTGGGGGAAGAGCGGGCATTCCTGATCAAACTCAGTGCCGCAATGATTGCCTCAATGGGACTGCATCTGGACTACGATGGCATGTACGACTTTCCTATGAAGCTCCACATGTGCGAGAAGATGGACAGAGAGATGACCTCCAGGGTCTGGTCATCTGTTACAGAGGAGGAATGCCAGCGGATTTTCAGAAAATGGATTGACCGAAATGCTCCGCAGTCTGTGATCGCCCAGTCTGTGCCCGTCACGGTGACGCTGTATCATGACGACTATTCAGACCGTATGACCGACTCCTGGTTCTCCAGCCGGATACGGACGGGAACGCGCTATCAGCAGGATGCGCTGCTTTACCGGGATGCCGGATCCCTCCGGCTCCTGGCAATGGAAAAAATCAGCAGCGGGCAAATGACGGCGGCCTCTCTCAGCGGTTCAAGGGAAGTGAGGAACGTCCAACAGAGCAGGTATCCCGAAATGCGGGATGCGACGCTTCATTTCTTCCAGCCCGGAAATACCTCCCGGATTGACAGGGCCATGAAGACAGGTTATCCGACAGTGGGATGGCTTCGTCCCTCTCAGTATCCGGAACAAAAAGAGATGACGAAAAAGCTGAAGGAACTGGAAACGCTCACTCCCGTTTCAGGATGGCGCATCATGCGGTGGGAAGGCTCCTGCAATGGGGTGGAAGGTCACTGGGCACTCGGGGAGGAACTC
>CACYCQ010000360.1:0-2347 GCA_902772995.1 uncultured Eubacteriales bacterium
GGATCAGTATCGTCCATACCGAATCATTGCGTCAATGATCTCCGGGAAGGTCCAGGTGCAGCGGCGCCGGTCCATCAGGCCGAAGAGCTCGTCCGAATTGCGGAATGCGGCATTGTCCCAGATCAGGCAGGGCATGTTGTGCTGGCGGGCTGCCGCCACATAGTATGCGGTAAAGTTCACGCGGTCCTGGAGGTTGTTTTTGTTGACGCTTCCGAATTCACCGATGATGACGGGGATCCCGTTGGCAACAAACCGGGCATACATCTGGTTCATGAACCCGTCGATGAAGTCGGTCAGGTAGGTGTCATTCAGCATGAACAGGGTTTCCCCCTGGGCATCCATGGCGAAGGTGTAGGGAAGATAGGCATGGGTGGAGACGATCAGGCGGTCGAGGACGGTATCGGCAGGAAGCCGGAAGGTATTGCTGACCGCGGAAAAGGGAGATGCCGCATAGGAAGGAATCATCAGGTAACGGTCGGTATTGTATCCGCCCCTTGAACGGACGGTGTCCACAAAGACCTGATTGAGCCGGTTGATGCAGTCTGCAGCATCCTGACAGTCAATGCTGCTTTCTTCAAACTGCCATTCGTACATGGAGCCCACGAGTCGGGGTTCGTTCATTCCCTCAAAGATCAGGTGGTCATCATAGGAGGCAAAGCGGTCCGCGATCTGCGTCCAGATGTTGGTCAGGTACTCGGCGGAACGGGCATAGCCATCTGAGGTGACCTTGATGAAATCATCGCCCAGATCATGATGGCAGTTGATGATGACGTACAGGTTCCTTTTGATGGCCCAGTCAACGATCTCCTGGACACGGTCCATCCATTTGACATTGATGTCATCGTGGACCCCCGTCACATGATTGTGCCAGGATACCGGAATCCGGATCGTGTTGTATCCGGAGGCGTAGACGGTATCGATGACGTTTTCCGTGGTCGTGACTCCGCTCCAGTAGGATTCAAGGGTCAGGTCGTTCCCCGGAAAAGGATCCTTGTAGGATTCCAGAGCGCTTCCCAGATTCCACCCCACCTGGAGTTTCTGGACAAAGGCCACCGCCTCATTGCCGGGGAGCTTCATTCTGGGCAGGTCGATGTCCGGAACGGAGCTCATATCCGAAGCCGCGAGAGCAGAAAAGGGAACGGTGAAAAGAACGGCAAGGATCAGAAGAAGTACTGTAAGTCTCATAGATTCCTCCCTGATGGACAAAAAACTACCAACAAATTGTCGCATAACTCACTGAAAAATGCAAGCAGTCATGCAAACAAAAGGAAAACTGGACCTCAGATCCGACCGTACTGGCGCAGCAGGTTTTCCGTCACCTCAATGAACTCATAGACCATGGCGTCACAGTGGGGCTTCTTCTGCCCGCCGTTTCTCTTGTTGAGAAGAAGCAGATCCCGGCATTCCAGACACCCTTCGTGGCGGGAGCGCATGTCAGCATAAATCTTCTGCAGCATGGGGACATCCGTCAGACCGCAGGCGCCCAGGACCAGAAGGCAGCCGACCAGAGCGCCGCATACGGAGCCCATTTTCATGCCGCCTCCGAAGTTCCCGGCAATGGCATAGGCCTGTTCCTCGGTCATGCCCATCTCCCGGGCAAAGGGGACGGTGATTGCCTGGGCACAGTTGTAGTGAGGCGTGTCGATGGCACGAAGCGCGATGGCGCGCTCCATATAGGGACTCATTTCTGTCCACCTCCTGCGCGGACAATTCCGCTTCTGTCAATGACCTGAACCATTTCACGGATCTCCTCCGGCGGAAGCACCAGCGCAAAACGGACGTAGCCCTCTCCGGAGGGGCCAAAGCTGGCGCCGGGGGTGCACAGTACGCCGGTCTCATTCATCAGCTTCAGGCAGAAAGCCATGCTGTCGGTGTACCCTTCGGGAAGGGGCGCCCATACAAACATGCTTCCCTTGTTCTTTGACACCGGCCATCCGATGGAAGTCAGCCCTTCACACAGGGCATCCCTTCGGGCCTGGTACAGAAGGCACTGCTCCCGGACCGGTTCCAGAGGAAGGTTCAGGGCGGCTACGGCGGCCTTCTGAATGGGAAGGAACATGCCAAAGTCAATCTGGCTGCGGAGTTTCCGGAACGCGGCGACCACGTCGGTTCGTCCGATCAGAAAGCTGATGCGGGCGCCGGTCACATTGAAGGACTTGGAAAGGCTGAAAAACTCGGCGCCGACCTGTGCGGCTCCCGGAAACGAGAGGAAGCTTCCGCCGCGCAGCCCGTCAAACTGGATATCGCTGTATGCATTGTCATGAAGAATAAAGATGTCATATTCCCTGGCAAACTCGATGATTTCCCGGTATACCTGCGCTGTGCCCACGCTTCCCGTGGGATTGGA
>CACYCQ010000361.1:0-4409 GCA_902772995.1 uncultured Eubacteriales bacterium
ACCATCCTGCTGGTACTGCTGGTATCCCTTCCCATCCCGTTCGTCGGAAGGACAGCCATCGGGTGGATCGTGGACACCACGACCATCGGCGCCACGATCCTCTACGGAGCGGCTTCGCTGGCGGTGTTCAAGGTCTCCGGAAAGGAGAAGGGCTGCGGGAAGGAAAGGGTGATCAGCGGCATCTGCATTCCCATCCTGATCGCTTTCCTGGTCTTCCTGCTGTTCCCGAGCCTGTTTTCTGACCACACCATCGAAACGGAAACCTATGTCCTGATGGCGGTCTGGGCGATTGTCGGCCTGTTTTTCTTCAACGGCGTCATCCGCAAGGACCACGCCCGGCACTTCGGCAAGGCCATCATTGTGTGGATCGTCCTGCTGGCATTCATCGTCCTGATGGCGATGACCTGGGCGGAACGGCTCAACGAAAGCCGTGAACAGGACATTATCCGCGACATCCACAGCTATTTTGACGGCACGGCGGACAAGGAGACCATGGCCATCGAAGCGCCTGAATTCTTTGAAATCCAGCTGGAGCGCCTGCACGACGCGGACAATACCAGCGTGATGGTCATCACGGTGCTGTTCGGGCTGTCCCTTGCCGTGATGCTGGTCAATCATCTCTCGATGCAGAAGTGGGAGAAGAAAGCCTCGGAGGAGCGCGACCAGGCCCGGAACGTGGCGCTGACGGACCCCATGACGGGGGTCAAGAGCAAGCATGCTTTCCTTCTGCAGCAGAAGGAGTGTGACAAGGCCATCCAGGAAAAGTCGTCAGACGAGTTTGCCGTGGTCGTCTGTGACGTGAACGGCCTCAAGGTGATCAACGACACCCTGGGCCACAAGGCGGGCGATGAGTACATCCTCAAGGCAAGCCGCATGATCTGCGACATCTTCCAGCACAGCCCGGTGTTCAGGACGGGCGGGGATGAATTCGTGGTCATCCTCAAAGGCAGGGATTTCCTTATCCGCAAGGAGCTGGTCCTGGCGCTGCATGACCGCTCCGTGGAACACATCAGCACCCGGGACGTGGTGGTTTCCGGAGGGCTTTCCGAGTACAGACCCGCGGAGGACAGCTGCTTCCACGACGTGTTTGAACGCGCGGATTCGCTCATGTATGAAGAAAAGTCCCTGCTCAAGGGAATGGGGGCGATGACGCGGGAGGACGCTGAGGCGGCGTCCAAGCCGGTGTTCATGAAGGAGGAAAACACGGAGCTGCTGCGGCTCAAGCGATACATCCTGATCGTGGAGGATGAGAAGATCAACCAGGCGATCCTGGGCAAGGCGCTGGAGGAGGGCCATGAAATTCTGTTCGCCTCCGACGGCATTGAGGCCCTTGAGCAGATCAAGACCCACAGGGAGGACCTGGCCCTTGTGATGATGGACCTGCAGATGCCGAAGATGAACGGCATGGAAGTGCTCAGGGTGATGAAGGAGGAAGAGGAGCTCAGGGGAATTCCGGTCATCGTGATGACCGCGGACGAAACGGCGGAAGTGGAGTGCCTGAAGCTCGGCGCGTATGACTTTATTCCCAAGCCCTATCCCTCCGCGGAGATTATCCAGGCCCGCGTGGACCGGTGCATCGAGCTTTCCGAAAAGAGGAACATCATCCAGTCCACGGAACGTGAGAGCCTGACCAACCTTTTCAACCCGGAATTCTTCCTGCGCTATGTCCGGATGTATGACCAGCACTACATGGATATGCCCATGGATGCCATCGTCCTGGATATCAACCGTTTCCACATGATCAACGAGCGGTACGGAAAGCAGTACGGTGACAGCGTGCTCGCCCGCATCGGCAAGCAGGTGCGCCAGATCTCCCGGGAAGTGGGTGGCATGGCCTGCCGCCGGGGCGCGGACACGTTCCAGATTTACTGCCCGCACAGGGATGACTACGGGATGATTCTGAAGAAGGTCTCCGAGGGCCTGGCCGAGGAGGATGTCTCCGAAAACCGGGTCCGCCTGCGCATGGGCGTCTACTCGCAGGTGGACAAGTCGCTGCAGATCGAGCGCCGCTTTGACTACGCGAAGATCGCGGCAAATTCCGTCAGGAACGGCTACCGCAATGCCATCGGTATCTATGACAATGAAATGCATGAGGCGGAGCTCCACAAGGCGCGGCTCCTGGAGGACTTCAAGCCCTCCCTGGAGAACCACCGTTTCAAGGTCTACTTCCAGCCCAAGTATGACATCCGGCCTGACAAGCCCGTCCTGTCCAGCGCGGAGGCGCTGGTCAGATGGGACCATCCCGAGCTGGGCATGATCAGCCCCGGCTTGTTCATCCCGCTGCTGGAGGACAACGGCCTGATTCTGGACCTTGACCAGTTTGTCTGGCGGGAGTCTGCGGCGAGGATCAGGGACTGGAAGAACCGCTTCGGCTATGCCGTGCCGGTCTCGGTCAACGTCTCCCGGATTGATATGCTGACGCCGGACCTGAAGAGCATCTTTAAGGAGATCCTGGATGAATACGATCTCCAGCCGGAGGACCTGATGCTGGAAATCACCGAATCAGCCTATACCGGGGACTCCGACCAGGTGATCTCCACCGCCAAGGAACTGCGCGGCATGGGCATGGGCTTCCGCATCGAGATGGACGATTTCGGCACAGGGTACTCCTCCCTGGGAATGCTCTCGCACCTGCCCATTGACGCGCTGAAGCTGGACATGAGCTTTGTTCGCAGCGCCTTTGGCGAGAACCGGGACGTGCGGATGATCGAGCTGATCATCGACATTGCGGACTACCTGCATGTGCCCGTGGTGGCCGAGGGCGTGGAAACCGAGGAGCAGTACCTGGTGCTCAAGGCCATGGGCTGTGACCTGGTACAGGGCTATTATTTCTCCAAGCCCGTGCCGCCGGAGGCCTTTGACCATTTCCTGATTGACCGCACGGAGGCCGAGGAGGAGATTCCCCAGGAGGCCAGAAAGACCTATATGAGCATTTCAAAGGCGCTGTCCAGCGACTTTGAAAAGATCTACTATGTGGATGTGGTCACCGATTTCTATCTGGAGTTTGACATGGACCCGAGGGGTGACCTTGAAATCCGTCCGGGCGGGATGGACTTTTTCAATGATGCCAGGGAAAAGCTGCTGCGGAGCGTCAGCGAGACGGACCAGGAAAAGGTCAGGGAGGCCACCAGCAAGGGAAGCCTGGTGCATTGGGTCGGGCAGGAGGAGACCATTACGCTTCCTTTTGCCAGAATGAAAAACGGAATCCCCGTCCCGTACCTGATCCAGACGATCCGGACGCGGGAGAGCGACAGCCACCACATCGTGCTCGGCATCAGACAGGCGTAAGGCGGTTCCGGGCAACGGACCCGGCACGGATTCCACTATTTTGACATGCAGAGGAGAGATCAACTTGAAGGAAACATCATCTGCGCCCCGGAATCAGGAACAGATGCGGCCCTATCTGTCGCCGCTGGCGCTGTGGGCACTGTCGGTAGGTTCGGCCATCGGCTGGGGGTCCCTGGTGGTCACCAGCCGGACATACCTCTCCCAGGCGGGGCCGCTGGGGTCCGTGCTCGGGCTGCTGATCGGATTTGCCATGATGCTGATGGTGTCCAGCCACTATCATTTTCTGTCCCAGCGCTACCCCGGAGCGGGCGGACTGTACAACTATGTGAAGCATATCTTCGGATATGACCGCGCCTTCCTGGTGGGCTGGTTCATGTTCCTGATCTATATCTCCATTTTCTGGGCAAACGCGACGAGCATCCCCCTGTTTGCGCGCTACTTTCTGCAGGGAGTCTTCAAGGTCGGGTATCTGTACACGATCTTCGACTACGAGGTCTATCTGGGGGAGGCCCTGGTGACCATGGCGGCCATGGGCCTTGTCGCGCTGCTGTGCGCAAAGAGCAAGACGGGCACGGCGCGGGCTATGGTGACCATGGTCCTGGTGTTCACCGCGGGCATCACGGTCTGCTTTGTGGTGGCCCTGCTGGGATTCGGCCGCTCGGGGAGGACCATGGCCCCGGCGTTTGTGCCGGACACAAACGCCCTGCGCCAGGTGGTGCGCATCGCCTTTGTCTCCCCCTGGGCCTTTATCGGCTTTGAGAGCATTTCCCATTCCGTGGAGGAAAGCCGCTGCGGGCATGATAAAATGTTCCGCATTCTCGTTACTTCCGCCGCGGTCACAACCCTGCTGTACATCTTTGTGGTCCTGATGAGCGTCACCGCCTATCCCGAGGGCTGCAACAGCTGGCTTGACTATATCCGCCGCCTGAATGAGTTTGAGGGAATCGCGGGGCTTCCCGCATTTTATGCCGCCAACCATTATCTGGGACAGACCGGTGTGCTGATCCTGATGGTGTCCCTGATCTGCCTGGTGCTCACCAGCCTGATCGGCATGCTGCGCACGGTCAGCCGCCTGTGCTATGCCGCCGCAAAGGACGGCATTCTTCGCGAGGAGTTTGCCC
>CACYCQ010000362.1:0-8073 GCA_902772995.1 uncultured Eubacteriales bacterium
CGCTTTTTCCATCCTCCGGAGAAAAAGCTGAACCGCCCTCTGCATTCCCGCATGGAGGGCGGACATCCGCTTTGTGACAGGCCGGGGGCTGCCGACAAAACGGAGAGGCACTTTCGGGGGGGCAGCCGGCAGGCTCCCTGCCCGAAAGTGCAGCATCAAATCAAAATGCCCATTATCAGCACAAGGCCGGTAATGGGCATTTCTGATGGTGAAACAAAAACATGGTCCGGGACGACCTGCGGCAGACGGTTGCGGACCGCGGAGGAGGCCCCGTTTCATCCGGCCTTCGGAAGAGTCCCTTATCCGCTGTGCAGGGCTCATCCTGCGGACACGGGGTGACCCGGCTGCGGTCCCCGGTCCATGGGGGACTCCGCACGTCTCCCCTTTTCCGGGCGGGAGGCTATTCGGGCAGGATGCTTTGCAGGATCTTTTTGCTGCGCAGGGTTTTGCGTTCAATGCGGTCATATGCGCGGAGACTGTCCTGGAGGGAAAGGCCGTGCGACAGGTAGTCGATCAGAAGGCTGGCGCAGGCATAGCTGTCGCTGTCGGCGCGGTGGTGGTCCAGGGGGATGCCGACCTCCCGGCACAGGGTGTCCAGCCGATGGTTCTGAAGCTCCGGATAACAGTGCCGTCCCATCTGAACGGTGCAGGCAAAGGGCAGGTACCGCGGGGCCTCGATTCCATAGTCGGCCAGGCAGGTGGAGAGGACCCGAAGATCAAACGGGGCATTGTGCGCCAGCAGGATCCCGCTGAGCATCAGGGGCTGAATCTGCTCCCAGAGCTGCGGAAAGGTGGGGGCGTCCCTGACCATGGAGGGGCGGATGCCTGTCAGGGAGACATTGAAGGGATCGAAGTGCGTCTGGGGATTGACGAGGGAGCTGAAGGTTTCGGTGATCTGTCCGCCTTCAATGACGGCGATGCCGATGGAGCTCATCCGGTGGTTGAAGGAATTCGGGGTTTCCACATCAAAGGCGATCAAGCGGGGCATGGCAGGGACCTCCTGAACGATTTCACGGATACTGTACCAGAACCTGAAAGGATTGGCAAGAAAAGCAGGCGATCTCCCGGAAGGGGAGGAAGCGGACGGCGCACCGCGGAAATATGCCGTCCCGGAGGAGGTTCATACGGGGGGAGATCAAGGCGCCGCGTCCCCCGGAGGAAAGAAAGCCACGGGTCCGGCTTGACATTCCGGACACAGGGCTTATGCTGTAGGAGAAAAGCATTCCTGCCTGGTGCACTTCCCGCGGGCAGGAAGTCAGGAGGACTGTATGGCGCTCAAAATTCTGGAGATGGTATTTCCCGTTCTGCTGATGTTCCTGCTGGGAGCCCTGTGCGCCCGCAGGCGGATCATCTCCCCGGAGGGGCTGACCGGGATCAAGTCCGTGGTTTCCAACATCACCCTGCCGGTGGTGCTCTTCAACGCATTCTTCACCGCGGAATACAACGGAAGAATCGCGGTGACGTTTCTGGTGGTGTATCTGTCCTGCGCCGCAGGACTGGGCCTGGGATTCGTGCTGCGCAGGTTTTTGGGAAAATACGGGAAATTCCTGCCCTTCCTGGTGACCAACTTTGAAGGGGGAATGCTGGGCTATGCGCTGTTCGGGCTGCTCTATCCGGGCCAGACGCCGGTCTTTGCCATGGTGGATATCGGGCAGACCCTGGCGGCCTTTACCACCTTCATGATCACCCTGATTCTGGTGGGCGGCGGAAGCGGCGACGGGACGCCCCTGGTGAAAAAGATCATCAACCCCACCCTCATCGGCATCGTGCTGGGCGTGGTGCTGGGCGTGACCGGCGTGGGCCGCGCGGTGATGTCCTCTGCCGCAGGCCCGCTCTTTGGCAGCACCGTGTCCTTTGTGACAGCGCCGACCTCCGCGCTGATTCTGATCATCGTGGGCTATGAGCTGGCCTTCCGCAGGGAGCTCATGAAGCCGGTCCTGCTCACGACAGCCCTGCGACTGGGGGTGTGCGCGCTGCTGACCGTGGCAGGTGCCCTGGTGATCTTCGCCTTCATCCCCTTTGACAAGCAGCTGCTGGTGGCCCTCATGCTGGCGTGGAGCCTCCCCGCCCCCTTTATTATCCCCCTCTATGCGGATATTACGGGGCACAGCGACTACATCTCCACCACGCTTTCGCTGCAGACCATCGTCTCCATGCTGCTCTTTGTGGGCATTGCGGCCTACTCCCTGGCGTAAGGCCCCTGCGGTCCGGGGCTTGTCCTGAAAACGGCACAGCCGTATAATGTGCGAAAAACCGCAGGCATCTGCGGCCTGATCAACAGAGAATCGAGAAACATGATGAGAACGCTGACCTTTATCCTCAACAGCATCCTGCTGGGCGTCGGCCTGGCCATGGATGCCTTTTCAGTCTCCATCGTCAACGGAATGCAGGACACAAAAATGTCCGGCGCAAAGGCCCGGAGGATTGCAGGGGTCTTCGCCTTTTTCCAGTTCCTCATGCCCATGGCGGGCTGGCTGTGCGTGCACACCGTCGTCACCGTCTTTTCCGCTGTGGAGCCCTTTATTCCCTGGGTGGCCCTGGGGCTGCTGACCTATATCGGCGGCGGCATGATCCTCAAGGCCCTGCGGGGGGATGAAAAGGAGGAAATCCGCGAGCTGGGCAAGGGAACCCTGCTGGTCCAGGGGGTGGCGACCTCCATCGACGCGCTGTCGGTGGGCTTCACCATTGCGGAATACGGATGGGTACAGGCCCTGACCGCGTCGCTGCTGATCGCGCTGGTGACCTACATCATCTGCCGCATCGGCGTGAGTCTCGGAAGACGTGCGGGAGACCGGCTCCAGAGCCGCGCAATGCTGCTTGGCGGCGTGATCCTGGTGGGCATCGGCATCGAGATTCTGGTAAGGCACCTGCTGGGACTGTGACCTTTCGGGAAAGAGGCAAAACATGACGTCAGCTTTGCAGTACGCCTCCCCGCTGGGAAAGATCTTCCTGGCGGCGGACGGCGGGGGAATTGCCGCCCTCTGGTTTGAAGGACAGGCCGTGCCCGAAGCGGCCCGGGCCCTTCCTTGTGCCGCTGCGCCGGCGCAGGTCCTGCAGCAGGCCCGGCTGTGGCTGGATCAGTATTTTTCCGGGCAGCAGCCGGAGTTCACCCCCCTGCTTCATCTGACGGGAACGCCCTTTCGTCTGCAGGTCTGGCACCTGCTGTCCGGGATCCCCTGGGGGGACACCGTGACCTACGGAGAACTGTCCGCGAGGATCCCCGGCTCCTCGCCGCGCGCCGTCGGCGGCGCCGTGGGACACAACCCCGTGGCGCTGATGGTTCCCTGCCACCGGGTGACGGGGGCGGGAGGGGCGATGACCGGCTATGCGGGCGGAATCTGGCGGAAACGGCGGCTGCTGGAAATGGAGGCCTCCGGAAAGCGGCCGTGAACCGCCCGGAGAAGAGCAACCGGACAGGAGGAAAACCATGTCACAGATCATTGACCGGATCCGAAGGGAATACGGGCAGCAGGACAGCCTCAGGGATGCGGGGCTGTCCCGGCCGGCGGGGATCGAGAGCTTTGATGACATCGCCTACGGAAGCGGCAGGGACCAGGTGCTGGATATCTACAGACCAGGGAATGCCCGGGGAAAGCTCCCGGTGATTGTCAGCGTCCACGGAGGCGCCTGGGTCTACGGGGACAAGAACCGGTACCAGTATTACACAAGCTCCCTGGCAGACAGGGGATTTGCGGTGGTGAACTTTTCCTACCGGCTGGTGCCGGAATACAGGTTCCCGGCCTCCCTGGAGGACACCCTCCGGGTGTTTGCCTGGGTGCGGGAGCATGCGGAGGAATACGGCTTTGACCTGGATGCGCTCTTTGCGGTGGGAGACAGCGCCGGAGCGCATCTGCTGGGCCTGTACTGCGCCGCGTGCACCTGCAGGGGCGCTGCCGCAAGGATGGGCCTCTATGGGAGAAACCCGGGCCCGCTGCCCAGGGGCGTGGCCCTTGCGTGCGGATTCTACCGCCCCCGGATGCCCGCGGGGGAGGAAAACCCCACGGAGATGGAGATCTTCAGGGAAATGCTGCCATGGCCGCTTGACGCGGAGAGTCTGGCAAGGGTGGATGTGCTGGGGTACGTCACGCCGGATTTCCCGCCCACCTTTGCCTTTACCAGCACCGGGGATTTCCTGAAGGCGCAGACGCTTGAACTGCAGGAGGTCCTGAAGGCGCAGGGGGTGCCCCACATTGTGCGCTGCTACGGGGACGAGGAAGCCCCGCTTGGCCATGTGTTCCAGTGCAGCCTGCGCAACCCGTATGCCAGGGGCTGCAATGATGACCAGTGCGCCTTTTTCAGAAGCCTGATGGCCTGAAAAGACGTTCCCCGGACGAATTGACATGCATCTTTTTACAGGGTAAAATCACGGTACGGATACCAGAAAACTGAGGAGGTGTTGTTTCATGAATCCGCGCAAGCTGCTGTTTTCCCTGCTGCTTTCCCTGCTCCTTATGCTGGGGGTGTCCTCCGCGATGGCTGCCGAGGCCGAGACTCCGGAGGAAATGTACATCTTCGATGACCTTTATCTGACCGCCTACGGCTATGCGGTGCAAACCTCCGACGGGGTCAAGGACCTGGGCTATATTCTCGATGCGGAGGAGGCGAATACGGCCGGGACGCCGCTGTTCTACTGCGTCATCGAGAACCGGGGCGACAAGGACCAGAACATCAAGCTGTATATCCGCGGCGGCGCCAAGTATAACTGCTACTGGAACAAGCGGACCGTGGTGCAGGCGCATGACTACTATGTCTTCTTCGGCTCGGGCCATAAAAAGCTCACACAGTATTCCGGAAGCTGGTCCCTGGACGTGAACGGGAAGAACGTGCTGCGTTTCAGCCTCGGCACCAAATAACGCCTGCGGACATCTGAACATAAAAAAACCTTGCGCCCACTGCGGCGCAAGGTTTTTTTTGGCCCCGGGGGGGAGGCCGCGCGCCTACAGGCACAGCAGGACGCGCTCGCTGGTGAGGTCGTGGTACAGGGTGCAGCCTGTTTTGCTGACATCCGCCAGGCAGACCACGTCCTTCCAGAGGTCTCCTTCGGGAATGGTGCCCAGGAGATTGTCCGCCTTTCTGAGCAGCTCCGGCTGGAAATGCAGGGTCCTCGGCCCGGGAAACACGGCGGTGTAGAGGATCTGCGCCTCAACCAGGTCCTGGAAGATATGGCTGCCGTAGGAGAGCTCCGGATTGTAGCCGGCGCGGCTTTCCGCCATTTCACACACCACCTCGAAGCTGCTGATGTCGGAAAAGGCGGTGGGTACGCCAAGCTCCGGGGAGGAGGTGCCGATCCGGCCGGGAACCATGAGCATCATGTGCTTTCCCTGGTCCCGGAAGGCCCAGTTGATCCTGCCGATGAGCGAAGCGATGCGGGGCTTGTCGGCATAGGGCAGGTTGTAGTATCCGACCGGGTCCACATAGACGATCAGGTCCAGGGGGATCTTCCGGGAGAGGCCCATGGACGCGCCCCGGGTTTCCAGCAGGATGCGCTCCGCGGGGATGTCCTCCGGCAGGGTCACGCTTCCCGTATCCATGAACACCTGCAGCGGCCTGCACTGCAGCAGGTTGATCATGTATTCCCGGTTTTCCGAAACGTTGATGGTGAACTCGATGTCCACCGGCTCGCCGTATTCGCTTTGGATAAGGTGCATCATGCGCTGCATGCGCTGCATCATTTCCGCGTTGCGCACAAGGCCCTGGCAGGAGATGAAGCAGACGGAGCGGCGGATGCCCCGCTCCCGCAGGGAGGCCTCGGCCTCCGTGTCATGCTCGAGCACCTGGCCTTTGAGATACGGGGGCAGGACCGGCTCCACCCGGGACAGCGGGACGCGGCACAGGCAGCGGGCCTTCAGGTCGACGGCCTCCACGTTCCGCTGGGAAAACTGGTGCTTCTGGGCGATGGTGGTGGAGGTGGTGGCCTCCGGTCTGTCAAGGCTCACCAGGCGCGGATAGGAACCCTCCGCCCGGTCCACCGCGGAGGTGCCCAGGCCCATCACCAGGCGGAGCATGCCCGCGGAGGGGTCGGCGTCATTGAGGAATCTGTACGGGCTGCGGGAATACCCGACGCCGGCGGCGCAGGGCATGTACCAGGCGCCGTAGGCCGAGCCGGAGACGCGCATCACCAGCAGGGCCATCTGCTCGTCCCGCCGGTCAAGGCCCCGCCGCCTGCGGTAATCCAGCGCGGAGAGGTCCGCACAGCTGGCGTAGACCGTGCGCACCGCGTTTTCAAACTCCTCCAGCCGCTCCTCCGGCGTTCCGCGGTTGGCGCAGAAGACGGATTCATACTTGCCGGCAAACGCGTTGTCAAAGCTGTCCTCCAGGATGCTGCTGGAGCGGACGATGTAGGGATCCTGTCCGTAATACTCGAGGATGTGCATGAACTGCTCCTTCGTATCCGGGGAGAAGGTGCCGTTTTTCAGGTGACGGGCAAGGTCCCCGGCCAGGGCAAAATACCCCTCCTCCGTGCGCTGGCGCACGCGCAGGTCCCAGAGCCCGTTGTCCACGATATAGGTGTAGAATACGTCGGAGCCCACGAAGAAGGAATCGTGGGGCTCCAGCACCCGGTCGATGTCCGGCGCCAGGTTCCGCAGGATGGCCCGGGCCAGCAGCATGCCGCAGGTTTTCCCGCCCACCATGCCGGTGCCCACCATGTGGTCCCGGACCTGCAGGTAGTCCTCCGGCGTGAAGTGCCGCTTGACCAGGGCGCGCAGCCGTTCATCCCGGGTCATCATGATGTTGCACATCCGGCTGCACTGTTCCCCGACGGGGACTCCGCTCTGGTGCAGCAGCCGGGTCTGGTTGAAGAAGCGGTCCCAGGAGTCCGCGTACTGCTCCTCCAGGGAGCGCTGGCACCGGTTCATCACCTGATAGAAGCGGCTGGTCTGCACCCCGTCCCGGATGGGCCGGATCTCCCCCGTGGAAAGCCGGTACAGGTGGGGCAGGAACATGGTGTCGGAACTGCGGTTCCACACCTTCTGGGGGCGCAGGTACAGGATGTCAGGGTCGGGGTCTTGATACACGTCCAGCAGCAGCTGCGTGGTGTTGGCGATCTTGGTGATGGCGCCGAAGGAGTGCCGCCCGCGGATGACCGGGAAGAAGGCCACGGTATCCAGAGTGAACAGGAAGGGACAGGTCACCCGGAAGAAATTGCCCATCATCAGGTCGGTGGCCCAGGCCGTCTGCAGCTCCGACAGGCAGTCAAAGATGTAGAAGACGTCCCGGCCCTCCTGCCCGATGACCCGGTGGATGTCCACCGTGAAGGTCTCAAAGCGGTGGGAAAGGGGGATGCAGACCCGCCGGACCTCGGGGCACTCCGCCACCAGCTCCGGATGGCTGGCGAAGCGGAAGTAGATGATCCTGCGGCCGTCCCGTTTGGCCTGCGCCACGAACGGGTCCGAAAAGTGACGGAATTCCTCCAGGGTGGAGACGCGAAAGACCACATTGTCCCCCATGCGCAGATAGTCGATGGCCCCATCCAGTGCGGGAATGCCGGAAAGAACCTTGTCAAATGCAGCCATGAAATGATCCCCCTTTCAGGACCTGCACAGGCTCCCGGCGGGCGGGGAGCGGTTTTCCAAAACAGCAAAAAGGCAGAGGAAGCCATCAAGACCCCTTTGCCTTTCGCACTGAAGATAGCATGTTTGAGGGAATTTGTAAATGACGGATTTGCCCCCCGGGCAGAAAGGAGACGGAGATGATCTATGTGACTTCGGATGCCCACGGCACCTCGCTGGCCAGATTCCTGCGGCTGCTGGACAGGGCGGGATTTGGAGATGCGGACCGGCTGTTTGTGCTGGGGGATGTGATTGACAGGAACGGGGACGGGGGCGTGGCCATGCTCCGGTGGATCCTGGGCCGGCAGAATGTCGAGCTGCTCCTTGGGAACCATGAGAAAATGCTCCTGGAGTGCAGCTTCCTGTTCGAGGGCCGGAAGGCGGCGGAAACGACGGCGCAGATGCGCGCCCAGATGCTGTGGACGCGAAACGGCGCGGGGGTGACAATTGAATCCCTGCAGGCGCTGGGGAAGGCAAGCCCGGACGTGCTGAAGGAGATCCTTGGCATGCTCCGGAGCGCGCC
>CACYCQ010000363.1:0-9633 GCA_902772995.1 uncultured Eubacteriales bacterium
CCCATCGCCGACCTTTTTGAGGTCAAGCCGCGTCAGCACGATCTCACGGTCTCCATTTCTGACCAGGATCATGAAATACTTGTCCGCATCGGGAAGATCCACAGGGCATACCACGCTTCCCTCCCGGAGTGCGGCACTTGCCTTCAGGTCAAACTCCCGTCCGGTGTAGACTTCCACCCTTGCGTCATTCCCCGGATCCCCCTGGATATCCAGGGTAATCTCATAGCGCCCCGCCTCCCTCCGGGAGGTCGGAATCCGAAAACGCCCTCCCGGGGAAAGCACGATTTTTCCGTCGCTCTGGTCTGCTTTTTCCAGTTTTGCCTTTCCCCGCAGAACCGCATTCACAAAATCCGTGCTGCTGTCAAAGCCGTAGACGCCATAGTCCCGGTTAGCATAGATGCAGGGGGCTCTGACCCAGTCCAGCCAGGGTTTCATTTCTTCCTCTTCTTCCCGGTTCAGCAAAAGGCATGTCTTTTCCTGACTCCAGTCAAGATCCGAACGCTCGTCCGTTTCCAGCCAGCGAATGAACTCGAGGGACACCGGACAGACCGCGCCCTCCTCCGCGGCAGATGGAACCACCCCGCAGAATCTCATTTTCCCTTCTGAGCGTTCCTCCATCACACGGACATTCCAGAACGTCCCATATCCCTTCCGGTATCCATGGTCCGCCAGCCAGCTGAGGGTCTCCTCCCGGGGAGCCCACATCTCACGGGCGCCTTCCATCTGATTGCGGACGCCCAGGTAAAATCCAGAAGACCCCAGCAGCAGCCACAGAACTGCAAACGATACAAAACATGTTTTGAGGACCCTGTTGCTGACGGCGCCGATCAGCAGGGGCAGTGCAGGGATCAGAAAGAGAAAGGCATACACCTGATAACGGTTGACATAGGCCCCGCGAATACACAAAAAGCAGAAAAGGTTCACAAAAACGGCTGCCGTCGCATACTCCAGATAGATTTCAACCTGTTCACAATCCGACCGCTTTCTTTCCCTGACCATCATCCATCCCAGCACGGCCGTGCCTGCCAGCATGAGGTTGCCCGCTCCGGGCAGCGAAAAAACACCGGCGTCCCCCTTCCAGCCCATCAGCTTGAATCCATCCTGCACAATGGTGGCCGCCAGCTCCGTCAGCATTTTCCCGTCAAGGGGGTTAAAGCCAAAGGACGTGGCCGATCCCGCCCCACTGAAGAACAGTCTTGGCAGAATCACCTCTCCGGTGCCATACCCCAGGATGCACGAGCCAAATCCGGCCAGGGAAACCCAAAATACCCTGTCAGGCCTGCGTCCCGAGCGGATCCACCGAAGCGCTGCCACGACCATCATCGGAACCATGAAGCACAGCACATGCCGGACCGTCAGAAATCCGTTCAGAAAGCAGATTCCCAGATATCCCAGAACAATCGGCCACCCGGCCGGTTTCCTGATGCTGTCCAGCCAGAGGGCTGCTCCCAGAAAGGCGAATGACATGCTCAGCAGATAATGCCCGGCAATGGAGACGCTGGAGGCATAGATGGTGGAGAGCGTCAGGGGAAGTATGGCTCCCGTCAGCGTGGAAACCCACCTCTTCTGTCCCAGCCGCCTCAGAAGCAGAAACATCGATCCCATGGCCAGGACAAAGCCGGTCAACACCCCGAATATCCTGGCATACTGGTAAGAGGATGTCAGAGAAAATCCCAATGCATACAACAGATTCATGTGGATCAGGTGCACTTCCGTTGAATACAGCCATTGTCTCTCAAACAGATGACCGGTATCCGCCTGTTCTCTAGCCAGTATCAGTTCTGAGGACATGTCACTGTCCAGATAGATCAGATATCCGTCCTTCTGAACCACATAACAAAACGCCAGCGAAATGATACAGATCAGAACCGCGCCAATCAGCAAAACTCCCTCTTTTTTCATTCTTTTTCACTTCATGCAGGTCCAGCGTGCAGAAATGGTCCTCCCTTCTCCGGGTTCAGATCTCTCCCAAAGCTCCTGCGCTGATCATGCAGGATCATCACTTCTATAATCATTCCCGTAAGCCAGAGTTTACAGGAATACAAGTGAAAAGTCAAAGCGTACATCCGGTGGTCCGGACCTCCTTGTATCATTCTCTCCGTTTTCTGTTCCCTCCTTGTTTCATTGACAATTCCGGGGATCGACTGGTATACTTCAGCCATGATAAAGACTTCAGCCGCAATCCAGTTTGCAGCATTGTCAGGAAGGAGGCACAGCGTCCTGTCCGCCGCTGTGATTCAGTTTATGCGTCTTTTCATTTCCCTCATGCTTTCCGCTGTTTTTCTTGTCAGCGGAGCGTTTGCCGAGTCCCTTCCCTTTGAGTCCAGTCTTCCCGCCTCCTCCGTCACCGAGGAAAGTGAGCTGATCTTCTCCCCCGGTTCACAGGCTCCTGCCAGTCTTCCGCAGGAAAACGATCTGCCTCAGACGCTCCCCTCCCAGCAGGAGCTCACCCAGGAGGAACCCGTTGCACAGGGGCTTGCTGCCCCCTCCGGACTGCCCGATCTGTCCGGTGAACTGCACGTGGATTTTTCTTCCGTTTCGCTGTCAGATCCCGCATCCACTCCCGTTGCCGTCGATCCGATTGACAAGCCCACCCCGACGCCGGCACCCACTCCGAATTTTGTCTATCAGACCTATGAAAACACGGATATGGGGGTTTCCTTTTCCATTCCCTACAGCTGGAATCTGAATCCCGGCACGGCCATGGACACCAACGTCCAGTTCGTGGAGCCCCGCGAGGAGATCATGGACGTCAACGGCTATCAAAGCCGTCTCACCGTGGAAAAGGTCAATATGGGACTTTCTCAGAATGCGGCGGATGCCCGTACACGGCTTGAATCCGTCCTGGAGGTTCTTTCCGAGAGCTTCTCCTCGTTCTCCCATGGTTCCATCTCCAGCGCGACCGTCGGAAATGCCAAGGGCTCCTACTGTTATTATAAGGCCGAGTACAGCGACGGCGTGAAGACCTATCAGATGAACGGCAGAATCTGCATCGTCGCTCACGGGAATTCCCTGTATCAGATCCGTCTGACCGCGCCCCGTGACTGGTATGCCTATTATGAGCATGTCTTCCGCCGCGTGCGTTCAACCTTCAAATTCCTCTGATTCCGCAGATCTCATTCATGTCACAGCCGCATAGCAAAGAACATCTTGCCTTTGCCTGGTTCCAGGCTTCAAAGGCAAGATGTTCTTGCATCACTCCGTTTTCTGTGCTGCCAGGTACAGGAATCCCCCAAAGACGCCGCTGTCCCGCCTGCAAACCTCCGTTCGGGTACAGCCGGGACGGCAGGCTGGCACCGGCGCTCTGCCTTCCTCAGGTTGATCAGGCACCTGTGCGGCAGGTCCGGTCCCGTCCGCGGATTCTCTGCCATGAGCAGAAACATCCCTGTGATCTGCCGCTCAAAGCGCTCCGCCAAAGCGACCCTTCCCTGGATCATACGATGGTTTTTCTGGCAATGGGAACAAGGTGAAGCAGCGCTGAGGCCGCCATGGCACAGATGTACACAAGCAGTGTGGTTCCCAGGATCTGCCCCAGGAGCGCCAGAGGCGTTGTCACCTCAAACACGGGATTCAGCCTTTCCAGAATCAGCGGATGAATCAGGTAGATTCCAAATGTCCATGAGGACAGTGCGCCAATCACCTTTTTCGCCCGGGGGGAAGGGGTCCGGTTTTCCAGAATGCTCCTGAGCAGGACAAACATCCCCGCTGTATACAGCAGCGTCCCCAGGGTGTCATCCGAATTGAACTCCGAACTGGTTCTCCCCAGTCGCATGGAATGCCAGATGGTCAGCGCTGTCAGCATGAGGAAGCCCGCAACTCCCGCAAGGATCCATCCGGTTTTCTGCCTGCGGGTCAGGATCGTGTCATTCAGATAATGCCCGAGGATATAATAATACAGCGCGTTGAGCGCCCGGTAGGGGTTGATCTGCGCATTGGCGGAAATCAGGGAATCCAGTACGTCCTCATGGGGCACGTGAATCTGCTTCAGGAGGAAGAGGATCCGTGTCGTTCCGTAGGTCAGGACAAATCCTGCCACAAGGAAGTACTCTGTCACTTTCCTGGATGCCGTGATCTGCCGGATCACAGGGGTTGCCCAGTACAGACCCAGGATCACAAAGATGAACCACATGTGGTAATGGCCCCGCAGGAACTGGTTGAGGAAGGTCCATTTTCCCTTTCCGGTCATGATGCAGTAGACCCCCGCATACACGGCTGACCAGAACAGAAAACAGGTCAGGATCCTCAGAATGGATTTTCTGTACAGCTCTCTGACCGGCTGGTGTCTCTTCCGTCCCAGAAACAGCGCCCCGCTGATCATGTAGAAGACCGGAACATTCCAGCAGCTGACGCAGGTAATCAGATTCATGACGTTCCATTCTCCTGAACGGACATCGACTTTCAGATACCCCTGGGGGGACACATGGATCAGGACAATGGTGAAAATGGCGAAAATCCGCAGCAGGTCCAGGTACCACAGTCTCCCTGCAGACCGTGCATTTTCTGATTGTGACATAAATTTCCTCTTCTCTGTTCCATCCCCTGGAACGCACCTTCACTGGTCCCTCAGACCTTCTCCTTCGTCCCGGTGACGATTTCCCAAAGTGTACTAAATTGTCCTGTGATTGTCAAAAACGGTTTTTCTGTTCTTTCATTATCCCTTGTGCTATGATACATGCATTCGCGCGTCTACCCCTGTCCCACACGGAAAGCCCGGGCTTCACCCGGAAAGCTTTTCTTTTTTCAGGCCGGCAGGGATTCCTGCCCGAGTCCTGCCCCGGTTCATCCGGGACCCGGTTCCCATCATCTATTTCTTCCAGAAGGAGGATTCCCATGAATCAGAAAATTGAGACCCGCTGCGTACAGGCAGGCTATACCCCGGGAAACGGACAGCCCCGTCAGATTCCCATCATCCAGTCAACCACGTTCCGCTATGACAGCGGCGAAGAAATGGGAAAGCTTTTTGATCTGGAAGCTTCAGGCTATTTCTATTCCCGCCTTCAGAATCCCACCTGTGACCAGGTTGCCGCAAAGATCTGTTCTCTGGAGGGAGGAAGCGCTGCCATGCTGACCTCCTCAGGTCAGGCCGCCAACTTCTTTGCCATGTTCAATCTGGCCTCCTGCGGGGATCACATCGTGGCCTCCTCCAGCATCTATGGCGGAACCTTCAATCTGATCAGTGTCACCATGGCCCGGATGGGCATCTCCGTTACCTTTGTCTCTCCGGACTGCACTGACGAAGAGCTCGACGCGGCATTCCAGGACAATACCAAACTGGTCTTTGGCGAAACCATCGCCAATCCCGCTCTGACGGTTCTGGATATCGAGCAGTTTGCAAAAGCAGCTCATGCTCACGGTGTACCGCTTGTCGTCGACAACACCTTCGCCACCCCCATCAACTGCCGTCCCATCGAATGGGGTGCGGATATCGTCACCCACTCGACCACAAAGTACATGGACGGCCATGGCACGGCCGTCGGCGGCGCCATCATCGACGGCGGTCATTTCGACTGGATGCAGCACCGGGACAAATTCCCCGGTCTGTGCACCCCTGACGAAAGCTATCACGGGATCACCTATGCTGAAAAATTCGGAATGGGCGGCGCGTTCATCACCAAATGCACCGCGCAGCTCATGCGGGACTTCGGCTGCGTCCTCTCCCCCCAGAGCGCCTTCTATCTGAATCTGGGACTTGAAAGCCTCCACGTCCGGATGGCCAGGCACTGCGAGAACGCCCAGCGCATCGCGGAGTTCCTGCTGCAGCATCCCAAGGTCACCCATGTCAACTACTGCGGTCTTCCGGGGGACCCTTACCATGCGCGCGCGCTCAAGTATCTTCCCCAGGGGTCCTGCGGCGTCATCAGCTTTGAACTGGTCGGCGGCCGGGAGGCGGCTTCCCGTTTTATGAACAGTCTGAAGCTTGCCGCAATTGAAACCCATGTGGCGGATGCCCGGACCTGCTGCCTCAACCCCGCTTCGACCACCCACCGCCAGATGACCGATGAACAGCTTGCCGCTGCAGGGATCCCTGCCGGACTCATCCGCCTGAGCTGCGGTCTGGAAAACGCTCAGGACCTGATGGATGACCTGAGCCAGGCACTCGAGAAGATCTGAATCAGAAAGGAGCTCCCCCATGCCCATACGGATACCGAATGATCTGCCGGCGGTCGATGTGCTTCACCGTGAAAACATCTTTGTCATGCCCCTTGACCGTGCGGTCACGCAGGATATCCGGCCGCTGGAGATCCTGCTGGTCAATCTCATGCCCAAAAAGATCGAGACCGAGATCCAGTTTTCCCGGCTTCTGGGCAATACCTCCCTGCAGATCAACCTGGAATTCATTTCCCCGGTCAACCACGTTTCCCAGAACACCCCGCCGGAACACCTTCAGGCGTTCTATAAGTCCTTTCAGGAGGTCCGCCACCGGAACTTTGACGGCTGCATCATTACCGGTGCGCCCGTTGAGCATCTGGACTTTGAGGAGGTGGACTACTGGCCGGAACTGTGCGAGCTGATGGACTGGACCCGTACCCATGTTCATTCCACCTTCCACATCTGCTGGGCCGCCCAGGCAGGCCTGTACCACCACTACGGCATCCCCAAGCTGCCCCTGCCCGAGAAGCTCTTCGGGGTCTATCCCCATCAGGTGGAGTACCGCCAAAGCATGCTCTTCCGGGGATTTGACGATGTGTTCTATGTTCCCCACAGCCGGCACACCACCATCGAGCGCTCCCACATCGAAGCCGTTCCCCAGCTGCAGGTTCTCGCCTCCTCCCGCGAAGCGGGCGTCTACGCCGTATATGGCCGCAAATACAAGCAGTTCTTTGTCACGGGTCATTCCGAATACGATCCTCTGACGCTTCAGGCGGAATACCGCCGGGACCTGGACGCCGGGAAGCCCATTCATGTTCCCTATAATTACTATCCGGACAACGATCCGTCCCGGGAACCTGTGGTCCGCTGGCGCGCGCATGCCAACCTTCTGTTCTGCAACTGGCTCAACTACTTCGTCTATCAGACCACGCCATACGATCTGGCGATGATTTCAGAACAGGCCTGAGCATATGGGGGGCACCATGCAACCTATCACGTCCCAGGGCGTCGTCTCCCGGCTCATCAACCGGCTGGTCCGGCTGCTCTTTGGTCTTGTCATCCTCTATCTGATTCTTCTGGCGGCCTTCTCCACGTCTGCCATTTCTGACACCGAGCACACCTATCTGCTGCCGGACCGGTGTCTTGGTAATCTCTTGATTGAGGCCGGATTCATCTCCCTCATCTTTCTTCACAGGCACCTGCATGCAAAAAAGCGCCCGGTTCCGGACATCTCCGGGCGTCCGGGGGCCTTCAGGACCGGGATGCTCCTCCTTGCCGGTCTTCTCTGCACGGGACTGGTGCTCCTGACTCAGCAGCAGCCCTATGCAGATCAGCTCCAGGTGTTCCAGACCGTCAGGGCCCTGCACCAGCGCAGCTCCGAGCCTTTCCTGGAAGGCGGATATCTGAACGTCTATCCTCACCAGTCCGGTTTCATCCTGTTCTCCTATCTGCTCTCCCTGCTGGCGGGCACAGACAATTATCTCGTTTTTCAGCTGCTCAATGCGCTCTGTGTCGTATGGCTTCTGGGGAGCCTTTGTAAAATCCTCCGCCTGTCCGGAGAGGACAGTTTGTCCGTCTGTTTTCTTCTTCCTCTTTGCATCGCCTTTGTTCCCCTCTTCCTCTATGTTCCCTTTATTTACGGGACCCTTCCGGGGCTTGCCCTGTCCGTCTTTGCCTACCGTTCCCTCCTGGTCTTTATCCAGAGGAAAGACGTGTGCTCGGCCGCACTGTCCATTGTCTGCATTTTTCTGGCGGTGTTTCTCAAAAACAACTATCTGATCTTTCTCATCGGCCTCATGCTCTTCACTGTCCATGAGGCCCTGTCCGCCAGACGCGCAGAGCTTCTCTGCCTGCTCCCCTTCTTTCTGGCCGTCCTGCTGCTGACCCAGTCTCTTGCAGTCGCCGGGATAGAGCAGCTTTCCGGCCAGAAAATCGGCCGGGGCATGCATCCCCTCGCCTGGGTCTCCATGGGCCTTCAGGAGGATGAAGAACGGGCCAATGGCTGGTGGAACCATTCGACCACCGGAAGCTACCGCTCCAGCCAGTTCGATTACGACCGGCAGGGAGACGCCTGCCGCGCAGCACTGGAGCGTCGCATCAGCGAGTTTATCCGCAATCCAAGGGGCGCACTGCGTTTCTTTGTCAAAAAAAACGCCTCTCAATGGAACAATCCCGATTTTCAGGCATTTCACATCAATCAGGTCATGTCCCCCGCAGAACCTTTTCGTCCCGGCAGACTGATCTATCTGCTGCTGTCCGTCAGGGGAGCCGCATGGGTCCACCCCTGTCTGAATGCCCTCCAGTTCATTCTCCTGTGCGGTGTCCTCTTCTTCCTTCTGCTGACGCCCGGCGAAGACGCTTCCGGCTTCTTTTATCAGATCGTCTTTATCGGCGGCTTTGTCTTTCACACCTTCTGGGAAGCCAAGTGCCAGTACACCCTCCCCTTCTTTCTCCTGCTGTTTCCTCTTTCCGCTTCGGGATATCGAAGGCTGTATGCGGCGCCCGTACGGACTCTCCTGAGCCCTTCCCGTTTCCTCTTCCCGGCGGTCATCGCAGGCCTGCTGGTTTTTTCCGGAATCATCGCCACGCAGCGTTTTTCGCTTCTCAACAATCTCTTTATTCCGGAGGATCAGAGCGATGAGTATCAGTTTTACCTTGACGCCCACCGCTTCGTCCTTCTCCCCGAAGGCGAATATTCCATCTCCCCGTCCTCCGGTACCGGGGCGCTTCTTTGCAGTGCAGAAGGTTCTTCTCTTGCCGTTTCTTCCCGGCCGGAAGACCCCCTGGACTTTCAGCTCAAAAGAGCAGACGCCTCGGATGCCTTTATCATCAAGGCCGGTCAAGGGCCGCATTGCCTCTCTTCATTCGGGCAGTATCCTGAGCCCGGACAGCGTGTCACCCTGGAAGTTGCATCAGGTTCCCCTGATCAGCGCTGGATGCTGCTTTCCGGTCCTGAAAAGACCCTTTATGCAGTCCTTTTCAGGGATAACATGGCCCTCACCCTCTGTCCGGAAACCGGAGGCGTCACCCTTGAACCCTATGAGGAACTCGACAGCCAGTTCTGGAAATTCGTTCCCTGCTCTCCAATGACCTCTGACAGGTAAAAACTATGAAATCTCCTGCACTTCTGTTTCGCCGTCGCCGATGGATACTGCTCCCGGGTTCCCTGATCTATGCCCTCCTGTTCACGGCAGGGTCTCAGATGGAGTCCTCCGGCACGGTTACGCTTGCAAAAACCCTGGCGGATCTTCTCCTGTGTACGCCGGTTGCCTTTGTGATCCTTCAGATTCTTGCATGGGGCTTTGAGCATCTGGCCTGTTCCCGCGGGGGCCGTCGCCGGCGGATTCTTCCCGGGTTTCATCCCCTTCCGGCGTTTTTGCTGCTGCTTGTCTGCTGGCTCCCCATGCTGATGATCTACTTTCCAGGTTCTTTCACCTATGACTGCCAGTACCAGGCTTTTCAGGTAGCCCTGGATGAATACAGTACCCGCCAGCCCCTGATTCATACCCTGATGATCCGGGAACTCATCCATCTCGCCCTCAG
>CACYCQ010000364.1:0-9212 GCA_902772995.1 uncultured Eubacteriales bacterium
CATCACTGTGCCCGAAAGGCGATGCCGCTTTGCTCGCAGAGTGTCCTGACGCAGCTGTCCGCTCCGCAGACGATGACAAGGTCCCTGGAACAGCCTTCAAAGGCATGTTGCCCGATGGACTGAACGCTGTCCGGAACAGCCAGCTTCCTGAGCATGCTGCAGTTTGAGAAGGCATAGCTTCCAATCTTTCTGACCGAAGACGGGATCTGCAGTTCTGAAAGCGCGGAGCAGCCGCAAAGGGCAAAGGCGCCGATTTCCGTCACGCCGTCTGGAATCGCCAGGGATCTGAGGGAGGCGCATCCTTCAAAGACGGCGGTTTCAATCACCGTGACGCTCTCCGGAATGGTGACCTGTTCCAGGCTGCCGCAGAAGTCAAACGCGGAGTCCCCGATCTGCGTGACGGTTTCCGGAATCTCCGCCTCCTGCAGGCTGTTGCACTCATAGAACAGCATGGAGGGAATCCTCGTGAGGCCTGCAGGGAGCACCACCCTGCCAAGGGAGGTACAGGAGTCAAAGGCGGCATCCCCGATCTGCGTGACACTGTCCGGGATGGTGATTCTGTCAAGACCCCCGCAGAAGCAGAAGGCCTGGGCGCCGATCACCCGGAGGGAATCCGGAAGAAAAATCTCCGACAGGCCCTCCACGCCTCCAAATGCCCCTGCGCGGAGGATCTGCGTCCCTTCCGGAACCGTATAGGTCGCCAGCACAGCCGCATCCTCGTCCTCATCCTCTGTCTCGGCGATCTCCGCGGCAAGGTTGGGAAAGCACACCAGAGAGCGATCCTCCCGGCAGAACAGGACGCCTTCCTGCACATAAAACACGGGATTGTCCCCGGCCACCGTGATGGATTTGAGGGACATGCAGCAGGAAAACGGATTGTCCTCCATGCGGACCACGCCCGCCGGAATCTCAATTTCTGTAATGTCACTCATGGAAAACGCGTCAGATCCGATCCTTGTGACCCCGGAGGGAAGGGTGATCCTCCCCATGCCGTATCGCAGACCATAGAAGGCTTCCTCGCCGATTGAGCTTACTGGGTGACCCTCCAGGGTTTCCGGAAGCTCCAGGGGCCCCTCTCTGCCGGGATAGCCGAGATAGCCGAGAATCTCGGCCGTTTCGTCCTCCAGCAGGTGGTATCGGAAGCCCTGGGACTCCCGGACGGTTTCCTCCGTGCTTTCCTCCGCTGACACGGGGACCCCCAGGGACAGTGCAAGGCACAGCGCGGCAATCAGGAATACAGCGTTTTTTTTCATGTCGGGTTCCTCCCTGTCACAGGTTTGAGTTCTGCATGATTGACGCTTCATCCAGGAGTTTTGTTCCCCGCCTGCAGGTCAGAATTTCCACAAATCTGCAGGGAATGACGGTCGGTTATCCATTTCACCCGGACCATGACCCCCGGAGGCTGCTGCGAAACGAACGCGGATCCTTCATGGCAGTCCCGCGCCGTCTTCCTCACAGGCAGGACAGCTGAGGACGCTCCCGGCAGTCACCTGCCGCCACCAGGTCGCCTCCTCGCCTTTCTTCGCTTCGCAGTCTGATCCCGGCCTCCCGGCGCCAACGCCGGGAGACGGTTTCCCAAAAAGAAACCACGATCAGGAGGGGTTTCCTCCTGATCGTGAGTCTTTGCAGGTTTTTCCGCCTTTGGACAAATCCGCTTCCAGAAGCCTCCGGCCTCTCCCCGGCGTTCCTCTTCTTTCCAGGGGTTTTCCATCGCCCAGGCAGATGCCGAAGGGAGACTTCAGGCAACGCGTTCATTTCATCCGCATGGCTGAAGAGGGGTATCCGACCGTTCGTGCGGTCAGGACTTCGCCTTCTCAGACAGGTCGACCATGCCGATTTTGTTCTTCTGGGTCCCGCGCCAGGCATAGATCACCAGCGCGACGGCGATGACACCATAGGAGAGGAACGCTCTGAAGTACTCGCCCACTGCCGAGTCGCCAAACAGGTTGGATGCGGCGCTCTGGGCCGTGATGAACAGCGAGTGGAACAGGAACGTTCCGATCAGCGCCTGGAAATTGGTGGCGCGGTCAATGGACGCGCCGCCCACCAGGATGGCTGCGCCTGCGTACAGACCCACCTGCTCATGTGCCGCGTAGGTCTGGAACGTGCCGATACCGTCAGACTGCATGAACATGATCTGTCCCCAGCCGGCCAGCACGGTGGACATCATGATGGCGATGATCCTCGTGCGGTCCACATTGATTCCCGAGGCATTGGCCACCGTCTGGCTCTGTCCCACCGCCCGGAACTGCTGCCCCAGCTTGGTGCGCATGATGGTGGTGTTGTACAGGCAGAGCAGACCGATGAGCATCCACGTGACCACCGGGATGCGGATGGCATTGTGCGCGGGGGTCTTGTCAAAGATCGAGCGGATCCCGGGAACCAGGGTCAGCACGATCAGGACCGCCAGGAAGCCCACCATCACCGCCATGCGCGGGAGCGTGGTTCTCTTGCGCAGGTACTGATAGAAGCTGAAGCAGACGGTCAGGGCAGCCAGCACATAGAAGGCCGTCAGGAAGGGCACCTGCAGGATGCCGTCAACCGCCTTGTACAGTCCCACGGAACCGGTGAGGTTCAGGGTGTTCTGCACACCGGTCGCGCCGACGATGGTGACCTTGTCGGACAGGGGGATGATGGATCCGAAGATAAACAGGAACAGGAGCTGATAGGCGCCGTTGGCAAAGTAGCCCAGGATCATCGAGCCGATGGTCTCCTGCCCCTTCATTTTGTTGAGCAGCTTGCCGATCAGGAACCCGAACAGGGATCCCAGCACCAGGGTGATGAATGCGGCCAGCAGGATGCCGCCCACCCCGGAAATGCCCCAGGAGATGGTCAGCAGCAGGCCGATCTGCGCCGCCATGGCTCCGATGGTGATGGCAAAGTTGATGCCCATTCCGGCAATGATCGGGATGATCAGCGCCAGAACGATAAACGCGTTCCGGTTCAGGCGCAGGATCAGCTGGCTGGCCACGTAGTGGATGTCCATTCCCGAGACGATGATAAAGAACACGCTCAGAAAGATGAACAGATACGTGACCGCGTATTTTTTGACATGTTCCAAGATTCGTCTTTTATTCACGGCTGGCACCTCCGGACTGCGTAAGGGCATACAGGATAATCCCGTTGGAGATCATGATGCGCATTACCTCGGAGAGGCCTCCGCCCGCCACAGCAGCGTTGGCGATCTGCTGTCCCAGGACAAGCACGCCCTCGAAAAGGAATACGCCGAAGATGACATGTCCCACCTTGGCTTTGCGGACCGTGGCACCGCCGATGAGGATAGCGGAGGCCGCGATAAAGCCCAGCTGCCTCGGTGCGTTATAGAGCTGCGCATATCCGAAAGCCTGGGAATAGATGACGATACCCACCGCGGCAATCACCGTGGAGAGCACCGTTCCGATGGTCCTCATCCGGTTGACGCTGATGCCGCTGGCCTCGGCAAAGCGGGGATTGGAGCCCACCGCGGTCATGGCGATGCCGGTCTTGGACCGGGAGAACAGCCAGACCAGCAGACAGCAGGCCAGGAAGAACATCAGAAGTCCGGTGGGGACCTGGACGCCGAAGATCCTGAATGTCAGGAAATCATCCAGCACATGGGCGTAGTTGTTCAGGAGGGAATGCGTGACCCGCAGTCCGTGACCGGAGAGCAGCCAGATGATCTTGGGATTGTTGAAGGGCAGCATCATCCATCCGATGCACATGAGGGCAACGAAGGAGAATCCCACGTACGTGGAGATGGTCATCTCACTGCCCTTCATGCGGTTGAGCAGCTTGGAGTACGCCCAGCCGAGGGGCAGGGCCACCAGGACGCCGAAGATGACGGCGAACATCAGTCCCCCAAAGCCCATCATGTTCAGCTGAAGGGACATGACGACGCCCAGAAGTCCCGCGATACAGCCGATGGTCATGCCCATGTTCAGCCCGATGCCGCACTGGATGCCCGGCATCATCGCCAGGACGAGGATGCCGTACATGCCCATACGGACCAGGATGTCCCCGAGCATCATGGGCACCGAGATGTTGTACAGCACTGCCGCCAGGTTCAGGTAAATGAAGAACACGGAAATAATGGTCCTCGGGACGCCGAAGAGCCGGGTCAGCCTGTTCCAGAAGACCATGACCGCGCCGAGAATCATCAGGGCAATGCCCAGAAGCATCAGCTTCTTGGCGGATGCGCTCAGGCGCATCACAAAGGAGGATCCCTGAACGGAGGATACATTCGCGGTATAGGTGTTGTAGAGGGTCTCAAAGCTGTCATCGCCGGGATACACGATTCCCTCGATGGTATCCCGCATGCCGCTCTTCAGCTTGTCGGAGAGGCCGTCCAGGTCCGGGATCACCGACACCAGTTCTCCCCACAGCACGGCATATGCGCTCTCGTTGTTCTCATCGAGCTGCGACAGCTTTTCCGTCCCCTTGAAATAGTCAAAATTGGTCTGCGTCCCGTAGACCGTGTCCGCCCCTTCATCCGCCTGGGCTTCCTCCACGGTCTCGCCATTGGCGGCCGCCTGAATATGCTCCTGGGCCGCGGCGAGGATCTCCGTACGGAAACGCTCGTTGCCCCTGAGCATGTCCTCCTGGGCACAGAGCGCCTCCCACAGCGCGTCCGCGTCCATTCCGGCCAGCGCGTTCCAGTCGCTCACGCTGCCGGCCATGGCGCTTTTCAGCTGGGAGAGTATCTCCGCATCCTTTTTGACCTGTTCGGCAGCGCTCATATCCCTGGCGAGGGACACAAACGACGCCTTCAGGTGGGCATTCTCGGCCTTTTCCAGCGCCGGGCATTGACGCGCGAGCAGGGAAAACAGCGCTTCGTCGTCCTCCCCCGCCTCGCCGGTCAGTTCGGTCCAGTCACCCACATTGTCCACCAGTTCCACATAGAGGGCGCTGTAGGCTTCCCTTTCCGCGTTCCGGAGCACGTTGTAGTTTTTCAGCGTGCCCTCCAGGTCCTCAATGCTCTTTTCCAGGCCGGAGCGGTCCTCCACCTTCGGATTGGCATACAGGGCCTGCGCCTTCGTCCTGGCTTCCTGGGCGGCGCCGTCACAGATGGCGTTCACCTCATCCAGGCCCCGCTTGCGGAAGTTCTTGTCCGCACGCAGCTCCTTCAGTTTTTCGGAGCGTGCCTGGGCTGCGAAGGACTCCACCAGACCGTCGGAGGCGGCGTGCAGCACCGCCTGTGTCCTCAGCTCCTTCAGACTGCTGCGCGAGGATTCCGAGGATGAAAGGAGGTTTCCCGCAAATGAAGCAATCAGAAGCAGTGCGGCGATCCCGCACAGCACGCAGCCTGCCACCCTGCGGGAGGACCCGCTTTTGCGGTCCTTTTCTTTTTCGCTCACTTGTTCATTCCTCCTTTCAGCTTGGAGCCGGACATGGCAAGGCCGAAATCGGCATCCGAATCATCCGGTTTGAGGATCGCGGAAACCTTGCCTTCCGTGATGATGGCAATCCTGTCGCAGATGCTCCGCAGTTCCTGTACCTCACTGGAGACCATGATGATGGTCAGCCCCTCTTCCCTGTTCAGGCGCACGAGCGTCTCCAGGACCAGCTGCTTTGCACCGATGTCGATTCCGCGGGTGGGTTCGGCGACCAACAGGAACCTGGGGCCCAGCGTCAGCGCCCTGGCCACGCACACCTTCTGCTGATTGCCGCCGGAGAGCGTTCCCGTGGCCTGGGTGGGAGACTGGCACCGGATATCCAGCTCCCTGATCATCTTCTCCGCGTGTCTGCGGATGGACGCGCCGTCCTTCTGGCCCAGGAGGCGCTTCATGAACATCCCCTTGACCTGCATGGCGGAAAAGGCGATGTTGTCTTCAATGCTCTGGTCCAGCAGCAGACCCACGTTCCTGCGGTCCTCGGAAACATAGGCCAGACCCTGCCGGAGGGACTCCGTCGTATTGTTCAGCGGGAGCGGCTGGCCAAACAGCGTCACTTTTCCCGCCGCTTCATACAGTCCCATGATCCCGTTGGGGATGCCGATCTTCCCCTGTCCGGCCAGACCGCCGATTCCCAGGATCTCTCCGCGGCGAATGTCCAGGTCCACTCCCCGGACCGTTTCACCGGGCATATTGACCCACAGATCGCGGATCTCCATGGCGATTTCCTCGCCCACCTGCCCGGGTCTCTTTTCAACCGCGATCACGCCTTCGCTGCCCCTTCCGATCATCATGGCCGCGAGCTTTTCGGCGCTGGTGTCCTTCGTGGGCAGCGTCGCCACCAGCGTGCCGTCACGCAGGATGGTGATGTTGTCCGCTGCCGTCATCACCTCATCCAGACGGTGCGTGATAAAGATGATGGCGATTCCCCGGGACGCGATGTTCTTCATGACGGACAGCAGCTGCGACGCTTCCGATTCCGTCAGCACGGCGGTCGGCTCGTCAAACACCAGGAGCCGGACCCCCTGCTTGTCGATCTCACGGGCAATTTCCACAAACTGCATGTGGCCGACCGGCAGTCCTCCGGCTTCGCACTGTTCGTCGACTTCCAGTCCGACATCATCCAGCGCCTTCCGGGCATCCTTTCGCATCGCTGCCTCGTCCAGCATTTCCAGGTTCTTGCCAAAGATCCTGCTGCCAAGCCAGGGGTAGGTGATTTCCCGGTTCAGTTTGATGTTGTCGGTGATGGTGAACCCGGGGATCAGCATAAATTCCTGGTGAACCATGCCGATGCCCTGTTCCATGGCGTGCATGGGAGAGCGTATCTGCGTCTCCTGTCCGTTCACCCTGATTTCCCCTTCGAATCCTCCTGTGGAATGAATCGCAGGCATACCGAAAAGAATGTTCATCAGGGTGGATTTGCCTGCGCCGTTCTCCCCCAGCAGCGCATGGATTTCTCCCGGCCGGACGCGCAGGGTCACATCCTTCAGAACGGTATTGGGACCGTATTTCTTGGTGATGTGATTCATTTCCAGAATATATTCTTCAGCCAAGCAGCCAACCTCCTTTAATCTTGGGCCACTGAAAAACCGTCCGGAGTCCACGGCGGATGCCGGTTCTCCGGACGGCATTTATGAATGATGCCTGGATTACTTCAGATAATCGGCAAAATCAATGGGCTCGAGCGCGATCAGATAATAGTTGTCGTAGGTCGTGCCGGAAGCATCCACATACTTGCCAAGCTCGATTTCGCCGCCGGCGGCATCGGAGAAGCACTTGCTCAGCAGGGCCTCGTCCACCTTGCCGTTGGTCTTGCCTTCCGCATAGTTGCAGGCATACTCAAATCCGGCATTGATCATGGACATGTTGACGGGCAGGCTCCAGGTGGAGAAGCGCTTCACGGCGTCATGATCGTTCAGGTAGGTGGCCAGGTTCTTGATGGCTCCGGTGATGTCGCCATAGGTGGCGGTCAGGCCGAAGGCCTCCTGGAATCCGTGATAGGGGCTGGGGCAGCAGGGCAGCGCATAGTAGGCGTTGGGCTGGTTGATGATGGCCTGCTGCAGAGCAACCTGCAGACCGCAGTTGGTGCAGTAGAAGCACACCTTCTTGCCTTCATACTCCTTCATGACCTTCGGGATGTCCTCAAGCACGGCGGCCTGGGCGCCGGACATGCCCGCGTCACCGGTGGGATCGGGGCAGTCACGCTCGACAAATTCGATGCCGTAGCTCTCGGCGGTGGTCCTCATGGCATCGCGCTTGGCAACGATGGTTTCATAGGACAGATGGCGGGCGAAGGAATAGTGAACGATGACATCGCATTCCCACATGTTGGCGATGTCCGCGACCTGGTAGCCGCAGCCGATCTCGTCGTTGGCCAGCACGATGTCGGCGGCCGCGGAGATGTCCGCGGGATCCTCGGCGGGAACGCCGGCGATCAGAAGGATGTCCTCACGGCCCATGTCCTTCAGGATCTGGGTGTAGGCGGCGGTGGCGCCCTGCACGGCCTGGACGAAGATGATGGCCTTCACGTCGGGATCGGAGGCAAAGGCGATCAGCTTGGAGATGGTGGTCTCCACTTCGGAGGAGAAGGCGTCGGGATAGGTGTCATGCAGCACGATATTGGGATATTTTTCCTTCAGGGAGGTGGCGGCATAATATTCTTCCTCACCCTGGGAGGTGGTGCCGGTCATAATCGCGATCTTGTAGGTCGCGCCTTCGGACGGCTCCGCGAACGCGGTGCAGCACAGGCTCAGAAGCATGGCGGCAGCCATCAGGACAGCAAGCAGTTTCTTCATGTGGTGTTCCTCCTTCAATTGTGCGCTGTTGCAGCGATATACATCGAAAGTATAGAATACCGGCCGTTTCCTGTCAACCTGTCCCGGCCTTCTTCCCGGGCCACGGGTTCTTTGAAACCGCGAAAAAAACAATGAAAAAACAGAAACGACTGTTTTTGCTCATTCATTTCAGCCGTTCCCCGGATCACAGCCGTCCGCGCCTCACGGAATCCCGTGCTTTGCTCGGCACAGCCCCGGGCGGACTTCCGAACAATAAAAAAAGAAAAAATGTATGAAAAGCCGCCTTCAGGCGCTGTTCCGGGCTTTTCAACTATTCTCGCTTGTGCTAAAATAGGTCTGCAAACGTTTGCGCTCCGCAATCCGACAGATCAAAGGAGGTACCTTGGATGCAATACGGTTACTTCGACAACGCGGCCAGGGAATACGTCATCACCGACCCCCGCACGCCCATGCCCTGGGCCAATTACCTGGGCAGTCCCGCCTACGGCGCCATCGTCACCCAGAACGCCGGCGGCTATTCCTTCGTCAAGTCCGGCGCCGCCGGAAGGATTCTCAGGTATATATTCAACCAGTTCGACGAGCCCGGCCGGTATATCTACCTGCGGGACGACGAAAGCGGCGATTTCTGGTCCGCCTCCTGGCGTCCCACGGAAAAGCCCCTGGAAAAGTATAAAACCGTCTGCCGTCACGGCACCTCCTATACCGAAATCGAATCCCTGTACAGCGGCGTAAGGTCCAAAGCCCTGTATTACGTCCCCCTGGACGCCACCCATGAGGTCTGGCGTCTGAAGGTGACCAACGAATCCGACAAGCCCCGCACCTTATCCGTCTTCGGCTACGCCGAATTCACCACCGAGTCCTTCTACACCCAGGACCTGGTGAACATGCAGTACACCCAGTTCATCACGATGACCGAGTTCCACGATGATTTCATCCTTCAGCGCATCAACCGTTTCTGCCACGTGAACCCCGACGGCTCCAACGGCTCAGAGCGTTTCTTCGGTCTGGCCGGCGCCCCCGTGGTCAGCTATACCGGCCGCAGGGAAAG
>CACYCQ010000365.1:0-8257 GCA_902772995.1 uncultured Eubacteriales bacterium
CTCCAGGCGCTTGGCCGCGTAGCCCGGATGGTACAGCTCGTCCACCAGCCCCGTGGCCAGGCCGATCTGGTTGCCGTAGGAGGAATAACCCGCGGCCGCGGTGGTCACCAGCTTGCGCTGGGGCAGCTTGCCCGGGAGCGTGTCCGCCACGGGCACCAGCGGATCCGCCGCGCCGGTGACCCGCATGGCCTGGTAGACGTAGGTGCGGCCGGACAGGGGATCCCGGATGGCGCCGCCGATGCAGGTGGCCGCGCCGCCGAAGGGCTCGATCTCCGTGGGATGGTTGTGGGTCTCGTTTTTAAACAGCAGCAGCCAGGGTTCCTCCCGGCCGTCCACCGTCACCCGGATCTTCACCGTGCAGGCGTTGATCTCCTCGGACTCATCCAGTCCCCGGAGACGTCCGTCCGCCTTCAGGGCGCGGGCGGCCACGGTGGCCAGGTCCATGAGGCAAAGGGGCCGGTCCTCCCTTCCAAGGGCGCTGCGGGTCTTCAGGTAGTCCCGCCAGGCCGATGCCAGGAGCTCATCCTCAAAGGTCACCTGGCCGATTTCCGTGAGGAAGGTCGTATGGCGGCAGTGGTCGCTCCAGTAGGTATCCAGGATCCGGATCTCCGCGAGGGTGGGGTCCCTGTGCTCGCTCCTGAAGTAGCTCTGGCAGCACAGCAGGTCCCGGGGGTCCATGGCCAGGCCCAGCTTCCGGCCCGTTTCCTCCAGCTCCTCCGGAGCGAGGGCCGTAAAGCCCTCCATCACCGGAACGTCCTCCGGCCGGGTGTTCTCCATGGAGAGGGTCCGGGGAAGCTCCATGCCCGCCTCCCGGGACTCCACCGGGTTGATCACGTACTTTTTGACCGCCGCGATCTCCTCTTTCTCCAGCGTGCCCGTGAGCACATACACGCGGGCGCTGCGCACCAGAGGGCGGCGGCCGCGGGAGAGGAACTGGATGCACTGGGCCGCGGAGTCCGCCCGCTGGTCAAACTGTCCCGGCAGGTATTCCACCGCAAACACCGCATCCCCCCTGAGGTCCGGCTCCGGGGTGGCCACGTCCAGCTGCGGCTCGGCAAAGACGGTGGTCACCGCCCTGTCAAACAGCTCCCGCGTCAGGCCCTCGGCGTCATAGCGGTTCAGGATGCGCACCCCCGTCAAAGAGCGGATGCCCAGAAAATCCCGGGCATCCGCCAGCAGCGCCCGGGCCTCGTTGTCCAGCCCCGGCTTCTTTTCCACATAGATTCTGTAGACCATCATCCGACTCCTTTTAGATTCTGGGGTTCCGGAGGGCATCAAGGGCCCTGCGGCCGATGTCCCGGCGGCAGAAGGCACCGTCGAAGCGGACCTGGTCCGCCCGGCGGTAGGCCAGGTCCACCGCCTCCTGCAGGGTGGGCGCCACAGCACTCACGCCCAGCACCCGTCCGCCGGCGGTGACCAGCTGTCCGTCTTTGCGTGCGGCGCCGGCCACATACACGTAGGGCTTCACCGCATCGGGGAGGGTGATCACCCGTCCCTTGTCCGAGCTGCGGGGATATCCCCGGCTGGCCAGCACCACGCAGCAGGCCGCCTGATCCGAAAAACGGACCTTCACCCGGTCAAGCTCCCCCCGGGTGACCGCCTGCATGATCTCCAGCAGGTCCCCCTCCAGCAGGGGCAGCACCACCTGGGTCTCGGGGTCCCCGAAGCGGCAGTTGTACTCGATGACTTTGGGTCCCTCCCGGGTGAGCATCAGGCCGAAGTAGAGGCAGCCCCGGAATTCCCGCCCCTCCGCCTTCATGGCGCGCAGGGTGGGCATGAAAATCTCCCGCATGCAGCGCTCCTGCATCTCCCCGGTATAAAAGGGATTGGGGGCCACGGTGCCCATGCCGCCGGTGTTGGGGCCGGTATCCCCGTCCCCCGCCCGCTTGTGGTCCATGCTGGAGACCATGGGCACCAGGGTCGTGCCGTCGGTAAAGGCCAGCACGGAGACCTCCGGGCCCTCCAGGAATTCCTCGATGACCAGCCGGTCGCCGCTTGCGCCAAAGCGGTGCTCCTCCATGGCCTCGCGCACGGCGCGCTCCGCCTCCTCACGGGTCATGCAGACCGTGACGCCCTTCCCCAGGGCCAGGCCGTCGGCCTTGACCACCACGGGCACAGGCGCCACGCGGACATAGGCCAGGGCGTCCTCCAGACGCTCAAACACCTCGCAGCGGGCGGTGGGGATGCCGTAGCGGCGCATCAGGTCCTTGGCGAACACCTTGCTGCCCTCGATGATGGCCGCATTTTTGCGGGGCCCGAAGCAGGGCACCCCGACCGCCTCCAGTTCGTCCACCAGGCCCATCACCAGGGGATCATCCGGGGTCACCACGGCATACCCGATCCCCTTCTCCCGGGCAAAGCGCACGATGGCGGGCAGGTCGGTGGCCCGGATGTCCACGGGCTCCGCCTCCCCCTCCATGCCGGCATTGCCCGGCAGCACATATACCTGCGTGCACGCCGGGCTTTCCCGGAGCTTGCGCACGATGGCATGTTCGCGGCCGCCGCCGCCGATGACCAGTATCTTCATCAGGGTCCCTCCCGTCTCAGTGATGGAACAGCCGGCTGCCCGTAAAGCACAGGGTCATGCCGTAGCGGTTGCAGCAGTCGATGACCGCGTCGTCCCTGATGGACCCGCCGGGCTCCGCCACATAGCGCACGCCGCTGGCCGCCGCCCGCTCGATGTTGTCGCTGAAGGGGAAGAAGGCATCCGAGCCCAGCGCCACGTTGCGGCGGGTGGCCAGGAAGGCCCGCTTCTCTTCGGCCGTCAGGGGCTCCGGGCGCCGCGTGAAGCTGCGCTGCCAGTTGCCCTCGGCGCACACGTCCTCCTCATTGCCGTTGATGTACCCGTCGATCACGTTGTCCCGCTCAGGACGTCCCAGATCCTCCCGGAAGGGCAGGGAGATCACCTTCTCATGCTGGCGCAGGAACCAGGTGTCCGCCTTGCTGCCCGCCAGGCGCGTGCAGTGAATGCGGCTCTGCTGGCCCGCACCCACCCCGATGGCCTGCCCGTCCACCGCGTAGCAGACGGAGTTGGACTGGGTGTACTTGAGGGTGATCAGGGAGATGATCAGGTCCCTCTCGGCGCTTTCCGGCAGGTCGCGGCTGCTGGAGACGATGTTTTTGAGCATCTGGGGCCCGATGGTCACGGTGTTTCTTCCCTGCTCGAAGGTGATGCCGAACACCTGCTTGCGCTCGATGCTCCCGGGAACATAGTCCGGGTCGATCTGCACGATGTTGTAGCTGCCTTTGCGCTTGGCGCGCAGGATCTCCAGGGCCTCGGGGGTGTAGCCCGGGGCGATGACCCCGTCGCTCACCTCCCGCCGGAGGAGCCGGGCGGTGGTCACGTCCACCACGTCGCTCATGACCACCCAGTCGCCAAAGGAGCACATCCGGTCCGTGCCCCGGGCGCGGGCATAGGCCAGGGCCAGGGGCGAATCGTCAAGGCCCTCCACATCCTCCACAAAGCAGGCCGCCTTCAGTTCACGGCTCATGGGGATGCCCACCGCCGCGGAGGTGGGGCTCACATGCTTGAAAGAGGTCACGGCGCACATGCCCAGGGCCTCCTTCAGCTCCTTCACCAGCTGCCAGCTGTTGAAGGCATCCAGGAAGTTGATGTAGCCCGGACGCCCGCAAAGGATGCGCAGGGGAAGATCGCTGCCGTCCTCCATAAAGATGCGGGCGGGTTTCTGATTGGGGTTGCAGCCGTACTTGAGCTCGAATTCCTTCATGGTTCTCCTATCCTTTCATCTGTTCGGAGGGCGCCGCGCCGGACAGCTCCCGGCAGAGGTCCTCCACGCACGCGGGCAGCAGCACCCACTCCGCCTGCTCCATCACCCGGCGCTGGAGCACCTCGGGGGTATCCCCGGGAAGCACCTCCACCGCCTTCTGGGCCAGGATGCGTCCCCCGTCGGGGATCTCATTGACCAGGTGCACCGTGGCGCCGGTAACCCTGACGCCCCTTGCAAGGGCCGCCTCATGCACGCGCAGCCCATAAAAGCCTGTCCCGCAGAAACTGGGGATCAGGCTGGGATGGACATTGACCATCCGCCCCGCATGCCGGGCGGTGAATTCCGGGCTCAGGATGCTGAGGAACCCGGCCAGAACGATGATCCGGGCACCGGATGCGTCCAGTTCCCTTTGCAGATGTTCTTCAAAATCCGGCGCCTTCCGGTCAAGGGAGGCATGAGGGATCCCCGAGCGCGCGGCCCGCTCCAGGGCGAAGGCCCCGGGGCGGTCGCTGATGACCCGCACGATGCGGACATGGGGGCATTTCCCCGCCTGCACGGCATCCAGCAGGGCCTGCAGATTGGTGCCGCCTCCGGAGACCAGCACGGCCACCGGGACGCGTTTCCTGTCGTCCATGCGCGCCTCCCTACACCAGACGGAGCTTTTCCGTCCCCTCGGCGATGGTGCCCAGGCGGTACGCCGCCTCGCCCTGATCCCTCAGGATGGACAGCGCCAGCTCCGACTCCGACTCCGGCACCACCAGGGTCATGCCCACGCCCATGTTGAAGGTGTTGAACATGTCCCGCCGGGAGATGTTCCCGCGCCTGGCAATGAGGTCAAACACCGGCAGGACCCGCACGTCCTCCTCCCGGATCACGGCGCACAGGCCCTCCGGAATGGAGCGGGGGATGTTCTCATAGAACCCGCCGCCCGTGATGTGGGAGATGCCCCGCACCCGCACGTGCGGGAGCAGCGCCAGGACCGGCCGCACATAGATGCGGGTGGGCTCCAGGAGCGTCTCCCCCAGGGAGCGTCCCGACAGCTCCGGCACCGGCGCGGCAAGGTCCGCGTGCTCCACGTCAAAAATCCTGCGGATCAGGGAGAAGCCGTTGGAGTGCACGCCGGAGGAGGGCAGGGCCAGCACCGCGTCCCCGGGGCGCATGGAGGTGCTGTCCAGGATGCGGTCCCGGTCCACCAGGCCCGTGGCGATGCCGGCCAGGTCGTATTCGTCCTCGGGATAGAACCCCGGCATCTCCGCCGTCTCGCCGCCGATGAGGGCGGCGCCGGCCTGCACGCAGCCGTCGCACACGCCCGAGACGATCTGCTCGATGCGCTCGGGCACGTTTTTGCCGCAGGCGATATAATCCAGAAAAAACAGGGGCCGGGCACCGCAGCAGAGGATGTCGTTGACGCACATGGCCACGCAGTCGATGCCCACGGTGTTGTGGCGGTTCATGAGGAAGGCCAGCTTCAGCTTGGTGCCCACCCCGTCGGTGCCGGAAACCAGCACCGGATGCGCGATCCCCGTCAGGTCCGGCTCAAACAGCCCGCCAAAGCCGCCGATGCCCGAAACCACGCCGGGGGTGCGGGTTCTGCCGATATGGGACTGCATCAGCTCCACCGCCCGGTAGCCGGCGGTGATGTCCACCCCGGCGGCGGCATAGGCGTCGGATTTTGAATTGGTGTTCATGGCGTTATTCCTTTCCGTTCCAGCAGTAGGTGCACAGCTCGCAGGGTTCAAGGCCGATAGCCTTCACTACGCCCTCCAGGGTCTGAAACTCCAGGGAGGCGAAGTGGAACTTTTCGCAGATGCGCCTGCGAAGCGCCCGGCCCCGCTCCGTATTTCCGTCCGAGTATTCCTCGATGTGGGCAAAGCCCTCCTCCCCTTCCAGCTCCAGGATCATGCGCCTGGCGATCAGCTCCATGTCGCTGGTGGAGCGGGAAAAGTTCAGATATTTGCAGGCATACATGATGGGCGGGCAGGCGCTTCGCATGTGCACGGATTTGGCGCCGCTGGCATAGAGGAAGTCCACCGTCTCCTGCAGCTGGGTGCCCCGGACGATGGAATCGTCCACAAAGAGCAGGTTCTTGCCGCGAATCAGCGTGCTTACGGGAATCTGCTTCATCTTGGCGATCTTGTCCCGGTCCGCCTGGCTGGCAGGCATGAAGGAACGGTTCCAGGTCGGGGTATACTTGATGAAGGCCCGGGCAAAGGGACGTCCGCTGCGGTTGGCATACCCGATGGCGTGGGGCGTGCCGGAATCCGGAACGCCGCCCACATAGTCAATGGGCTCCTCATGGCCCGCAGCCTGGTCGTTTTCCGCAAGGATGGCCCCGTTGCGGTAGCGCATCTCCTCCACGTTGATCCCCTCATAGGTGGAGGTGGGATAGCCGTAGTAGCTCCACAGGAACGCGCAGACCTTCTTGCGCTCTCCCGGCCCCCGCAGCACCGTCATGGTTTCCGGGGTCAGCTCCACGATTTCCCCGGGGCCCAGCTCGCGCACATCCTCATAGCCCAGTTTCTGGAAGGCGAAGGACTCAAAGGCCACGGCGTGGCCGTCCCCGCTCTTCCCGATGGCCACGGGGATACGGCCCATCAGGTCCCGGGCGGCAATGATGTGCCCCTGCTCCGTCAGAATCAGCAGGGAGGCCGTCCCGCGGATGACCTCCTGGGCAAAGCGGATCCCCTCGGTAAAGTCGCTCTTCTGGTTGATCAGGGCCGCCAGCAGCTCCGTGTGGTTGACGCGTCCTCCGGTCATGGCGCCGAAGTGGCCCCCGCTGAAGGACAGAAACTGCCGGATGAGATCATCCGCATTGGCGATGACGCCGGTCATGCAGATGGCGTAGGTGCCCAGGCTTGAACAGATGAGCAGGGGCTGGGGATCGCTGTCCGAAATGACCCCGATGGCCGCGTTTCCCTTCATCTCCTCCAGCACGTGGGCAAACCGCGTGCGGAAGGGGGCGTTGGAGATGCTGTGGATCTGCCGCTGCAGTCCCTCCTCCTGGTCATAGGCGGCCATGCCGGCCGTCCGGGTCCCCAGATGGCTGTGGTAATCCACCCCGAAGAAGACGTCCAGCAGGGCGTCCCGCCTTGAAGTGATCCCGAAAAATCCTCCCATGGGTCTTCCTTCCTATCCCGCAGGAACGGGCATCAGTCTTCAAAGAACAGCCGGCTGAGGGTCATGGGCTCCACATAGGCGCCGTCCTTGTAGACCCGCATGTTGCCGCTGGCGATCTCGTCGATGAGCATGACCTTTCCGTCGCTGTCGTAGCCGAACTCAAACTTGATGTCGTAGAGCTCCATGCCCCGCGCCTTCATCTCTTCCGCGACGATGGCGGTCACCTTCTTGGTCATCTCCCGGATGTCGTCGTACTGCTCCCCGGTCATCACGCCCAGGTCGATGAGGCCGTCCCGGGTCACCAGGGGATCGCCCTTGGCATCGTTCTTGAAGGTGGTCTCCACATAGGCCGGCAGGGGCGCGCCCTCCTCCACGTAGTCGCTGTAGCGGCGGAAAAAGCTGCCCACCGCGCGGTAGCGGCAGATGACCTCAAGGCCCTTGCCAAAGACCCTGGCCGGACGCACCCGCATGGTGACCCGGTCCAGATCCGCGTCCACATAGTGGGTGGCGATGCCCGCGGCATTGATCTTTTCGAAGAAATACACGCTCATGCGCAGGTTCACGCGGCCCACGCCCTCGATGGTCAGGCCCACCTGGTTTTCGCCGGGATCAAACTTCCCGTCCTTGCCGGTGCAGTCATCCTTGAAGAGCAGTTCATAGTTGCCGTCCGCAAGCGCGTACACGTTCTTGGTCTTGCCGGTATACACAAGTCTCTTGTCCATGGGGATGTCCTCCTTTGATCGTTCTTTGTCAGGCTTTGCATTACAGCCGGGAGGCGATGTCCGCATCCCGCGAGAGTACCTTTTCCTTTGCCATGGCGCGAAGCTTTTCAAGTCTTTCCCCCAGGGCCCCGTCCGACAGGGCGAGCATCTGGGCCGCCAGCAGCGCCGCATTGGCGCCCCCGTCCACCGCCACCGCGGCAACGGGAATGCCGGAGGGCATCTGCACCGTGGACAGCAGCGCGTCCAGACCGCCAAGCAGTCCGCCGCTGCAGGGGATGCCGATGACCGGCAGGGTCGTGCGGGCGGCAATGCTGCCCGCCAGGTGCGCCGCCATGCCCGCCGCACACACCAGCACGCCGATGCCCCGGGATTTTGCCGATTCGGCATAGGCCATGGCCTCGTCCGGGGTCCTGTGCGCGCTGTAGACGTGCACCTCAAAGGGGATTTCCAGCTGGCGCAGAACATCCGCCGCCTTGCGGATGACGGGCAGATCGCTGTCGCTGCCCATGATCAGTCCGACTGATTTCATAGGTCTCCTTTCCGGCCTGCCGGAGGGCAGGCCTGAAAACGGAGACATCATAGACCTGATTCCGAACAATGTCAATCACCATATTCGGTTCATTCCCCATATTTGGCGAAGATTCCGAGAATTCTCAGAAATAATGTTCGTGTTTTGGCAATCTGACCAAA
>CACYCQ010000366.1:0-2267 GCA_902772995.1 uncultured Eubacteriales bacterium
CCGACCCGTGAATACATCAGCGTGTCCTGGCAAATCTTCTCCATCAGCTGGTATACCGGGTGGAACTGCGCATACTCCCTCCACTGCCCGATCTGTTCCCCGATGCTTCTCAGCCTGAGGGCCAGGTCATTCTCCTTCTGCTGGTACACCTCAAACGCCTGCGCAAAGGGAATCCGCAGTTCCCTGGTGGCCAGGCGAATCTGTGCCAGGTCCTCACCGCTGCATCCCCCTGCGGGGCCGTTGAGCAGCGCAAGAAGGGCCAGGTCGTCCGCCTGGTTGTCAATGACCTGCAAAATGGCAATCATCTGACGGATTTCATAGGCATCCAGGAAGGCGCTGCCCGTCTCACACTCCGCACGGATCCCCTTTTCCCGCAGCATCTCCGCCATCCGGGCGGCAACACGGTTGACGCTTCTCTGCAGGATGACAAAATCCCGTTCCTCCAGAGGGCGCATGCAGCCCGCCTTTGCATCATAGATCTCCCGGCCCATCATCTCCTGAATTTTTTTTGCTGCAAAGGCCGCCTCCCATTCGGCGCAGTCAAGCTCCCTCTCTTCGCTCTCCTCTCCCTCTGCGGATTCCTCTCCTCCGCCTTCTTCCGGTCCGTCCCCGCTTTTGCCCCTGATCACATGCATCAGGGTGGGAATTCCGCTGTCCGTCCCCTCAAGTCCGCAGTAGAGCCGCTCCTGACTGTCATATTCCAGCTCCGCAAGCCAGGTGTGCATGATCTTTTCAAAGACCGCATTGACGCTCTCCAGAACATTTTTTTCCGACCTGAAATTCATCTGCAGGTTCACCCTGCGGGCATCCTCCCTTTTCTCCATCCCGTACTCGATGGCCTTCTGCCGAAAAAGCAGCGGGTCCGCCTGCCGGAAGCGATAGATGCTCTGCTTGATGTCGCCCACATGAAACAGGGCATCCGTCCTGCCCAGGTTGGCAAAACGGTTCACAATCTCCTCCTGAATCATGCTGGAGTCCTGGTATTCATCGATGAACACCCACCGGAACTCCCTGGCCAGGGCACGCTGGACCTCCGCGTGCCTAAGGGCCTTCAGCGCCATATGCTCCAGATCCTCATAGTCCAGGATTCCCCGGTGCGCTTTTTCCCGGCTGTACAGCGTCTCCCACAGATTCACCAGGTCCATCAGCCCCTCCAGGGGCTTTTCCGTCATCTGAAGATCCGCCGCCGCGTCCTCCGCAGAGGCAGAGAGCCAGCTTTGGCCGATCTTGTACAGCTCGTCCCTGACCGTTTCCCGTTCCTGCTTGATCCTTTCCGCCAGCTCCCTGTCGTACTCGTCCTTTTTCTTTGGACGCCCCAGCCCTTTCAGCGAGACTTTTTTTGAGGAATAGGAGAGTGTGTCAAAATAGGCCTTCATCGCCCCATAGCCCTGCCCGGCGGCCTCAAGCGCCTCCTCCAGGAGCTTTACATCGCTGCTCATGGCTTCAAGATAGTGAAGCGGTCCTCCCGCAGTCTGGCACATCTGCACCCGTTTTCTCGCATCCTGAAGCAGCACGCCGATGCAAAGCGCCGCTTCCTCGGCCAGATACCGTCCCGCCACCTCTTCCACGGTCTTCATCCCGTTTTGGGCCCTTTCCAGGGACAGGTTCATGGTCCGGCCCGGATCCGGGCGGGTCATGAGAAATTCCCGGATTTCCCTGGCATGCTTCAGAATCTCTGACTGAGTAAAGACGCTGTCCGCCGCCAGGATGCTTTTTCCCTGACTTTCAAGGCCGTCAAACAGGGCTTCCTCCAGGGTCTGGGTTTTGAGGACCCTGCTTTCCTGTTCGTCCGCCACGCGTGCGGAAGGGTCAGCACCGGTAAGCTGGAAATACCGGCGGGCAATTTTTCCGCAGAAGCTGTGCAGGGTGCAGATATTTGCGGCAGGCAGGGCATAGATTTCCCGCAGAAGCCGTTTTCGTGATGCGGTGTCCCGGGTTTGCGCCAGCATCTCCCGCAGCGTCCTGCCAATCCTTTCCCTCATCTCTGAGGCCGCTGCCCGGGTAAAAGTCACCACCAGCATGGATTCCACGGATTCCCCGTCACGGACCATTCCGGCAATCCTCTGCGCCAGCACAGCGGTTTTCCCGGAGCCTGCCGCGGCGCAGACGATCATGGAATGTCCCCGGTCATCGATGGCAAGCTGCTGCTGCTGTGTCCACTTTGGCATATCCCGTTCCCCCCTGAATCCTGTATCCGGGAAAGCCGGCAGGCCCTTCCCGCAAGTTCTGTCTCCATTATACCAAATTCAGTCTTTCTGCCAATTCCG
>CACYCQ010000367.1:0-3761 GCA_902772995.1 uncultured Eubacteriales bacterium
ACATCATACTCAGACAAAAAACACCTTATCAATCTCATTTGAACAGAGAATGATAAGGTGTTTTTTGTTATTTATAGAATATAGAATTCTGCTGAAACCCGCGATGTGATGAAGATGAAGATCAGTGGAGCGCCTGCATGAGCGTGATCATGGAGGCGTTGATATGGGAGGTGATGCTGGCCCGGATGGCCTCCCTGTCCTCGCTGAGCAGGGCGAGCAGGATGCGCTCATGGTCGTCATTGTTCTGGGAACAGGAGGTTTTGCCCTGCATGGCGGCATACATCGCCAGACGGTACTGGTGGAGCATCAGGTCGGAGAAGATGGCGGAAAGGCGCCGGTTGTTGGCGGCCGAGACCAGGTAGGTGTGGAACTCGATGTCCAGCGTATAGAATTCGGCGGCGCCCCTGTCTGCCGCGGCAGGGAGCTTTTCCCGGTACTCGAGGAGCTTCCCTTTTGAATACATGGGGCAGTAGGAGGCGGCGACCGGCGGCTCGATGAGCTTGCGGGTCTGGTAGATGTTGGAAATCAGCTCGTCGGAGAATGCGGCGACGCGCATGCCCTTGCGGGGAAAAATCTCCACAAGCTCCTCCCGCTGCAGCTGGAGCAGGGTCTCCCGGATGGGCGTCCGTCCGAAGGGCAGCTCTTCAAACAGCTGCTTTTCGGAAATCTCCTGGCCGGGCAGGTAGCGGCAGTTGCAGATGGCGTCCTTGAGCGCGGCATAGACCTGCTGGGACTGGGTCTGGTTGTCTGACATATCAGTGTCCTCCTCATGGGTGGTCGGCGGGGCTGCACGGCGGAGGGAAAGCCGGGAGGGAACGGGACGGGACCGGAATCGGACGCGAACTGATATATCAATCGTGTCCAATTCCCGGCCGGCCACACGCTATTTTACCTCCAATCCGGGCTAAATGGGATGAAAAAAAGCGAAAAAGAACAAAAATTGGATAAAATATGGCGGGAAGTCTTGCATGATGTGCATGAACGTGGTAGGATGTCAGTGATATATCAGAGAGGATGATCTCTGATGAAACCGAGCGAAAAACGGAGGAGAATGAGATGGAAGCTGCAAGAATCAGGGACCTGCGCATCTACAGCGCGGTCTCCAGCATCACAAAGCCCATCGCCGATTCCACGCATGACATCTCCAAAATCGCGTTCTACGTTCTGGAGGTGGAGACAGAGGGCGGAGCCACGGGCCAGTCCAACCTGCTCTCGTTCCATTACAGCCCCAGGGCCATTGAGGGGGCCCTCAGGGACCTGAAGGAGTTTGTGCTTCCCAGGGGCTACTGCGTCAATGAGACCCGGCGCATCCAGAAGGAAGTGGAGATGGAAAACGAGTACTTCGGCATTGTGGGCCTGCAGCGCTGGGCGCTGGCGGCGCTCAACACCGCCTGCTGGGATGCCTGGGCGAGAATGCTGCACCAGCCGGTGTGGAAGATCCTGGGCGGAAGCATGAGGAAGATCCCGGTCTACGGCAGCGGCGGATGGATCAGCTACAGCGACGAGGAACTCCTTGAGGAGGTGCTCGACTACAAGTCCCGCGGCTTTACCGCCGTCAAGATCAAGGTGGGCTCCCCTGACATGGAGCGGGATATCCGCCGCCTGAACCGGTGCCGCGAAGCCTTGGGCAGCGGGGTCAAAATCATGATGGACGCCAACCAGGGAATGGACGTGCCCAGTTCCGTGGCCCTGATTCAGAAGGTGGAGCACCTGGGAATCTTCTGGTTCGAGGAGCCGGTGCGCAATGACGACTTCGAGGGCTACGCCACCATCCACAGCAAGACAAAGGTCTCCCTGGCCATGGGCGAGCGGGAGTACTCCACCGTGGCGCTGCGCGAGCTGATCGGGAGGCGCGCCCTGGACCTGTGGCAGCCCGACCTCATCCGCCTGGGCGGCGTGGACGCCTGGCGCGATTCTGCGGCACTGGCGCAGGCATACAACATCCCGGTGCTGCCCCATTACTACAAGGATTACGATGTGCCGCTGCTGTGCACCATCGACAAGCCCTTCGGCGCGGAATCCTTTGACTGGATCGACGGCATCATCGACAACACGATGCGCATCGAGAACGGCTTCGCCTACCCCCGTGAGGGAGAGGGCTGGGGCTTCCGGTTCAAACCCGAAGCGCTCCTGGAAGTCAGGTAAATGCGCGCCGTATGGATGCCCTGCCCGGGCAGGGTGGAAATCAGGGAAACGGAGCGCCCGGTCCGGCGGGAGGGGGAAACCCTGCTGCGCCTGATCGCCGGCGGGATCTGCGGCAGCGACCTGGGCAGCTACCGCGGCAAAAGCGCCTACATGAAATACCCCAACATCATCGGGCACGAGTTCGCGGCGGAGGTCGTCGAAACCGGATCCCCCGACCTGTCCCCGGGAATGCTGGTCACGGCCAACCCGTATTTCAACTGCGGGAAATGCTACGCCTGCCGGCGGGGCTTTGTGCACTGCTGCGAAAACAACCGGACGATGGGCGTGCAGCGGGAAGGGGCGTTTGCAGACTTCATCACCATGCCGGATGAGCGCATCTATGACGGGTCCGGCATCGCGCCCCGGGAGCTGGCCATGGTCGAGCCCTTCTGCATCAGCCTCCACGGGGTCTCCCGGGCGAAGGTCCGGGCCGGGGAGCGGGTGCTGGTCATGGGCGCGGGGGCCATCGGGATCCTCGCGGCTGTCACTTCGCACCTGCAGGGCGCCAGGGTCTATGTGGCGGATGTCGCCCCGGAGAAGCTCAGGAAGGTTGCCCGGGATTTCCCGGTGGACGGCGTCATCGAAAACACCGGGGACGCGTTGGCTGAAGAGGCGGCGCGCATCACGGAGGGCGACGGCTTTGACGTGACCGTGGAGGCGGCGGGCGCCCCCGAGGCCTTTGTGGACTGCTGCCGCCTGGCCGCCAGCCGCGGCCGGGTCATCCAGATCGGGGTGAGCGCCCGCAGCGCGGACTTCCCGTTCCTCCTGCTGCAGAAAAAGGAACTGACCCTGATGGGCTCAAGGGCCGCATCCAGGGCGGACTTCCTCGAGGCACTGGACCTTGTCCGGCGCCGGAAGGTGGACCTGTCCCGGCTGATTTCCAGGGCCGTCCCCGTGGAGAGGGCGGCGGAGGCGTTCCGGGACCTCGACGAACATGCAGGCTCCCTCGTCAAAATGGAGCTTGAATTTGAATGAACATCCCAACGACAAGAAAGGAAGGTACCCCCATGAAGAAACTGCTGACACTGGCCCTGGCGCTTCTCCTGGCAGCCTGCTGCAGCCTTGCGCTGGCTGACGACGTCGTCGAAGTCAACATCGGTTTTGAAAACACCCTTGAGGAGCCCATCGGGCAGGCCCTGGTCAAATGGCAGGAGCTGCTGGATGAGCAGTCCGGCGGAACCATGCACATCAACCTGTTCCCCAACAGCGCCCTGGGCTCCAAGACGGAGCTGATCGACCAGATGGTGATGGGCGAGAACATCATCACCATCGCGGACGGCGCCTTCTATGCGGACTACGGCGTGCCGGATCTGGGCATCCTGTACGGACCGTTCTTCTTCGGCAGCTGGGACGAGGTGTGGAAGCTCCTTGATTCCGAGTGGTACGCCGAGCAGCACAAAAAGCTTGAGGAGAAGGGCATCTATGTCGTGACCTCCAACTGGGTCTACGGCGAGCGCGAGCTGATGACCAGGACCAAGGTGGTCAGTCCCGAAGACGTCAGGGGCATGAAGATCCGCCTGGCCAACTCCAAGATCTACCTCGAGGGCTTCAACGCGCTGGGCGCGACCGCCATCGGC
>CACYCQ010000368.1:0-5674 GCA_902772995.1 uncultured Eubacteriales bacterium
AGCACTACCTCCTGGAATAGGTGATGGGCAGAACCTGCCGGATCTTTCCTTCATTATGAAGCATGCCGCTGAGGGATACAAGCCCGAAATTTTGGAGGAACGCGTCCGCCCGAGTGCTTCCCGGGAGGGATTTTCCGAACGATTCATCCCCTCAGGCTGCATCCGGACAGGAGAAGCGAAGAAATCGTGAACTTTCACAGTTTTTTTAAAAAAAGACTTCGGTCCTTCACTTCAGGCGGCGGGAATCGGGTATAATAGGGATGCCGAAGTATGCACAAATCAGGTGAGGAGGGAATCATATGGAAAACCGTGTCATTACGATTGCGCGCAGTTACGGAAGCGGCGGACGCAGAATGGGCAAGCTGCTGGCGGAGAAACTGGGATATGAGTTCTACGACCGGGAAATTCTCCGGATTGCCTCTGACGACAGCGGAATCAGCGAGGAATTGTTTACCCGGGCGGATGAATCCGCCAGGAAGCCCCTGTTCCGCATCGCCCGGCAGGTCTATAACGGAGAAACAATTCCTCCTGACAGCGATGATTTCATCTCCAACGACAACCTGTTCAGGTATCAGGCGAAGATTATCCGTGAGCTGGCCAGCACGCGCAACTGTGTCATCGTGGGCCGCTGTGCCAACTATATCCTGCGGGGGCGGGACAACGTGCTCAATGTGTTTGTCACCGCGCCCGTGGCGGACTGTGTCCGCCGGGTGATGGAGGTGGATGGACTGGACCTGGAAGAGGCGGAGAAGAAGATCCGCAAGATTGACAAGCGCCGGGCGGATTATTACAAATACTTTACGGGCCGTCAGTGGCAGGATGCCGCGCTCTACGATCTGTGCCTCAATACGGGACATATGAGCGATGAAAAGTGCGTCGCCCTGGTGAAGGCCTACATGGATGCACGGTTTGAATGAAATACAGCAGACAGGTGGGGGGATCCTCAGGGATTCTCCCTTTTCTTTTGCATCTGTGGGATTTCGGAATGAAAGGGATGAATGATGGATGAAACAGCGTGACAGAGAGGATCTGCGCTGGCATGAAATCAGCGTGGAGCATGTGGTCAGGGATGAATGGATCGATTTCAGGCGCCTGGCCTACAGGATGCCGGACGGGTCCGAATTTGCCCCGTACTATGCCTTTACCCGCCGGGATTACGTCGTGATCGTGGCCCTGACCCTGGGGGGACAGGCGGTGTGCGTGCGGCAGTTCCGGCAGGGCATCCGGGAGGTCACCACCGAGTTCCCGGCGGGAGCGCTGGAGTTTACCGGGTCCAGGGAACACCCCGTCTGGGAGGACCCGGAAAAGGCGGCACAAAGGGAACTGCTGGAGGAAACCGGCTGCAGGGCGCAGTCCATCCGGCATCTGATCTCCCTGCCTGCGGATGCCACCCTGTGTGACAATCTGGTCCATGTGTACCTGGCCACGGGCTGTACCCGGGTGGCGGGGCAGCACCTGGACGAGACGGAGTTTTTGAACGTGGAGCTTCATTCCCCCGAGGAAGTGGAGGAGATGATTCATGAAGGCCGTTTTCAGCAGGCGGTCCATGTGATGGCCTGGCTGCTGGCCATGCGGGAGGTCAGACGCGGGAAGGATGGGAAAGGGCATGGGTGATGCAAAGCCATTGCCCGGGCTTTGGCGATGTGATATCTTTAGGGCCTGACAATTCGGGGGACAACCCGTGAAGGAGGACGTGCTGACAAATGGCGAAACTGTATTTCAGGTATGGAGCGATGGGCTCAAGCAAGACGGCCAATGCCGTGATGGTGCAGTACAATTATCAGGAAAGGGGATGCCGCGTGCTGATGGCCAAGCCCATGCTTGAGAACCGGGACGGCGCACGCACGGTGAAAAGCCGCTGCGGGCTGGAGGCGGAGTGCGTGTTTGTGGAGGAAATCCCCGGCATGAGCCTTCAGGGCATCGCCTGTGTCATTGTGGATGAGGCCCACTTTCTGAGCGCCCGGCAGGTGCGGATGCTGGTGGACATCGTGGACGAGCAGGGCATCCCGGTGATCTGCTACGGCCTGCGCACGGATTTCCGCGGAGAGTTTTTTGAGGGCAGCCGGGAGCTGATGCGCTGGGCGGACACGATCGAGGAAATCAAGACGATCTGCTGGTGCGGGCGAAAGGCCACCTTCAACGCGAGGGTCCTGGACGGCCAGGTGGTCAGGCAGGGAGAGCAGATCCTCCTGGGCGGAAATGAAAGCTATGTCAGCCTGTGCCGCAGACACTGGAAGAGCGGGGAACTGGGCACATTTGCACATCCTGCGAAAGACTGAGATCCCCCGCGCCCTGATGAAACACGGAAGCGGCGAATGCCGCAAAGGGGCTCCGGGGGGCTTCTCCTGACATAAATCTACAACTGATCAGGCGGAAAAGGCCCGTATGGCGCGCGGAGGCATCCCGCTTTGGAAGGGAAGGCAAAATGGACACCAGGCTCCGGAAGAAGAACCATCTGCTGCTGGAAATGATCCCCGTCATCCTTGGACTTGTGATCATTCTGATGCTGTATGGAAGCGGCCTGCTTCGAAAAAGAAACCGGTTTCCGGTCATCTGGGCATCCCCGGGCGGGGATGTCCGCAGCGTTTCCTCCGCTGCAGGTCAGGGTCAGGAGATCCGGGGATTCAGGGAAATCACGCTGGATGCGGGAACATACACCCTTTCAGCAGCGGCGGCCCCCAAAGGCGGAGGCGAACTGCATCTGGCCTTTTCCCGCGGCGGGCAGCCGGAACCCTCCGTTTTCCGGATTTCTCCGGAAAACGGATCCCGGGAATTCACCTTTCACCTCGACAGGGAGGCAAGGGACCTGGAGGTCCGGCTTGTCTGCGGTGAAGAGGGTGCCCCCGCAATGGAGGAGCTTGTCCTGACAACGCCCGTGTGTACGGACCTCGTGTTTACATGTGCGGGGGTCTGGATGGCAATTGGCGCACTGTGGATGGCGCGGAGGAGAGGAAGGCCTGCGGGAAGGACCCTTTGGGCACTTCTTCCTGTCGCTGCCGCGGTGGTGTTTGCCTCACTTCCAAGTCTCCATGGGGGGCTTGTGACCATCGACGGCCATGACGGGATCTTCCATCTGGCCAGACTGGAAAACCTCCGGTCCGCCCTGATGACGGGACAGGTTCCGGCGAGGGTCGGAGGATTCAGCTATAACGGCTTTGGAGCGCTGACCTCCGTGTTTTATCCCGATGTGTTCCTGTATCCCTTTGCTCTCATGCGGATGCTCGGGGCTACTCAGGTGTACACGGTGCATGTCCTGTTTATCTGCATCCACCTGGCCTCCGGCCTGTCCATGTTTTCTGCGGCGAGGCGGATGACGGGGAATGAGGAAAGCGCCGCATGCGCTGCGGTTTTCTATGTGCTCGCCCTGTACCGCCTTTCGAATCTGTATATCCGCTTCGCGCTGGGAGAAGCGCTGGCCATGGTGTTCCTTCCCCTCTTTTTTGAAGGGATCTGGCGCGTGGCCTGGGATGACGGAAATCCCGTGACGCTTGGCGTATCGGCCGCCTGTATTTTTCTGAGCCACATGATCACGACCCTTCTGTGCGCAGGATGGGCCCTGGGGATTTTCCTGGTCAGGTTCCGCTGGCTGTGCAGAAACAGAAGGTGGCTGCGGATCGTCCAGGGCGGGATGCTGGCAGGGGTGCTGAGCCTGTTTCAGATCGTCCCGTTTCTGATGTACAGTGCGCAGGGGATTGAAACGCAGCGGCTCAGGAGGCATGTGGCGGAATTCGTCCTCAGGATGACGGAGCTTCTTCAGATCAGGGGATTTCATACGCTTGGCCCCGTGATGGTGCTTTCGGCAGTGCTGCTGTGCGCTGCGGTCATTGCCGGCGGCAGACCATGGACAAAGCAGAAACCGGGCCACCTGGCCATCCCCGCACTGGGGATGGCGGCGATCTGCGTTTTGCTGTCGGTGTCTTCCGGATTCTGGAACCTGGCGGCTAAGCTGACCGGAAATACGACAGATTATATTCAGTTCCCATGGCGCCTTCTGGGGTTTGCCTCCGTTTTTCTGGCGTTTTCAGGAGGATGTTTCCTCGCAGGCGAGACGGGAAGGCGCGCCGCGGTGATCGCGCTGGTTCTCTGCGCGGCGGCGGCCTGGCCGGAAATGAGCGCCGTCAAGGAGGGGAATGTCCTGATGCCTGGCGAGCTGGGAAAAAATGACCTGATCAACAAGGAGTACAATCTTCCGGGATATGAGGGCGGCTGGACGGAAGATGAGTCAATCCGGGTCACAGGAAGCGCCAGGGTTGAGGACGCCAGGAAAAAAGGCCCGCAGATGGAGATGAACGTCACGGCTCCTGAGGGAGGGGTCATCAGCCTTCCGCTGTTTGCCTTTGACGGCTATGCCGCCCAAATGGACGGGGAGCGCCTGCCGGTCCTGCAGGGAGAACAGGGACGCATCGAGGTGAGGGTGCCGGAGCATTCCTCCGGAAAACTCAAGGTCTGGTTTGCGGGAAAGAGCATCTGGCGCATCTGCGACGGGATCTCATGCCTCGGGTGGCTCGGAGCCGCAGTTTATGCCGTTTTGAAAAGAAGAAGGGGGGCGGGCTTATCAACAGGCGACGTTTGATCTTCCTTCTGCCCGCATTTCTGATCGGTGCCGCGCTGCTCAGCTGCCTTCTGGGAATATGGGACCGGGAAAAGGTGTTCATCAACTTTGATACGGAGTCCATGAGCTTTCCTGCGGGAAAGGAATCGGAGATTTCCGAGGGAGGGAGCTACGGCATCTTTCCCTCGGACGGGCCGCATTTCAACCTGGACCCGGGCGAGTACCGGCTCAAATGGAGCGATTACGCGGACGGCGAGAATGCATTCCTGCTGAGCTTTGGAAACGGTGCACGGATTGAACCTTCAGAACTGGTGATGAAGGAAGGGGAGGAAGAGGGGGAATTCGTTTTCCGGGTGATGGAGCAGGGCGTCGATCTGAAGGTTGAAGTCGATTTCCGCTCGGGAACCCATCTTGCGCTTTTGTTCCTTCGGCTGTACACCCCGCCTTTGAAGGACAACACCATCACGGTTTTCCTGCTTGCCCTCGCGGGCGCTGTTTTTCTGGCGGGGTGCCGGAGAGGGTGGATGAACCGGCGGCGCATCGCGCTGCTGTGCATCCTGTCCGGGGTGCTGTTTGTTGCCCTGGCTCCCTCGCTGAGGGATGGCGCCGTCATCGGAGAATCCGGCAACGGGATGAGACAGCTGGCCAGACTGGATGCGCTGGCCGATGCGATCCGCGGCGGAAGATTTCCGGAATGGATTTCACACTGGACGGACAGCCCCTTCGGGACATGCATTTCGGTGTTTCGCCCGGACATTCTGCTCCTTCCTTTGGCACTTGCGAGGCTGGCAGGTGCCAGTGCGGCGTATATGCTGAACCTCTGGACGATCTCCCTGAGCCTCTTCAGCGCGGGAGCGGTCTGGGTGCTGGCAAGGGAATCCGGTGCGGGAAGGAAGGAAGCGACCCTTGCGATGCTGATCTTCCTCCTGATGCCATGGAGAGTGACCGCCGTGTATGAAAACGCCGCGTTCGATGAAACCGCGGCGCTGGCATTTCTGTGTCTCATTCCTGCGTGCTTTCAGGCAAAGCGAAAACTGTTTCTTCCCCTGTGCGCCTGCGCGGTATTTCTCGCATGCCCCCTCTTTGGACTTGTGCTCTGGACGGTGGGGATTGTGCAAATGG